>CAYPZJ010000367.1:0-5288 GCA_964414635.1 uncultured Spirochaetia bacterium
GGTGGATCACGCAAAGGGCAATGTGAATCACGGGATCGAGCTTGTATTTGGTTGCGCGCCTATAATCGATTATCAACATTTAATCAGCAGGAACAATTGCGTGCCAATCCGATGGTGATTACCGATGCACGATTGCGGGAAACGTCCGGTTGGAAAAATTATTATCTAAAAAAAGATCATCTAAGCAAAATAATCAACAAAGAGTAACTTGATTAAAGATACTGCCCCCCATCCACTCGGATAATCTGACCGGTTACGAATCGAGCACGATCCGAACATAGAAATGCAACAACCCCAGCAATATCCTCCGGTTCTGCGAGTCTTCCTAAGGCAATTTCATGTTTTATCAAATTCTTTATGATTTCAGGTGTACGTCGCTGGGCTTCAGTATTGATGAATCCGGGAGCTACCGCGTTTACTCGGATGTTAAATGCACCTAATTCACGGGCAGCGGTTCGGGTTAATCCCTCAATTCCCGCTTTACTGGTATTATACGCTATATGCCCTTCCCTACCACGAGCCGCATTGACCGAAGAAATATTGATAATAACCCCATTTTTTTGTTCCATGAATTGAGGTGCGAATATTCTAACCCAATAATAGTATCCCGATAGATTATTCTCTAAAATAGCCTTCCATTCCCCAATTTCTAAATCATGAAGGGCTGCCCCAATAGTAAACGCAGCATTATTAATTAAAACGTGGGGGATTCCATATTGAGAACGAATTTGCTCTGCAACCTTCCTACATTGGTCATATTCCACTGTATCGCATACATACCCATAGCCTGTTCCACCATGCTCTTCTATTAAACGGATCGTCTTCTGTGCTTCTTCTTCCTGGTTTTTATACGAAAAACAAATAGTGTAACCATCCTGAACTAATGCTAAAGCGATCGCCCTACCAAGCCCCCGGCTCCCCCCATTTATAAACGCTACTGGTGAATGCATGCGATTCCCTCTCGGTTGTTACCGTCCCAAAATGGCTATAAGGACACCAGCAGCCACAGCGGAGCCGATAACGCCCGCCACATTTGGTCCCATAGCATGGAATAAGAGATAGTTTCCATGATCATATTTTTGCCCTTCATTATGAACTACGCGTGCAGCCATTGGTACTGCTGAGACCCCCGCTGCTCCAATCAATGGATTTATTTTCTTTTTGCTGAATACATTGATCAATTTCGCAAAAAGTAGACCCGAAGCAGTAGCAACACAAAATGCAAGCGCACCCAACACCAGAATACCAAGCGTTTTTGGATTGAGGAAACTCAAGGCATCCATCGTAATTCCCACAGAAATCCCCAGAAATATCGTAACAATATTGATAATCTCATTCTGTGCTGCATGCAACAACCGTCCCACTACTTTCACTTCACGAAATAAATTTCCAATCATCAACATAGATAACAATGGAGCGGAAGCAGGAACCACCAAAATTCCGATAATCATAACCATGATGGGAAATACGATCTTCACCCATGTCGATACTTCCTTGGGTTCTGTCATACGGATTTTCCGCTCTCGTTCTGTTGTTAATAAACGCATAATCGGCGGTTGAATAATAGGAACCAGTGCCATATACGAGTATGCAGCAATCGCAATCGGTCCCAATAAGTGGGGAGCGAGCTTCGCAGTGGTAAAGATTGCAGTGGGTCCATCGGCTCCACCAATAATCGCAATTGCACCGGCTTCTTTCGCATGGAAAAATAGCCCTTCAATACCCAGATATCCTAAACTGATTGCACCCAAGAAAGTTCCAAAAATTCCAAATTGAGCAGCCGCTCCCAACAAAAAAGTACGGGGGTTACTTAAAAGAGGTCCGAAATCTGTTAACGCTCCCACTCCTAAAAAAATCAAGGGTGGAAAAATCTCCCATTGAACTCCCTTATAAAGATACCAAAATAGTCCCCCTGGATGCTCATGATCGCCATATGTCCCATACATCGTTTCATATGTTTCCCCCACTGGAGCTACAACCAGTGTTGTTAAAGGAAGGTTTGCTAAAATTACTCCAATCCCAATCGGAATTAATAATAGAGGTTCGTATTGCTTTACGACGCCAAGGAAGATTAGGATTCCCCCAATCAAAAGCATTATTAAATGGGTCCAATCAAAATACATTAAACCCATTTTATTGACAAAATCAAGAATATATTGATCCATACGATAGTCCATTAAGAAAGAAGACGCGGTTTACAATCCTGCTTCTCCCCGTCTTGCTTCCCATATAAAATTAATCATAGTAATTAGGCATGGATTCCGTTCGTGCTTGTACATCCCATGGGGTGTCAATACGTACTCGTGGCTGCACATACCGAATGGAATACACTCGTTTGCTTTGGTAGAGATATTGCGAAATAGCAGCGGTTATGACTGCTACTAGTTCTTCGTTACGTTCTTCTTCTCCATCCATTTCAATCGTACCCCCAGGTTGGATGACTGGTTTTTGGGGACGAGAATCAGCAGCTAACCGTGGTGCTACGAATCTGAGATCAAATCTACGTAATAAAACCATGAGAATAGATAACAAGAGTAAGATCGTAAAAACTACAAGCATTCCCACTATCATAACCTGGGCTGCTTCACCAAGATTCATCACTTGATTAGAAAGTGCGGTAGACTCCACCCCTTCCGTTATAGTCGAGTCTTTCAAATTAATAACCAGCGCAATGAATTCCGTGGTGGGATTAAAAAATTTCATACTCGTTCCTTCGGATGAGATCCATTCCTACACTTCCTTTACCAAAAAACCTGTTCCAGCAGCATATTCCGTTGTTTTGTGTTACAGGGGAATATTACCGTGTCGTTTACGAGGACGATGCTCTCGTTTGTTAATTAAATTCGCCAGCGATATGGAAATATATTTTTTTGTCTGACGGGGAAGGATTACATCATCAATATAACCTTCTTCAGCAGCAATCCAGGGATTGTTAAATTTATCCTCATATTCCTCAATCCGTTTGGATCGTTCGGTGTTTTTATCTTCAGCTTCTTTGATTTCCTTTCTGAATAACACATCCACAGCACCTTGGGCTCCCATAACAGCGATTTCTGCAGTGGGCCAAGCGAATGAATAATCAGCCCCCTGTTCCTTACTGCACATAGCCAAAAATGCACCGCCATACGCCTTACGAAGAATTACGGTTATTTTGGGAACGGACGCATAGCTATATGCAAATAGCATTTTCGCTCCATGACGAATGATACCCCCATGTTCCTGTTTTACTCCTGGCAAAAAACCAGGAACATCTACCAACGTGATGAGTGGAATATTAAAACAGTTGCAATAGCGGATAAACCGAGCGGATTTGTCCGATGCATCGATATCAAGTGATCCAGCTAACACTTTGGGTTGATTGGCGATAATACCAACAGAATGCCCATCAATTCGGGCAAATCCCACAATGATGTTTTTCGCAAAATGAGCATGTACTTCCAGGAAATCCCCATGATCAATGATTTTATGAATAACTTCGTACATATCATACGCTTGTTTGGATTCATCCGGTATGATTGCATCCAACGTTTCATCTTCAATTACTTCGATTTCTCCGGTAGGCGCAGGTCGTGGGGGATATTCCATATTATTGCTGGGAGAATAAGAAAGGATTTGTTTTGCCAGCTCCACCGCTTCCTCATCTGTTTCTGCAATAAAATGTGCATTCCCACTAATGCTGTTATTAGCTTGTGCTCCACCTAATGCGTCACCGGTAATATCTTCTCCCGTAACCGCTTTTATTACCGTGGGGCCGGTGATAAACATTTGAGCGGTATTCCGTACCATGATAATAAAATCAGTAATGGCAGGGGAATAGGCAGCTCCACCAGCACAGGGACCGGAAATGATGCTTACCTGAGGTATTACTCCCGAAGCAATTGTATTTTGATAAAAGATCTTTCCATAACCTACTAGGGATGCAATTCCTTCTTGAATTCGCGCTCCACCTGAATCGTTAATTCCAATTACAGGAGCACCCGATTTTTGTGCTAATTGAAGGATGTACTCTATTTTCTTTCCATGTCGCAATCCAACCGATCCTCCCGCAACAGTAAAATCTTGGGAAAAAGCATAAACCAATCGTCCGTCAATAGTTCCACTCCCAATAATCACACCATCTGCCGCTAACTTCTTTTTATCCATACCGTAATTGCGGGAACTATGCTGTGCAAATCGATGAATTTCTTGAAAGGTACCGGGGTCAAACAGAATTTCAATTCGTTCTCGTGCGGTTAATTTCCCCTGGTCATGTTGTTTTTGTATGGATTTTTCACCCCCAGCGAGATAAACCTCCCGCTCCCGCTTTAAGTAGGCATCCAGCTTTTCATTGGTTGTATGCGACAAAGTTACACTCCCCGAATGGTTTTGGTTTTACGGTGCAAGGCACGTAATGGCAGTAATATAATAAGAATTCCAAATGGTTAAAACCATCTATATTCTCAAAACTCCGTTATTCCGGAATAGCTCGCGCGTTAATCCAAAATACTTAGCGCAATCCACACACTACATATCAGACTCTTATGGATGTGAAACACCTTCTCTAATCAGATTGCATATCATGATGGGGGGGTTCTGAGAACAACGTTTTTTTATCCATCAGATATTGCTTAATTACATCCGGAGCAACAGGTGGGCTAAATAGAAACCCTTGAACAATGTCACAAGCATTTTCACGAAGAAAATCTATTTGATCCCAGCGATCAACCCCCTCTGCAATAATCTTCATTTTCATAATTTTTCCCAGATTAATGATCGCTTTCACAATAGCGCTATCTTTTTCATTCAGCGGAACATCTGCTAGAAAAGATTTATCGATTTTTATACTGTCTATCGTGAAATACTTCAAATAGTTCATAGAAGAGTATCCTGTACCAAAATCATCAATGGAAACATGAACACCACTTTCTTTTAATCGATTCAGCGCCGGGATTGTTTTCTCCACATCCTGCATCAAACAATGCTCTGTAATTTCCAAATGTAGATGTTCCGGTTGAATTCGGGACCGTTTGAGCGCGTTCTGAACATATTCAGGGAGATTTTGAAGCTTGAATTGCTTGCTTGAGATATTAACGGATACATAGATGGAACAATTTGTTTCGCGTAACCATTCACTCAACTGTTGGCAAGCACGATACAACACCCAATCTCCAATAGGAAGAATCAACCCAGTTTCTTCAGCAAGAGTAATAAACTCATCAGGTGGAATAATTCCTTTCTCAGGATGATGCCATCGAATAAGCGCTTCGACCCCAATGATTTGTCCCGTATTCATATCAACCAACGGATGG
>CAYPZJ010000368.1:0-5288 GCA_964414635.1 uncultured Spirochaetia bacterium
GGACGATTAATTCTGTAAAGATGCGATCGGTAGGCATTGGCATTAGTTTGGTCCGAACCATCCACAAATTATCCAGTGCGTCTGGATCTTCTGCTAGCAATGCTGCTTCTTCCTCTGGATCGAGTTCCAATTTTCCTGTATTTAGATTAAAGTGGGCTTTACCAAAATCGGAAGTATATCGTTCTAAGCGTCGATCGGCATCGATATGGGTGGGTGCTTCTGTATTCCATACTGTGATGGTATCCGGATACACGAGGTCCTCGAATGCAGTACGGAAATCATTAAATTGTTGGTGGAAGCGGACAACCAAAACGATATGCTTTCGTTTGGGATCATCATAAATGTATAATTCATTGTTAATCGCGTAGAAATATAACGAAGTGCCCTTTATTTGACCCTTTTCATCTCCAGAATATCCCTGTTGTTGTGGTTGAAGGGTTCGATGAAAAAATTTATACCAGAAATGCTGATGAAACAAGGAAAACAAAGGTATGGTTTCTACTTGTTTAGGTTTATTATAATACGTAATAAAACCACCTATAGCCCGTCCGTTTCGAGATTGAAGAATAAACGAATAATTGTTTTTCTCTTCTATGCTTTCCCCTTCTACATAATACAGTGTCAGATCCAATTGATCTCGGAACAGAGCATAATGTTTATATTCCTTTTTATCGGTTATGTTATAATTATACAGGTAACAGGTGATCCCGTCCGGAAGGGGTTCCACAATCCGAATATCATTCGTTCCTTGGTGAAATGCTTCCTTGGTGAAGGTGGTGACCAGAGTACAACTAGACAGGATAGCTAAGAAACCAAGGAGTAAGGGAACTTTTATAAGAACTTGCCACATCATCGATATCCTCCGTTACGGGATTGGTGGGAACATAGGGGATATTCCCGTCTATCTGCAAAGATAATGAATTTTAGCAGGCAATGCAATTGTTGATCCTCAGCCGTCCCTTGATTATCTTTATGATATGATCGACGCACGTGAGGCTATGGCTATAATAATAAACAGTTCTCAGAAATCACCAACGGAAAATATTTCCATCTCCCAATCCCTCGGAAGAATTCTTGCTGCACCCGTATATGCTCCGCATGATTCCCCGCCGTTTTCAAAATCTGCGATGGATGGATATGCATACAAAAAGGAAGATCCCCATACCGAGCTGAAAATCATCGAAACTATTCCTGCGGGGACGATCCCCAGCCAGGAGATTCAACCAGGGGAATGCGCCAAAATTATGACCGGAGCGATGATCCCAGAAGGTGCAAATTGGGTTGTTAGACGTGAATTTGTACATGAAAGTGTGGATTTTATTCGGATTAAGAAACCTGATACCCATAATATTTGCTACCAGGGTGAAAATTTAAAACAGGGGGATTTGGTTTTAGAAAAAGGTATGCGCATAACACCAGCCGTTGTTGGAATTTTAGCGTTTGTTGGTGTGTCTGAAATCGAGGTTTCGATACCTCCCACTGTGGGGGTTGTTACGACAGGTTCAGAAATTGTGGAACCGGGTGATGCGATTCAACCGGGACAAATTTATAATAGCAATGGGCATCAATTGGTTGCTCAACTCCAAGCGATGGATGTTCCCGCTCTTTATCTGGGACGGGTACATGATGAATATGAGCGTACCCGATCGTTTTTAGAAAAAGCATTAGCCACCTGTTCGGTTGTTATTATCTCGGGTGGGGTGTCCGCTGGTGATTATGATTTGGTTCCGGATGTATTGCAGGATTTAGGAGTGGAACTTCGGTTTAAACAAGTTGCCATTAAGCCGGGAAAACCAACCGTGTTTGGCACCAAACAGGATCGTTTTGTGTTTGGGTTGCCTGGAAATCCCTTGTCGACCTTCATGATTTTTGAATATTATGTTAAGCCTTTTTTATATAATCTTATGGGACATGCCTATCAACCATTACAACTAGCTGCAACGCTTGCTGATCCAATAACGCGTAAATCTGGAGAACGCTTGGAATTGCTTCCTATTCGATATGAAGCAGGGAAAGTGTATGCGATCCGTTATGTAGGAAGTGGTCATCTCAATGTGTTGAGTCAGGCGAATGGATTTATCGAAGTCCCCATCGGTACCACGAAAGTACCTCAAGGAGAACACGTACGTGTTAGACCCTTCTGGTCGTGAAATAACCTATTTACGAATATCTGTTATTGACCGATGTAATTTGTCATGTTGGTATTGCGTTCCGAATCGTGAAGATAAAAAACGGTTAGAGCCGTCGACGCTTTTAACATTCGATCAAATCTACGCAATTGTTGCTGCTGGAGCAGCCCTTGGAATAACAAAGATACGATTAACAGGAGGGGAACCCCTGTTACGCGAACAAATTACCTATTTGATTGCTCAGCTTGCAATGATTCCCGGGATTCGTGAATTAACCATGACAACAAACGGTATTCTTTTGGAACATTATGCTCATGATTTAAACCAGGCTGGATTGAATCGGATCAATGTGTCATTGGATTCACTAAACGCAGAGCGTTATGCTGAAATTACAGGTGGAGGAGATTTGAATCGGGTACTAGCAGGGATTGAGGCGGCAAAACAGGAAGGATTCCCAGTTACGATCAATACCGTTGTTTCAAATGATAGTTCAGAGGAAGAAATTTATAGCATCCGTACCTGGTGTGATAAGCAAAATTTTTCCCTCCATCTTATTCAGCAGTTTGATTTAAAGCAGGAAAAGAAAGATAACCATCACTTTGATCGTCCGCCATTGTGTTCATTCTGCAATCGCTTACGAATATTATCCAATGGTGTTATCAAACCATGCTTGCATTCTGAGTTAGAAATTCCTATCATTTTTGACGATATTAAATCTTCTTTAATGGAAGCGGTTTACATGAAACCAATCCATGGATCCCGTTGTACAAACCGATCCATGCTCCACATTGGAGGATAACATGGAATTTACCCATTTTGATAATCAGGGAACGATCCGTATGGTGGATGTTTCTGAAAAATCCATAACAAAACGAACAGCAATAGCAGAAGGGAAAATCTATCTTCAGGAAAGTACCCTCGCATTAATTAGCAAGCATCAGATTCAAAAAGGGAATGTCATTACCACTGCTTCCGTAGCTGGCGTGATGGCAGCAAAACGGACAGGGGAAATAATACCTCTTTGTCATACGCTTCCACTTGATCATGTAGATGTCCACTGTACTTTAGAAGAGGATGGTATCCAAATTGAAGCCACCGCTGTTACTTCAAGCCGAACAGGTGTCGAGATGGAAGTTCTTCATGCTGTTTCCATAGCGGCTCTCACTATCTATGATATGTGCAAAGCCGTGGATAAAACCATGCGGATTGGAGCCATTGCATTGCGCTCAAAACAGAAAGAACGGATAAAGCCATGCACGGATTGATTCGATCGATTAACATTTCTGAAAAAACCGGTGAAATCAAGCAGCCTGTTTCCCAAGCCGAATTGATTCCTGCCTATGGAATTAAGGGAGATGCTCACGCTGGATCAACTCGCCAGGTAAGTCTATTGGCGGAGGAATCCATTGCAAAAATACGAACCGCAGCAGTGCAATTGGAACCAGGAGTATTTGCTGAAAATCTGACTGTCGAGGGAATACAGCTGTGGGAACTTCCATTAAAAACCCAATTCAAAATTGGAGATCATGTCATTTTGGAATTAACCCAGATTGGTAAAGCGTGTCATCATGGATGTCGAATTCGGGAGTTAGTGGGAGATTGTGTAATGCCCCGGGAAGGGGTATTTGCAGCGGTGATTCAGGGAGGACATATTTTTGTAGGAGATAAAATTTGGGTATTGAAAACGGAGCGATGATAATTACCGGAGTGATTCTTACCATTAGCGATAGTCGTTCTGGGGGATCCTCTGAAGATATTTCTGGAAAACGTATCCACCAGTTCTTAGATGATGCGGGTGTACAGATCGTTGGATATGAAATTCTTCCAGACGAGCAAGATCAAATTGAAGCAACCTTGATTGCTTATACTGATCGGAAGGATGTAGATATCATATTTACTACAGGGGGAACAGGATTTGGTCCACGGGACGTTACGCCAGAAGCCATGCAACATATCTGTGATAAAATGGTACCAGGAATACCCGAAGCAATCCGCGCAGTAGGTTATCAGAAAACTCCGTTTGCTCTATTATCCCGAGGGATGGCGGGGATACGAAATCAAACATTGATTGTTAACCTTCCAGGTAGTCCGAAAGCAGTGGACGAATCGATGGATGTACTACTCCCGATTTTATCCCACACAAAAACCATGCTGGCGGGGAAAAGGACATTGAGAATCTGTTCTTTTGGTATGCTAATCTGTACTAAACGGAATAAGCATATAAAACGTCTTAATTTTGTTTATGATTGTATTCTGATCTTCAACCATGCATGAATCTCCTTGGTTTGATCCAATAAGGTTCCGGTTTCCTCTGCAGTTAATTCATTCGCTAAGATATTTACTTCATCAGCGTAACGAGATTCGATATAGTAGTTATTCATTTGGACCAGCAGGTGCCCATCCTATTAAACAAAACGTTGGGCAAGTTTAGAGAACTCAATTCCAGAATGTATTATCAAAAGCACAAGAACCTTATAGAGAAACAAACCTGGATTAGTAAAAAAACAAAAAGGTTTGCTCATATATTGTGTTTTATAATTGTGTATAGGAATACACTTACATTGGTGATCCTATTTAGGAAGCAATGATATGAAACCTAAGCATTCGCATTTCAAACAACTATTGACCACCATGGGATTGGTTGCTCCGAGGGTTGTCACTGATCTCCAATCACTCATTCCGGGGAGACTCCAGCTACAAGGAAAATTGGCAGGAGATTCAACCATTTTGTCACCTATTCGGAATAAAGAGTGTCTGGCATTTGAATATAAATCATTTTGCTTGAAAAGTGGTCGGATAACCACGTCCCAGTATATGCGTCTGTTTTCAACCACGGTATATGCTAAAGACCTACAATTAATTGTTGATGATGGGGTTATTTCCATGTATGCTAAGGTGCAGAAGGAATTTTCAGCAGGGGAGCGAGAACGGCTTAAACAGGG
This sequence comes from uncultured Spirochaetia bacterium, assembly GCA_964414635.1. GTDB lineage: Bacteria > Spirochaetota > UBA6919 > CAYPZJ01 > CAYPZJ01 > CAYPZJ01. The sequence goes on from CAYPZJ010000368.1 coordinate 5,072, forward strand.
AGATATTCCAGGATTCAAGGAATCCGAATTTGTTTTAGTTCCAGGTGTAAAGGTTATTTGTGTAGGGCAGGCTAAATGGGTCACATCGGAGCAGCGTTGGATTTTTATGTTGGAATCCATCCGTTTACCGAAACGTCAGAATGCCTAAATTATTGTAGTACGAAGTCCTACAGACACCCCAAAAAAGTCAATCCTTTCGAGTGAGTATACTTGCAAT
>CAYPZJ010000369.1:0-5281 GCA_964414635.1 uncultured Spirochaetia bacterium
GATGCATTTTTGTAAGCGCTAATAAATAGGAATCATTCAGATCCCGTGCTTGTGACATGGTCAATTGTAATGTTTCTTCAGCAATGTCCATCTGAATCAGATGGATTTGATTCATACCGATAGCATTCCCACAGAAAATTTGGTTTTTAAGATCGCCATATTCACTAAAAATATCCATGGCGCTAAATAGTACCTCGTTGGATCGTTTATAATCATTTTTATAGCTATACATTTCCCCCATCTGTAAATACAGTTTTCCCAAACCCAACTGGTCTTGCCGTTCAACGTAAATCGTTCGTACCACATTGAAGTAATCAATCGCTTGCTCAAATGATCCCATAATCCATGCATTCTTCGCTAGTAGGTTGTAAATTTGGAGATGGTTATCCGTTTTTTCATTTTTATCCAAGGTACCAAGCAATATCAACAAACATTCATTGGATAGTTGCAAGCGATAATCACTTCGCGCCAACTCTGCAAATAGCAGTAGAAAATCAAAATAAGCAGGATTATCTTTAATCAATAATTCTAACTGTTCTTTTGCCTCCTGAGTAGATTGGGTTCGGAGAATATCTTGAATGGAAGCCAGCCGGTTATACATTTCAGAATTCTGATATGCTTGGTGCTCAGAACTAATCTCGCCATTTTCGTTAGAGGGATGTTCCGTATTATCAGACTGAAAAAGATTGCACTGAAAAAGGAATCCACTGATAACACATATGACCAGCAGATTCATGCATGTATCGGCATACATTTTTAATTTTGCCATGTCCCGTTCCTAAGTCTTTTTCTGTAAACACCTAGCATGAGCAAGTAGCGGAAAAATTTTGAAGTTGTGGAAAACTGGAAAGCAAGGTGAGGTTACTCTTTTTCAAGTATAGTAATGGGAGTGCCCTGTTTTAAATCACCCCAATTAACAAAACTCATTTGTTCTGCTTCCACGCGAATAATGCAATGCTTTTCTCGATCCTCATCATAAAGCAGATTGCGTATCATTGGGGATTTATCACCTATCAATGTTAGAGCTTGCTCTGCATCATCGGAATCAAGTTCATCAATCACGCTTCCCGTACCAGAAACCATGAAGTAATTGATTGCTTCCAAATCCTCTTCTTCTTTGTAGATCATCAAAGACACGGATGGATCCTCCGAAATCCCATGAAATCCTTCAGAACTCTGGCGGGTAATAAGATAAAAGGTTCCGTCGATATGGTGTGAAAAAACCATCAGATCGGATTTCAACTGTGCTCCATCCCGATAGGATAAAACAGCGAAGAAACAATCTCTAAGAAATGAATCGATGTGTTTTTTTGAGTAGGGCATGCCTAATCCACTTATTGGTTTTGTTTTGCCACTTCTACAATGGCTTTGAATGCATCGGGGTCTTCAATAGCTATATTAGAAAGCATTTTTCGATTAATCTCCACATTGGCTTTTGTTAACCCCTTGATAAATCGGCTATAATTTAATCCGTGTGGCTTAACTGCCGCGCTAATCCGTGTGATCCATAATCTTCGAAATTCACGTTTGCGTTGTTTGCGATCCCGATACGAAAATGCCAGCGATCGAATAAGCTGTTGTTTGGCAGAACGGTATAGCTTACTCCGTCTTCCTTGATAGCCTCGTGCTTCTTTTAGTATTTTTTTATGACGTTTATGTTTGATTTGTCCTCGTTTGACTCTTGGCATAACATTCTCCTCATTAACCGTATGGTAACATTTGTTTTACATTTTTTGCATCGTTATCGTGAACATAACCGGTCTTGCGAAATTTGCGTTTCCGCTCGGGTGATTTTTTCGTTCGAATATGACTTGAAAACGCCTTGTTTCTGCGGATTTTACCATTTTTAGTAAACGAGAAGCGTTTTGCAGCACTTCGTTTGGTCTTGATTTTAGGCATGATTCTTTCCTTCTATAGTTGTATTTGTTCTAATCCTGCTCGTATGTGGTTTGGGTGGTATGAGGATGGACCCATTTAAGCAACGCTAGTTCCCTGATTTTCGTGCAATAATCATGATCATCCGTCTGCCCTCAAGTTTCGCTTCTTTTTCAACCACAATTTCATCACCTAACTCTTCTAGAATTTTATTAATGAGCTCCTGTCCTTTGTAGGTGTGTTGCATCTCGCGTCCACGAAACTGAATGGAAACCTTTACTTTATCCCCTTTCTCTAAAAACTCCTTCAAATGTTTCATTTTGAAGTTATAGTCGTGTTGCTCAATGTTGGGGCGCAGCTGAATTTCCTTGAGATGAGTAACCTTCTGCTTCTTTTTCATTTCTCGGGTCTTTTTTTTCTGTTCGAAACGAAATTTCCCATACTCGAGAATGCGACACACAGGTGGAGTGGCTTGAGGAGCAATTTCCACAAGATCCATATCTGCTTCTTTCGCCTTTGCCATTGCCTCCTTTATGGATACAACCCCTACCTGCTCGCCATTTTCATCAATTAATCGCACTTCTTGGGCGTTGATCTGATGGTTCACACGATTAAACTTATTTTTCTCTGAAATAGCGCCACCTCATTGAAAAAATTTCTTAATATATAAACTTACGATTCACTATTCAAAGCCATCCTCCCTAAAGAGGGCGAGGATAACTATCCGTATACTCAGTCCTATAATAATAAAATCCCATCTAAAAGCAACACATAATTCGAATTGGGGGATGATCTTCTAACCATTTTTTTGACCATAACTGTGTTGTTTCAGCATTAGACACCCATTCCAAAACGTTAGTCGTCTTTCCCTGCAATTTTAGAGCATTTAACGCAGCGGATCGTAAAAAGATCCCTTTTGCATTAATCATTAAACCGTAGATGAAAGTCTTGGGAAGCGTTGAATAATAATGAAACAGCTAAATTGAATTAATAGGATAAGCGTGAAACATTCTTCTACACTAATCCTTATTAGGAGGGTAATTGTTTGCTTATCCTATGAAAATATCAAAACCCCCTTTTCCGATCCGCTATCTTTAGTGATAATCCAATCAAATTGTAGGTAGAGTATCGATGGTGTTTATAAACCAATAATAAAATAGCGGTCAACCATCCAGGAGAACAAAAAAATAAAAAACACTTGACAAGTGCCCCCCTGTGTGTGTATACTTATACCTAGTGAAGCGTTGGATCAACGAAGGAATATAGGCTACAATAATCATTCAGCGCTAATCACCATTTCTGTGTTTTATTGACGCTGCAAAAACCAGCGGGAATGAATAAAGCAACAGGAGCATGATGAGGTAACCGAACGCTCATTTGAGCAGGGTTAGGTAGTTTATCAGAGTGTATTTTACTGGAAATAGTACTTAGATCGGATATTTAGGTAAGGGTAAATAATGAGGTTCTTAATGGATCTTTTACGTACCTCGATTTTTTTTTCGATCTGAGTTTATTATTTTATAACCTGTGAACGAAAAATTAGACAAGGATTCGTTAAAGAAGGGGGAAAATAATGAAGCGAGCAATTATATGGATGCTCTTTGTAACCCTAAGTTGGTTCATCCTTAACCCAATAATGGCGCAGGGTGAGGCTGATCCGGAGCGTATTGAACAGATAAAAAAACTGTTAGTAATTGAGCATATTGAAAACTCCGAAAATATTAAAAAACCACGATTTGAATGGCCTGCTATCGAAGAAGCAGAATCCTATGCACTGTATGTCAGTAATGAGTTAATTTATTCAGGAACCCAACCCATTTTCCCGCCGGATGAAACCTTCCGTTATGAAGAGTTCGCCTATGGTTATTATCAAGCGTATTTGATTGTAACATTGCGGGATGGAACCATCGTACGAAGTGATTCCATCGAATTTGTCGTTGGTATCAAAAAACCGGATTTGCTAAGTTTGACTGAAAATACCCTAACCTATCAAATCCGCCCACAATTCCGATGGAGCAGGGTTAGAGGAGCAACGGCGTACGAAGTGTACCTTGATACCGATATGGTTTATGAAGGGGATGCTGATTCCTACACCCCCGATGAATCCATCGATTTCGGACGGCATACGTGGACAGTAGTAGCGAAAAATGAATTCCAACGAGTGCGTTCCGATCGTGGAACATTCCAACTTATTCGGATTCAACCACCCGTAAATATCTCTCCAGAAAATGGATATGCGGTTACTGTTATCTCAGAGGCAGATGTTCCTACTTTAACATGGCGACGTGTGGAAGTTCGAGCGGAAGGGGAAATCACCTATGAACTTTATGTAAACGGACAAAAGGTTTACAATGGTGCAGACACACGATGGCGCCCTCCAACCCTGTTAGAACCAGGTTTGTATGAGTGGAATGTGAAAGCGAAGGTCTATGATCAAACTTCTGACAGTTCAGAAACTTGGCAATTCACCCTTCGTGAAAAGCTCGGTATGAATGTGGGTGTGAAAGGTGGAGGTAATCTGGCAAAAAATACCAATCCCAATGCGCGAATTCGCCCACAATTTACTGCAGGGGTTTACGCCAGTCAGAAAATTTTCCGTCGCAAAGCGTTTGAATTTCGTGCGGAACTTAATGCTCTTGTTGAAATGAAAAGTGTTGGTTTTGATCGAGAAGATAATTGGGAACGCCAGGTAGAAGACCTACACATTAACACCTTTAATGTTACCATCCCTCTTTTCCTAAAACCACAATATACGTTATCCGGTGTAACACTCTATTTGATGGTTGGTGCCCAAGCAAGTATTGCTATTTTTGCCCGAATGACGCGACACGATAATCGTTATACGGAAGCTGTTGTGGATCAGGTTGAAGATTTTGGAGTCGATATTGTAGGTGCATTTGGTGCGTCATACACCTTTGATGTTAACTATCTATTTGGACAAAAATTGCAGCTTTCTGCGGAATTGCGATTCAATTATGGTTTCCGCGAAACGCTTAAACCCAGTTTCCTTGGAGAAGCAGGAAATCTGCTCCAATGGACGCTGCTGGTTGGAAATAAAATTATTGACTTCTAATAGGCGCGAGTAATGTAGAGGAGTGATGTTGGAATCATTGTAACACCACCTTGTAAACCTCCACAAACGTGCCAATACTGAATTATAACAAAAATGAAGGGGTTGCATAGAGGATTATGCAACCCCTTTCTCTATTTACTACATAGAATGTTTTATTGGATTATAAGGTTGAAGTAAGCAAACAGTTTGGAAAACAGTACATACCATCCGAAAGCTTACTGTAAAATAATCCGGTTGGTTCATTTTTTGTGATATCACCAATATTTTTATTTTCAGTATATTATAGATTATTGGAATGGTAATCCGCTTTCCGAATTTCAGAAATTCTTTCAC
>CAYPZJ010000370.1:0-5272 GCA_964414635.1 uncultured Spirochaetia bacterium
CTCAGCGTTGACAATCCCGTCGCACAACATTGCCTGGCCTTCTCCTCTCCGCACACCATGCTCGGATTTCAGTACCACCCATTGAAAAGTGACCATCGGTAAATACCATTGCAGAGTTAGGATCCGTTAGGGGTTGTATTTTAAATATATCACATCCATGGGGTGGAATTGCTATTTCTGGTAGCGAGTCCCCGTAACCTAAGTTCCAAAAGGTCTTCTGATGAAATGAATACACCGCATACCTAGTTCCGGGCTGTGCCTCCGAACCTATTAAATTGGTGTCAATTTTTCTAGCTAACGTTCGTTCGGTTTGATACCAATTTACCAAACTAACACAATGCCAGGGTGACAATCCCGCAGCCATGGGTTTTATTTTTGTATGAAATACTTCAGGGAATCGAACGCCCTCAAATGCATCACGGGGGATTGCAGCATGTCCTAAGGAAGGAACACAGTGGCGCAGCAAATGCAACCGATCGGAATCAATTTCCTCCAGATTCTCTGAGAAACAGACAATACCCCCTCCTAAAAACTGATTCAACATGCTTGTTTCTGCTTCGATATCATTCATGGTGCCAATGGTGAGGATTTCATTCCGATAGGGTTCGGGACGACGTCGAACCATGACTGCATCGGGATCGTTTTCCCATAAGGAGTTCATCCAATATCGCAAGGTATTTTGTTTGATGGTAAAAGGTCCGTAGCCTTCTTCATCCGAGTCCCACGCCGGAGATTCATTCCAGCTCCCCGTAGTATCGGAACCGGAACGTTGCGCATCGACTAGATCGATAATAGGGCCATACAATCCTCCACATATATTTAAATAGGCGTTCGTTCCCATGCCACGACGGACTGCTTCAATACCCATTCGATACGCTTGTGCGCGATTTCGAGTGCGATTGTAAAAAACCGCATTAGGATGACTCACGGCTCGTGTGAAGTCTAATTTATGATACGTAAACCCCCATTCATGAGTTAATCGATGGAATAACGTTTCTAAATACGTTTGCACCTCAGGATGGGTGGGATCCAACACATACGCATCTGTACCCATCGGGAATAAAATCGGGTTACCATCCTTATCTTTCAATAACCATTCCCAATGATGGTATCGAATATACGAGCGCCAATCGGTCAGAAACGGACATGTCCAAATACCCGGTTGATACCCACGCTTTAATATCTCTTTCGCGTACGTTTCCAATCCCTGCCATCGATGGTTGGGGTACCAATCTCCCCATTTCTCATCCCAACAGGCATCAATCTGAATAACATCGATGGGTAACGGGTTCTGCTCCAATACGTTCAGATTTGAATCCACCTCAGCTTTGGTGCACCCATCACCATAATAGTACCAGCTACACCATACCGTGGACGGATTGCGATGGGTTCGGTGTAGGATACGCGTGTTTGGATACATAGCCAACCATGTTTCCGCCAATTCATCAATAGCACCGAAGGGATTAGGATTACCATCGACTATCACCCAAGGACTTTCTAACACGCTGCCTGATTCAACCTGCTGACCATCACCATGACAAATGATACTTAACGTAGTTATCTGATTAAAATCAAGCGACACTTCCAATTCCATGCTAATTAAACACTGATCCAGAGGAGTAACTCCAAGAATAAGACTCGCATCTTCGGCGAATAACACCATGAGTTCAGAACTGACAAAATGGATTGGATTCGCATCCCCTAGCTTTTCATTGGGAATCCCCCCTGTTTCTGGAATACCCCGCACCAAATCCTTTTTCCCTGCTTTATGACTTCCCAACTTGCTGGTAGCAGGCATATCATTTTTGTGCCTTGGTTGCCGCATGAGTACCCACTCTGAGACCGGTGTTGTTCCTAACTTTAATCCTTCTGCTTCAAGTTGAAGTGGTATAAGTTGATCAACTAAAAGTGGGTCTGGGCTGGTATTCTTGATGCAAATACGTGTTGCCAGTTTTTGAGGTGATTGAGTGGGGTAAAACCGTTCGTGATCGACGGTAAATAATCCAAGCTGGCATGTACTCCGATAAAGGATTCCGCTCCCCCAGTTTAAAAGCGTTGTTGGTGATTCCGTTTGTGATTCAGCACGTAAAGCAAAAGTAGAGATATCGGAATGAAGATCGCCTTTGTAGAGTTTTAACAAACCACCAAATGAAAATTGCGTTCCTTCATAACGAAACGGATAGGTTGCACTCATTGATCTACTCCTAAAATTGGCATTAGGATTGTTTTTCTGCAAGTTCTCGAAGTGTTTTGATATAATTATCAGCAAAATGTGCAGAGAAGTTAGCACGATGTTCGATTACTTCTTTGAAAAACGATTCGGATTTGTGGTTTTCCAACTCACTATCTTCTACGAAAATCACATCGCCTTCTTTTAGTAGCATCAACTCATCACCGAAATGGACATAATCCACGGTGTATAAATCGATCTGATTATGAATGGCTTGAACCTGGCTTTTTATGCCGTCTAATACCGTATCATTGGGGCGAGGAAGTTTTCCACTGATGAATCGGATGGTTTTTTCAAAATTTGATTTGAACTCATTGGATAGTAAAGGAATAGTTGTTTTAATGGATTTTCCATCTTTTGTTTGTCTAGAAAGCGCTTTGGGATCATTATTTGGTTCGGCTTGTTTTAGGAAAGGGAAATCCGAAGCGGAGGGGAGTTTGATTTTTTCAGGAAGTGGTTTCACAAAGAAATCAATGAATCCATCTGCAATGGAATCAATGTGCCCTCCAATCTTTTCCGAAATGGAGGAATTTAATGTTTCTCCAGTAAGCAGTTGCTCCAACCTTTGACGCAAATTTTTAGAAACATCCAACATGGTTGGTAATAAGGGAACCAAATCTTGTTCGATTACAACCCGTAACAAAGGGAGTTCCGTAAGTTGTTGTACACTTGGTAAATCGGTTACCTTGGGTTGCCCAAATGTTATGATTTGGTGAATACGATATCCCTTATCTTTAAGCAATAAGGCAAGCAAAACTGCCATGGCTCCGCCAAGGGAATGACCTACCAGCACAATATCATACGAAGTATCAAGATACATTGTGACATCTTCATAGGCTTCTCGACTAGCTTTAAGAAACCCTTCATGTGCAATGATTTCTTTCCCTTCTACCGTAAAGGGGGCTTTTTGAATCGCAGCATCATAAAGCCAGTTGCGAATATTACTGCTTCCACGAAATGAAAGGATGTGGGTTTTATTGGACTCATCTGTTAAAATGAAGTATCTACCATCCATCTCTTCTAATTCATTAATGATAGGTTTTTGATTTCGGAACTGCTTTTTAATAACACTCGCTTTTTCAGCCGCAAGATCCGCTATTACCATCATATGATGGAGGTAATTAAAATCAATATCCACTAAAGGATTTGCCATGAGTACCTACTCCCGATTTGTTATTCATTTTCCCTGTAGTTTAAAGCCTGCGATTCCGTCCGATAGCCAATCGCCCAGTATTTAAATCCCTTCTCTCGCAGTCCCTCATCCACCCATTGGTTTCGTCCATCAAAAATAACAGGTTCACGTAATAGGTCTTTCAAGTAGTATAGATCTGGTGTGAGATATTCCATCCATTCCGTAATAAGTAAAAGGGCATCGGCATCTTTCACACAGGCGTATTTGTCTTCTAAATAGGTAATTTGCTCGGTACCTAAAAGTTTTTGAGCATTGGGGATGGCGACGGGATCATGACATTTTATGGTAGCACCTGCTTTACGTAAGATATCGATGATAGTTAAAGCGGGGGCTTCTCGCATATCATCGGTTCGGGGCTTGAATGCTAACCCCCATACCGCAAAAGTTTTCCCATTTAGATTCGGACCAAAATAGGCGAGTACTTTTTTAGCAAGCACGGTCTTCTGTTCCCGATTTACCTCTTCCACACTATCTAAAATTCGTAATCGAAGTCCTGCATCTGCTGCAGAATGAATTAATCCTTGTACATCTTTTGGAAAACACGAACCACCGTATCCCACTCCAGGAAAAATAAAACTTTTTCCAATTCGAGGATCCGAACCCATACCCAGACGTACTAAGTTTATATCTGCATTCACACGATCACATAGGTTGGCTATTTCATTCATAAATGAAATACGAGTGGCGAGCATCGCATTGGATGCATATTTAGTAAGCTCAGAAGAACGGATATCCATGGAAATGAGCTTTTTTGTTGTTCGTTGGAATGGTGCATAGAGTCGGTTGAGAACCTGTGTTGCAGAATCGGAATCGGAACCAATGACAATCCGATCGGGTTTTAGAAAGTCCTCTACAGCGGCTCCTTCTTTAAGAAATTCAGGATTGTTTGCTACATAAAATCGGGTTGTTTTCCCCAATCCTTTTAATTCTTCCGTCAAGCGGTCTCGAACTTTCTCCGTTGTTCCGACGGGAACTGTAGATTTTGTTACTACCAGGGTATCATCTGTAATCCCTTCTGCAATTTGGTTCACACTGGAAAGCACATACGATAAATCAACGCGTCCCTCGGCGTCGGAAGGAGTCCCCACACAAATGAATACTACTTCCGATTGACGCACAGATTCTACCACATCGGTGGTAAAAAACAAGCGTTGATCATCTACATTTTTATGAACCATTTCTTCAAGGGAGGGTTCATATATTGGAAGTTTCCCATCATTGAGTAGATCAATGACATCTTGATTAATATCAGTGCAGGTTACCGTGTTACCTGAGTTAGCAAAACATGCTCCAGTAACCAACCCCACATATCCAGTACCAATCATTGTTATTTTCATGTTACATTACCTTTTCCTGATGGATTCATATCCTAAAATGGATCGTCCCATAATATCGTTTACTAGGGGGAATTATAAGATATATTATTTAAATATCAAACTGAATCATGTTTTTTGAAGTGCTTCGGCTTGATCGGCTACATGTTTTCCAATAGGAAATGCACACGTAAAAGCCGGAGAAACCGCATTCAAAACATGAAGAGAATGGCTGTCTCCTTCTAAAACAAAATCCATAACCAGTTCTTTTTTCTTCTTGTGCAGTAATTGCGCTCGAATACCTGGTGTTACGAAATCACCAAATCCATCCGGATTCAGTTCTTTAACTAGATCCAGCGCCGATTCAATAAATCGGTGTTTGTTATATTTCCTGATTTCTTGAAACGCAAGTGTTCTAAAATTGAACGCATTGGTTAAAAACAAACGCGCTTCATGATATAAAATAGGAAAAACTTCACCTAAATTAAAGCGATACCCTCCTCCATAATTCTCCCGCCAGAAAGCAGGAGTTGAGGA
>CAYPZJ010000371.1:0-5263 GCA_964414635.1 uncultured Spirochaetia bacterium
CATGGAAATCTTTATTCTTTTGTTCCTTGATTAAATCAAAGGTTCGTTTCCGTTTGGGAACTGTTAACTGCAACAGCGTATCGGGATCATCCTGATAAAAATTGTAGTAATCCGATTGGGAACGTCGTTGAGAAAATCCTCCTCCTATAAATACAATAGGAAATTCCAACCCCTTTGCAGCAAACATGGTCATTATTCGAACGCCTTGCTCTTCTCGATCCAGGCGAATAAGATAGTCTTGATTCTCCGTATCTGAAGGATCCAAGTCCATTAAATGCTTAAGTTCTTCTTCCAATCCAACTGCTTGCATGTTTTGATTCATGAGAATATCATTCAAAATATCAATCATATGCAATACATTCGTGATCCGGCGCTCACCCCCTTCTACTCGATGTAGATTCCGTTGATAAAATGACAAGTTGGAAGGAGGAAAAGTGCGATTCAATATATCATCCATCATTTCTACAAACCGATTTTCTATAAGCATTTCCTGCCACGTTGAAAACCATTCCTGCCACCACCCTAACCTACCCGACTGCTCCAGTTCCATTACTTCACAGATAGATAACTCAAAGTAACATCCTAGTAAAGCATGCTTAATTCGGGAGGGTTCAGCAGGATGATTAATCGCTTCTAACAGAATACGTGTATGTTTGGCTTCTGGAGTATCGAATAATTTTTTCTGATTGGTTAATACCACAGGAATGCCTTTTTCTCTTAACATCTCATATACTTCCTCCGCTTCTTGATGTTTTTGAGTTAAAATGGCAATATCATCGGGTTGTATCTGCTGATTATTTAAAGTATACGTGGTGGTCTCATCCCCAACACCATTTAAAAACGAGCGGATTTTATCCACTATCGATAGATAATAGCATTGCTTTGCTTCATCGACATTCTTTTTATCTGCAAGTGGCTCCAATACAACAAACTCAATTGGAGGTTCGGGTTTGTTCTGATAGTGAAATGTTGGTATTGTATCATCCGCACCTGCTTGTACATCTACATACCGAAAATCATCATCCGGACGAACACAGGTTTGAAAAAGATGATTAATTCCCTCTATCAATGTTGCTTTGGAGCGATAATTAAAGGAAAGTAATCTAGGTTCTGATTGCAATTGATCGGAAATATAGTCCCGTACATGATTGTATGTATTTACATCTGCACCTCGAAAGCGATAAATAGATTGTTTGGGATCCCCTACTAAAATAAGCTGATGCTTCGGTGTATGAAATAAATGATGGAAAATTGCCCATTGCATGGGATCCGTATCTTGAAATTCATCAATAAGTATTACCTTATAACGGGTTTGAATTGCTTTGCGCAATGTTTCACTCTGTTGATCCGATCTTGTTAATGCCTCATAAAGCATGTGAATCATATCATGATATTCTAATATTCCAGCGTGTTGTTTCTGAATAGGATATTCTTCATGGATATATTCAAATAAATCCCATAGCATCAAATTTCCATGCAGATCATAATTGTGTGTTGAGAGCCCGTTTGTTTCTTGCTTGTTTATTTCATTTAATAATTGAGTTCGGTCTGGTGTAATCCGTGAACCGATGCGATCAAAAAATAAAGTCTGGTATTGGTTGACGTGTTCATTAATCTTATCCGAATAGGTGCTATGATGCTTAATAGCTTCTTGATATCCCTGTAAGCGCTCTTCGGTTGTTAATAAAGAATGTTTTCTAAAAAAATCCGCGATGGTTTGTATCAGAATTTGCTTGGATTCATCCATCTTTAAAGAAAAGAGCACGTTACTCTGAAAAGGAAAAGCTTTCAACATATAATTGCAGAAGCTATGAATGGTATATATTTGTGCTTCGTCAAAATCCAGATAGGCACGATAAGCACGTTCGCTTTGTATTGAATTTAGTTTACCGGGTGCATGTTTTACAAACATATCCAAACTGGGAAAGATTAATGGTTGATTGGTATATGCTTGGTAAAGAATCGCTCGGATTCGATTTCGGAGATCTCGAGTTGCAGGTTTAGTGAAGGTGACTACTAAAATCTCAGAAAGATCCACCGGTGTATCATCCAACAAACCCAATACATGCGCTAAAACCAAATGCTCAATGGTATAGGTTTTACCTGTCCCCGCAGATGCTTCCATAATAATGGGAATTGCCGAATCATGGTTAGCTGCATTCATGGCTTTCCCCTTTTCTTTTGTTTAGACGTTTTCTTTAATTCCGTTTGGAACAATGGTGCAAAAAACCGTTGTCCATGCTCCAGAATTAGCTTGGTATTAAGTTGTGGCGGCTCCAGTGTTAAAAAATCATGGGTATAGTGACAATAGCTAAGTTCACCTTCCATTAAATCATTAAATGTAGCTTTTAAAGCGTGTTCCATTGCCTGTTCCCACGATGCATCCTTGCTGGATGAATGGCTTTGTAATATTTTATCTGTTTTCGCTGCTTTCTGACATAACGAATAGAATGTCCATGTAATCTCATGGGTATGTTTGAGATATAATGACAATAACCACTTCAGCATATTCAAGGCTTGTGATGCTTCCAACAATAAGGGAGGATTTTGTGTTGCGTCACTGAGGCTGGGTAACTGATACATTACAACAGGGATCAAATCGGATGAGGTGTTGTGAATTGGTGGGAGTTGGGATAGAACTAGATAATCCAACCAGTGGGTTACCGCCCTACTCCACTCAAATGATTTCGTGCTTCCAGTATCATATTGTGTTCTATGATAAAGCGTACATAAGTTTCCCGAACGTGTTTTAAAGAAATGTTTAAGCTCGCCGGTTAGTACCACTGACGTTTCTGAGTCCAGCTCGATACAGAGCGGATCCACAACACCCACACGATTTAAGCTGGAACCAAATTCCATCAACCGAATCGTGACAGATGTTGGCTCTTCGAGCTGCTTCCATTGGTTTTGGAGATTCTGATGTGCTTCAAAAATCCACTGCCGTTGTTTTACAGAAAGTTCATCCAGTGTAATATTTCCTAATTGCTGTTGATGTTGAATCCATTTCGTAGGGTCCAAATCGGGTTGATGCAATACTGAATTGCCAAATTGGTACATTTCTAAATTATCCAATTCCCATTTTTCCAGGTTTCCCTGTAATAGCGATGAAGAGCGTGGAATATAGATTCCCAAATGCTGTTGATAAAATGCTTTCACGGGGTTTTTTACAAATTGTTCCAATGCCTCAATTGAAAGGTGAATCAACCCGGTCTTCGTGTTATGATGGGATCGTACCGGTTCGGGTCGTGGATCGGTTTCTTCCAACCGTGCTGAATACACCTGTGCTTGTTTAAAATGATTTTGATTATATGACCGAAGTAGCATATTTGTTGCATTAAAATAACGGGGTTCATACCCATGAAGGGGATGTTCCTGAATCAGTGGTAATGTATAAACGTCAGCAGCTGCAATTGTAGTTTTTACTTCATTCTCGTCTGAAAAAGCGTGCTGGTTAATATGATCTAACAATTGAGTAACCAATACAGAAGGGTGCTGTATTTGATTTTGAACATCATTTCGGCTATGATAAAACATCATGAGACACATTGTAGTCGATAAGATTGTTTCCATTAAGAATAACTTATCCAAATTGCGTCTACCAGGATTGATTAAATCCTGTATAGAGGAAGATTCCGATACGAATCGCTGAATTGCATTTTCATCATAATTGGAATATAAGATGGGAATCGCATCTTGCTTTAGGTCAAAACTCAAACAGGTATCTTTACCGGGAAAATCTGCCTCATTCATCCCTAAAAGAATGGTTACATCCGAAGGAATAACCCGCATGAAATTGTATTCAGCAAACATTACTCCTTGAACAGAAGCATACTTCCGAGTTATTGAAAGGTCGGAACAATACTCTTCTAAAAATCCTCGCATCATTGAAAAGGGAACCGTTTTCTCTGTATACGCTCCATCATGTTTTTCCAAGGTGCGCATTTTATTTAAATTTCCCAATAGCATCTGTTGATCTACAAAATCCTGCTCCACACTAACTCGAGGTTTAAGATAGGTTTGAAGCAGTTGGTCGATGAAGTCTACCCAATCGGATATCGGAAGTTGTATGTGATTCAAATGAAATAAATCCTGATATAATGACTCAGTAATATGCATACATGTTTCCAGTTGCCCTTCTTCTACATGAAATCCCAAACTGGAAGGCAAAATTTCATCATTACGGTTGGATGTTTCAAACAAAGACGTTTCCATCATAAACATTCCATACCATACACGCTGGAAACCAGCTTTGAATGAATTAAAGTTTTCTTTAGGAAATCCAAGCTGCTCTCGGTGTGCTCCATCCCAACCCCAGACACATCGCAGTTGATCCAGAACCTCCAACCAGGTATTCAATGTTTTAGACTGAATCCCAAAACGTGCCATTACGCAAGGATTTTTAAAAATCTTAAACAATGCTTCTTGCGTAAATCGTGATCCCACTAAATCAAATAGCGCGAACAAGCCTTGTACATAGGTGCTCTCCTTTCCAAATTGCAAGCCCGCAATGGAATAGGGTATTTTGGGAGTTTGATGGGCAAAACAATTCTCAATATAAGAAAGATACGGCTGAAGATCCGGTGCCATGATGAGTACCCGTTCGGGTTGAAGTTGGGGATTGGTTTCAAATAATTCGACCAGCTGATCATGCAGAATTTCAATTTCCCGTCGACATCCCGAACAACCAATGATGCGAATTCCATCATCCAGTTTTCCATGAAGCATAGCTGGTAAAACATATGAGGCGGATGTATCGTTTGAAAAGATCAATTGGAGCCATTTTAGAACCGAGTCAGCGTTGTAGGAATTGGGAATATGATTCCAACTATGAGGGAAAGTTGGCTGGTTGTGAATTAACAACAATTGGCCTTGGATGGCTTTAGACCATTCAGATAATGTAGTATGTTCCGTTTCATCCTCAGGAGAGCCATAATTAAAAGAAGGTGCAAACAGAAAATGATATACAGGCATATCAATGCAAAACCGTTGGAAAAAACGATGCATCACCGGATATATAAAGGAAGAACCTAATATAATAATTCGCTGAGGACTTTGAAGTGGTTTTTGGGTTGATTGCTCCAAAATTGCAAGTAGCTCTTGCAAATGACATAATGATGAATCCCGCTTAAAAATATCTTGCCAGAGTCGCATCTGCCATTGCTCATCTGTATTTCTGGTTATGGTATTGTCCTGTGACCATGCCTGGAAGATATCTGGGATTTGCATTTGATAGGAAGAATAAAGATTTGCAAGCTTGGTAGCA
>CAYPZJ010000372.1:0-5260 GCA_964414635.1 uncultured Spirochaetia bacterium
TCGCATAAAACCTTTGTCATCTTTACCTAAGTACATACCAATATGATCAATAGCAGAACCGTCATTTTCTGATACATCAAAAAATACAAGATCGCCTATTTGTATAGGGCTTAAAGTCTCGGGGTAATTACCTGAATCACGTATTATTTCAATCCCAGGTCCATCCGAATAAATATCAATTGCGCGTCTTGGAATTGTTTTTTTTGAATCATTAGAAGCTAAACTCATAGGTAAATTATTTGTGTAGTCCGTTTCTCCCATTGAATTCCGATATCCCCAAACCATTCGCATAAAACCTGAACAATCCAAACATAAAAATTGATCCGGTTCAGGCTCATCTGCCCCAAAATCTGGATATAGCCATGTAATCCCAAGATAATCATTAAAATCCGCCCCCTCCTCTCTGTTTTCTCCATTGATAAGAGGACCATAAGATGAATCTCCAGCTATCTGCAATGATTCATGAAAAATCGGCTCGCTGCTGTCAATATATTGCATTGATATTGCTAAAAGATCTGGTTTTTGTTGCTCATTTAATGATAACACGCTATCCAACCAGGTGTTATCAATTTCGCCATGAAAGGATTCGGGATAGATTCTTACCCAATAGGAATGAGCTACATTTCCATTGGCTGATGATTCCGAGAATATCCGTTTAGGTCCTTTGCAAATAACCGTTTGACATCCGTAAGTAAATGTTGCCACCCATTGATTCATCATATCAAAATACTCAAATGTTTTTATAGGTGATGATAATTCCGGTGCGTTTTGGCACGCTACGATTTTTAAGGCAATTAGTAGGATTACAAATAGAATTAGATAGCGCATAACACAAATACAATAAATATTACATTCCTGGTAATCATATTGGTTAGTGACCCTATGTAGAAGCAGCGTTCGCTTTCTATAAAGCTATAAAAAATGCAGAAGCACCTGTGTAAACAGGTTGGCAACATCCTGAGGCTGTAAACCTCTTTTATAAAATAACTATGCCTTTTAGTTGCCCCACATCCAGGCATATGAGGATAGGTTCTTCCAATAGAAGGTCTCTAGGAATCTAGCGTTTCCACATAGATTTCTGTACTCAACACAAAACAAAATAACAAAGAAGTACGTTATTCCAAACCAAGCGTTGTAATTCCCAATTATTCACACCCTTGCTTATAGAAATATACTTGAACGTTTCAGTTTTGACATGGGTGTCTTAACAATATGTATACTTTCCAACTAGAGCATTGCAGGTCCATAAATATACAAACACCCCTACCATCGCCAGGAATAACGAATAAACACCGCATTGGCTTGGAATTGGGAAAGGGGGTTTAGAATGGGAGCAATACAAATGGGTCCCACTACCCCTTATTCATTAACAAAACGATAAATGGCAATAGAATCTACATCATTTCCTGCAGTAAGGTAAAGAAAATATAGAGAACCCATCTGAAGGGAATAGTTAGCATAACTGCGCTTTACGGAACTCCCATTCCCCAATCCATTCGTACTAATTTGTGTAAAATCCCCTGCAACAGATGGGTTGGTAACATTAGCACGCCAGAGTTCAAATCCATTGGAGGTATTATCAAAACCAATATACAGATAATCTCCATTGGTAGCAACCAGACTAATCGCTTTATTGTCGGAATCTCCCATGTTTGTTAAACCCGATCCATTATCAGCCACAAGTATTAAATCGCCAGCTCCATCATATCGAAATAATTGCGCACCATTATCCAAACTTCCCACATTCCTACCCCAAAATAAATAGCCTTTATATTCTGCCATCTGGGGAATCGCTTTTTTATATGGATGGATATTATAGGTTGCTCCTAGGGCTACGGATTCATACGCGTCGTAATTGGAATTACTTACAATACTATCACTAAATAATCCCTCCCAATCAGATGATCCTGGGTTTGATGCTGTAGAACGAGCAATACCACCAGCATTACCAAGATACAGCTTGCTGGAATATACGAATGCTGAATCAATACCCAGTTCTGTTGGAATAGAACCTGGTCCATAATATCCATTTTTACCTATATCAGGAAATCCCTTTCCAAATAAATCGATTATATTTCCGACTGGGTCTTGTGGAGATAAGTCTGTTACTTTAATGAAAAAGGGGCGAGAACCTCCGGATTCCACACCACCGATGAAAAGATTACTATTGAAAGTTACCATGATATTGATAGACTCAAATTGTGGACCAAATTCCGAGCTTCCATCAAAATAGCTAAAATCAAGCTGCGTATCGGTATCAGATGTATAATAGAAATAATTTAAATTCTTTATTACATTATCCGTTTTCCTCGGTCCAATAAGTAGATAATCAGAACCACTCATGTTACCCGATGCAAACAATTCCACGCCTTCTTCTTTATCGGGACCAGCACTTGCATCATCCGTATAGGGATACACACCAAAAGTATTAAATGGACCCGAACCCGAATTGCTGGAGGTGTTTCCTGTAACATCTTTAGCAATAGAAAAGGTAATGTTTTCTGAATTTGACCCATCCGGGTTCATACGGACAGCTCCATTATACGTTGCATTTGGTCCAATATAGATTTTATTATCAAAACCGAAAATATATGCAGCGGAAGTACTATCTCCAAAAGGATCACTATCAATCAATTCCTCTGAATTACAAGCGCCAACATAAAAAACCTCACCCGTTGTATAACTACTTTCACAACCAGAAACAGTACGTTTTACTCGCCATTGGTAGGAACCGGTTGCAAGGGAATTTACTGTAATACTACCACCTGTATCTGAAGTAGTATTGCTATACGCTCCTATACCATATTCAAGCGTATAGGTGCCACCTTCGTCAGTCCAGTTAAAGACAGCATCATATGAAGCACATCCCCCAGTGGGAGCGACTAAAGCGGTTGGTGCGGTAGGAAGATTATGAATGATAAAGGATGGTGATACAGCAACCGTATCGCTTATACACATTCCCATTTTAGTAACAACTTTCCAATAATATGTTCCTGATGTGGGTGCTGGAGGGTTAGCAAGGATATTATCCGGAGCGGTAATGGTTTCTACAAAGGTAGCTCCAATGGTATCCGTAGTATTATCCGTATCATAATATATATCGTATTCATAACCTACGGTTGTAGTCCAAGATAAATTAACATCACTACCCTCGCAGACATCACCATCAGGAACTACATTTGAGGCAGGAATTAAGGCTGTCACCTCAAATGTTGATCCAGATACAATTACATTTCCCGTACAGGATCCTACCTTACTAACAACTTTCCAGTAATAGGTCCCTCCACTTGGTGAAGGTGGATTAGCAAGGGTATTATCCGGAGCAGTAATGGTTTCTACAAAAGTAGCGCCAGTCGTATCCGTCGCATTATCTGTAGCGTAGTATATATCGTAGCTATGACTTGCAGTAGTGGTCCAGGTTACATTCGGATGGACTCCGTCGCAAACATCCCCATTCGGTATGACATTAGATGCATCGGATATGGGAGCCACATCAAATGAAGAAGATGAAACAATCACATCTGTGGTGCAACCATTGATTTCTCCAATAATTTTCCAATAGTAGGTACCTGCAGCTGGTGTAGGGGGTGTTGCAAGGGTATTATTTGGAGCGGTAACGGTACCAATAAAGGTGGCATCGGTTGTATTTGCCTGACTATCAATGTCATAATAGATATCGTAATTATATCCGCTAATAGTATCCCAGGTTAAATTAGCAGAGAAACCTTCACAAACATTCCCGCTTGGATTAGGTGCCAGGAGATAGGCTGGATCGATTACCTCAAAAGAATTTGCTGCAACAGTGAGAATTTCTCCGCAGGATTCTGTATGGCTAATCATCTTCCAATAATAAGTGCCCGCATCAAGTGCTATTGGAGAGGATAGAGTATTGTTAGGCGCTACAGTTGTTTCCAATAAACTCGCACCCTCCGTATTCATTTCATTGTCTGTATCGTAATAAATCGTATAGGAGAAGCCTTCGGTTGTTGACCAACTTAAGTTTACATCCGCTCCCAAACAGGTATCGGGTGTAGGATTTATTATAGGAGAGGCAGGTGCTTCGTTAACCTGGAAGGATTCACTTACTACCCATTCACCCGTACAGGATGTGGTTGAAGCCTGAAGCCGCCATAGATAATCTTCCCCTTCCGGTAATCCCCCTATGAAAGCCTGATCGATTAAGAGGGTATCAGCCCCAATCCAACTACTACCATTCCATAATTCTGCGACATAACTCAATTCCTCATAACCAACCCAAGAAATCGTAGCATCCTCCCCTTCGCAAATCGTTTTGGGAACATCTATAGCGGGTGTGAGATAGGAGTAATTGTAATTCCACTGCCCGACTTGCGATTGATTCCCTGCCCAGTCAATAGCTATTGCACGGAGATCCGTATCGTCAGTAATTGAAAGGGAATGCTCATATACATAGGAGCCGGAGGAGGGCGTGCTTCCATCAAGTGTATAGTAAATGATGAAGTCATCATAGTTATCACTAGCCGTTAATTCGATTTGTAATGGTGTACAGTAGATACCCGATGCAATCGAGGATTCAGGTGTGGATGGAGCAGTGGAGTCGATTTTTATTGTAAAACTAAAACGTTCAGAAGAGCGGCTTAAATAATAATTAGACGCGGCAACATACCAGGAAAAGTTTTCTGTTTTGGTTTTCGTTAGTGCCTTCTGGATAGCTTCTGAGTCAGTAAACGAGGTAGAAGGAGCTAAAACTGTACCTACTTCCACATCGTTTATTATAAGAGTATATTTTGTTGCATTCTCAACTGATAACCATTCAAAGCGAAATGGGAACGTATTCGTTCCAATAGGATCATAAATGGAACCATCTGGTGGAAAAACCAACTCTGGATATTCATCCATCACAGGAAAACTGTCTTCATAACACGAAGTTGACCAAAAAACCACCGAAATAATAAGGATTCCTATAACGATGGAAATGATCCATTGAAATGAGAGGAAAAAATTTTGCTGTTTCTGAAACGTACTCATGATTATATCCCTGAAAAAAATACCCCAAATAATACCACTAAACATGATATCGACCCTGATAGATTGCAGATCAATTGTGTATATCTATTTCGCTTTAGTGTACCCTTTTTTATACTTGACTTATGCTTACATACACAAATATTGTGTGCCTTGATAAGGTATATATTCTTTCGGTAAACGTCAACTATCTTAGTCTAAAGGGGTGCGATTTCATCTCTGGGTTTTTATAGATTTTATGTTTTAGATTATACCC
>CAYPZJ010000373.1:0-5256 GCA_964414635.1 uncultured Spirochaetia bacterium
TGTAATAAGGGCCGTTGCGTCGGCATTCACCACACTCATTGCAGCCTGTATCCCTGCCCCCTGGGCAGCATTCAAGTTTTGCTCATTGTCCAAATAGGTTGTACTTTGGGTTTCGGTGTCATAAATAATGAATCCCTTGCACC
This sequence comes from uncultured Spirochaetia bacterium, assembly GCA_964414635.1. GTDB lineage: Bacteria > Spirochaetota > UBA6919 > CAYPZJ01 > CAYPZJ01 > CAYPZJ01. The sequence goes on from CAYPZJ010000373.1 coordinate 144, forward strand.
TTCCGAATCGCATATCTACTTTATCATCCAGATTCGAACCCGTTGTTGAAATTGCTATTTTCATCGTGAACTCCTTTTAGGTAACTGCTTAAGACAATTTATTGGGTGGATCGCTAAGGTATTACCCCTTCTTAGTACTACCTTATCCCCCCTTTCGTCCTCTCCTCCGTCCCATTCCTGCATTAGGATTCCCTTCCATAGGCGGTTGTTTTTGATTATCCGCATCCCCCCTTTTTTTTCTACCATAACCATATCCATGCTTTTTCCCACCATCAATTCGAATCAATTTCATGGAAGCACAACCGGGACACCGTCCTGGATGACCCGTTCCATAAATTTCGGTCCAGGTATGCTGGCAATTCAAGCATTGGAATTCTCGTAATCGGTTGGGTAAGTCTGCCTGATTCCCCAACTGAAGTGCATATCCTTCAATTAATGCTAAGGCTACTTTCCGCCTTGCAGATTCCAAAATCCGCCCCAAGGTTTGACGGGTCGTATTCATTTCCGATGCAGCATCATCGTGATATTTCCCATGCAGATCGCACAAACGAAGGGCTTCCAATTCATCCAATTCCAAGGTCACGGATTCTAAAGATGATATGGGTATTCCCGCCGGTTTAAAGACGGAATGATCTGGTTGTTTTCCTATGATACGGCTGTTCTTGGGTCGTGGCATAGTTGCATCGTCCTTACTATATATTATAAGCATATGCCCATAATAAGTCAAGCTTTTTTTCTTATTGCCAGTTTATGCTCAGATATACCCGAATTGACACCCCTTTGATTCTTGCTTACCTTCACAGCATAAAACAGGGAAGGATCCCGTTAAATCAGGAGAGCTGCTGTGGAAGAACAATACCGATTTGAGAAAATCGAACCGAAATGGCAAACCTATTGGGAACAAACCAAACGGTTTTGTGCAGAAGTGGATCGTAACCGAGAAAAATACTACACCCTATCTATGTATCCCTACCCGTCCGGTTCATTACATATGGGGCATATTTTTAATTATACAATCAGTGATGTGTTTGCTCACGTCAAACGCATGCAGGGATATAATGTATTGCATCCTATGGGATGGGATGCATTTGGCATGCCGGCAGAAAATGCAGCCAAAGAGCGGGATGTTCATCCTGGTGATTGGACATATAAAAATATTGACGCGATGCGAGCGCAGTTCAAAAAATTTGGATTTTCGTTCGACTGGGAACGCGAATTAGCCACCTGTCATCCAGGATATTATCATTGGTGTCAATGGATTTTTCTAAAACTATGGGAAAAAGGATTAGCTTATAAACAAGCGGCACCGGTTAACTGGTCGGAATCCCAACAGACCGTATTAGCTAATGAACAGGTGATTGATGGAAAGGATTGGCGAACCGGCGAGGAAGTCATTCAAAAATTCCTGGATCAATATTATATCAAAATCACCCACTATGCCGAAGAACTACTACAATACCTGGATAAGCTTCCCGGCTGGCAAGACAAAGTAATCAATGAACAACGTAATTGGATCGGCAAATCGGAAGGGGTATTGGTGATATTCAAATTGGATGGGGAAGACTTCCCCATTTTCACAACCCGTCCGGATACGATTTATGGGGTTACATTCATGTGTATTGCACCAGAACACCCACTGGTAGCGAAAATGATTAGCGATGCACCAAATGGGAAAGAAATCAAAACGTTTGTGGATACGGTATGCAAAGAAAGCACACGGATGCGTACTGCGGAGACGACTGAAAAGCTAGGGTATGACACGGGTAAGGTTGTCATTAATCCACTGAATGGAGATGAGATCCCTCTTTATATCGCCAATTTTGTTTTATATGAATACGGTACTGGTGCGTTGATGTCCGTTCCAGCGCATGATCAACGGGATTTCGAATTTGCAAAAAAGTATAATCTTCCTATAAAGATAGTCATTCAAAATAAGGATCAGTCCCTTGTAGCGAAAACGATGGAAGCAGCATTTACCCAAGCTGGTATCAATGTAAACTCTGGACCGTTTGATGGAAAGCCTAATAATCAAACCATCGCTGAAATTGGTGCTTATATTGAAGAACAAGGGATGGGATCCCGAACGGTAAATTTCAAAATACGAGATTGGCTCATATCACGCCAACGGTATTGGGGTTGTCCTATTCCAATAGCCTACGATGAGCATAACACCGCCCATCCGGTTGAGGAAAAAGACTTACCCATAACCCTGCCTATGGATGTTGACTTTCGTTCAAAAGGAAATCCTCTAAATAGCAGTACATCATTTAAAACTACACCGAACGGATTCCTCCGAGAAACGGATACCATGGATACGTTTGTAGATTCCTCATGGTATTTTCTGCGATTTTGCAGTCCCCGTAACGCAGAACGGATATTTAATCCTGATGAGGTCGCCTATTGGATGCCGGTTGATCAATACGTGGGCGGGATTGAGCATGCTCGGGGTCATTTAATTTACGCACGTTTCTTAACCAAAGCATTACGGGATCTTGGTTTGGTGAAACTGGACGAACCTTTCACCAATTTACTCACACAAGGTATGGTGAATAATAAAACCTATTACTCTCCCTCCCGTCGCATTTACTTATGGGATCATGAATTAGGGGGTGATAAAACAAAGGACCCAAAAACGGGAGAGCAATTAATCATTCGTACAGAAAAGATGTCTAAATCTAAAAATAATGGGGTGAGTCCAGACGAAATGCTGGAAAAATATGGTGCAGATGCCATCCGTTTGTTCTGTTTGTTTTCTTCCCCGCCAGAAAAAGATGTAGACTGGGGTGAAGACAAAGTAGAGGGAACTTTTCGCTTTCTGAAACGGATCTACCGATTAATTCATATCCACCTAAAACCCCTGAAAAATGCTTCATTGGAGCAGTTAGACCAAATTGAGATTTCGGAAGAGCAAACCCGACTCCGCCAGAAGACACATCAAACAATAAAAAAGGTTACCCATGAATTTACAGAACGGAACCATTTTAACACAGGGATTGCAGCACTGATGGAGTTATATAACGAAATCAGTGATTTCAAGCCGTCTAGCAATGAAGATTTCCAAATATTAAAAGAAGCGGTTGTTGCCCTAATCCGCTGTCTATTCCCGATATGTCCTCATATTACAGAGGAATTGCACGAACAATTAGGGTTCAAGCCTTCTATCCTGGATTATGGTTGGTTATCATACGATGATTCTCTCACGATAGAAGATACCCAGGAAATGGTGTTCCAAGTAAATGGGAAAGTCCGTTCCAAAGAAACCCTCCCCAAATCTATTTCAAAAGAAGAGCTCGAAAAACGCTCAACGGAAGATCCAAAAGTACAAAAGTTTCTGGAAGGGAAACAGGTAATAAAGATAATTGTTGTTCCAGGTAAATTGGTGAATATTGTTGTTAAATAGGGAATAGCATCCCTTATGGATGGATAAGATTCGCCGAAACGGGGATGGCTTCCCGTTCACTGTTTGGGTGTGTTGTAATCACATAAAGCGTAGTTCGTAAGAAATAAGATTCCTGCCCGGAAGCTACATTTGCTTCTTCCCAAGCAGCGCTTGGATCAAGGGTTACGGCATAGCTCCGTTCGTGATCTGTATGATCAATCTGATTTACCGTAATAAAAGAAGGAGCCTCAATGGTTTTAATTTCTCCACCCTCCGTAAAAGTAGGATGAAGGATGATCTGCAATGGTTTAGTAATAGGTTCTGCGTTGGAAGATACCGTTCCAAAAATAATGAACCGAGGTTGTATCTCAAGTAAAGGAGTAATACGCCCCTCCAAGGAAAGCAATAGCTCGGGGTTACGATAATCATTCGTCTGAACCCGGATCCCTTTACGAACCTCGCCCTGGAAATGACTTGTATTAAACCGTGCTTCAATCACACCCGATTCACCCGGCTCATAAACCGTTTTTTCTAATCGCGTCGCAGTGCATCCACAAGAGGGTTGGACTTTGCTAATTTCCAATGGTGCCTTCCCGTTATTTGTAAACGTAAAGGGTGCAGATACCATTTCACCCTGAAGCGCTGTTCCATACTTATAGACCAATAACTTAAAAACAATAAAAGGAGCCTGCAGTACAGCCGTATTCGTATTCGTAAACGTATATTCCGTTGCAGGTTCCTTTTCTGCTACAGAATAATGAATAGTAATGGTATCGCCGCGTGAATTAAACTGGTAGTCAAATCCTTCCCACGGAAATAACGCGGTGCTTTCCATTTCCTGAACCAGTGTTACCGGAAGGGTGTAGAATCGTTCCAGCTGTGGATCTTCATGTTCTGCCTGAATTGCTTCCCAGAAAGCATTTTCTTCTGTCACGTTGACGGACACCGTATCCCACGTTAAATATACATAACGTCCATAGGAATTAAACTCAAAAGAAGGTGTCGCTAAAGCTTTAATGGTAGTGGTTTCATTGGGTTGGTATAGGAATTCAGCTTGGGGACTCGTCATTACAAAGGAAAATGGATGGGTGCAGGTTGTACATTTCCACGTTCCTTCAAGCGGTGTAAAACCTTCGGTTGCAGGAAACAATCCAGAATCGGTGGTGTACAATTCGTCACCTCCGCATCCAAATTGAAAACATACGAAACAAAATAGGAAAATCCGTAGCCAGCGTAAATAAATCATCCGATGACTACCTGAAACCTGGCTTGCTCGTAGCCAGGTTTCATTGCGTTCGTTCAGGTAGGTTACGTTCATAAAGCACTCTCTTTTATCAAGGTTTTACAAACGTAATAAAAAAATAAACGAACGACCGAGTACTGCTTACTTATTCAGGACATCGTTTAACGAATCTGAAAATTTAAGTTTAGCAACTTTTTTAGCGGGAATACTAATTTTTTCTTTGGTACGAGGATTCACACCTTGTGTTGCTTTTCGATTCTGTACTTGAAAGGTACCAAAACCTACCAGGAGAATTTTATCTCCTTTTTTCAACGTATCTTGAATAACAGTTGTAAGAGCATTCAAACTCTTTTCACATGATGCTTTGGGAAGTCCTGAGTTCTTCGCTATCACATCGACTAATTCTGCTTTGTTCATTAAAAGCCTCCAGCTGTACAATTTTAACTAATCCTAAGGTACAAACAAGATATAGCGCCGTCAATAGATATATC
>CAYPZJ010000374.1:0-5250 GCA_964414635.1 uncultured Spirochaetia bacterium
CAATTATCGAACCGACTATTTCGAGACTACCGACGTTCTATCCAAATGATTTTCCAGGATCCGTATTCTTCGTTAGATCCACGTATGATGGTCAAAGATATTATAAAAGAAGGAATGAATAGCTTGTTGGAACAGCCTCCCTTGGGTAATGCTTCAAAATACCCGATAGGGAATTGGTTCCAAAGCATAATGAACAATAAACAAAACGAAGCGGAACAAACAAAGATCATTGCTGCAACACTTGAACGCGTTGGATTATCGGCAGAATCTATGAATAAGTATCCTCATGAATTTAGTGGAGGACAACGACAGCGGATTGGGATTGCTCGCGTGTTGGTCTTGCAACCTGATTTTATCATTTGTGATGAAGCAACCTCAGCGTTGGATGTTTCTATTCAAGCCCAAATTTTAAACTTGCTCAAAGATCTACAATATGATTTTGATTTAACCTATTTGTTTATTACGCATAATCTTTCGGTGGTACAATATCTTGCCGATCAAGTTGCAGTTATGTATTTGGGTCGGATTGTGGAACGAGGCACAGTAGATGATATTTTTGCAAAAGCAAAACACCCTTATACCCAAGCCTTATTAACAGCAATTCCAGAAGTTGATGAACAGACGGGACGCTCGGTCATGTATGTAGAAGGCGATGTCCCTTCTCCCATCAACCCACCTATGGGATGTCATTTTCATCCACGTTGCCCTTCTGCAATGGAAATATGCAACCAAAAGTATCCAGATACGACTACGTTTTCTGAAACACACCAATGCCGCTGCTATCTTTACCATAAAGATAGCACAACTAGTCGAAACGTTGATGATAAATCGGAGTAGCATAAATGAATTGGTTCAGGATCGGATATAATATAGTTATATGTTTTATATTCGTTGGGGTTACAGTACCTGCTCTTGGAGCATTGGAACTTAGCGATGAAGAACTCGTTGAACGGGTTTTAGAAGTAGGAGATGCAATAGATTATCCGGATGCGGATACCGTAACCATATTCACCGATACAACGATAACCATTGAAATAGGTGCCTGGGACATTCAGCAATCCCACACCTGCATTAAATTACTCACAGATAATGCGGTGCGAAGCCATTCCTCTATCACAAGTGGGCTAAGTGAGAATCACACCGAGCATTCCTTTGATAGTGTACGCATTATCCATCCTGATGGTTCCATAACCAACCTTCCAACAGATCATACGGTGATTACTCCAACTCCTTCATATGGTATTTATCAAAAAGGAAAACGGATTGTACTTCCCCTTCCTACGTTAGAAGTAGGAGATGCACTAGAAGTAAAAACCACACGAAAACAATGTTGGTTAAACTGTATGATAGCTCCAGAGATGCGAGAACAGGGAAATTTGCAGAATTACTGGCAATATTTTGGATGGTTTAATCCTCGTGCCCATGGTTATGTGTTAGAAAAACGTCTAACCATTTTGACTCCCCGATCGCTTCCTCTCCAGTTTAAAGCGTATAACGGAGGGGTACAAGCGGGTATGTATATTGATGATCCACAGTATTTTCGCTATGTATTTGAAGCACATGAGTTAGAACAAATCAGTGAATTAGAACCCCATACAAGAAATCGAGGTGACTTTGACCCCTATATAAAAATTACATCCATCCCAGATTGGGAAAGCAAATCCGTCTGGTATTATTGGGCAACAAAACCCCAGCGGGAACCAACACCTGAAATGATTCACCAAGTAGAGGAATTAACCGAAGATTGTGAGTCGGACGATGAAATCATTCTGACACTCAGTAATTGGTTGGGAGATCATATTCGGTACGGTTCAGCATTTTGGGATGCAATTCCTGAAGGATATGTGGGACATCCAGCGGGGATGACATTTCGAGATCGATTAGGTGTATGTAAGGATATCGCGTTGCTTTTTGCTACGATGTTGGATGTCGTGGGGATTGAAAGCTACGTAGCGCTAACAGCAGTAAATAACCCCATGGATATCTTTCCAGATGAAAGTGTGAACCATGCGATTACAATTCTAAAATCCTCCGATGGCAGTTATATCGCTTATGATCCTACCAATACCACGTTCACTCCAGTACAGATGCATGTGTTGGAGCAAGAACAGGGATATATTGCTGCGGTGGAGTCGGGGGACCCAATACGTCGAACCCGTATTCAATCGTATACCGATCATAGTATTGTACTGGATGCGGAAACTCATCTTGACTTAAATGGAACTGCCCGTTGTTCATTAACATATCATCTAACAGGATTCCCAGACGGACACATCCGTTCCTATCTACGGCGTCATAACCGAAATGAAATCCAACAATATTTTGAAGAATGGGTGAAATACATTGCACCCCAAGCGGAACTAACTCGCTATGCATTCTCTGATCCTCGAGATTATACCCGTGATAGTACAGTAGAGCTTACATGCACGATTCCCTTTTATGGTATACCAACAGGTTCTGGATTACTGGTAGTACCTCCAAGTTCTCGTTATCCAATTCCACAGGGATCCATGCGCGATCCATTATATTATACCGAGTTAGAAAAACGTACAACGGAAATGAATGTGGGTGCTACATGGCAGGTTATTTTAAGTGAAAAAATACTGTTACCCAATGAGTATTCACTACAGGATCCCACGATCGAAACAAATTTTGAGGATGAACGGAGCGCATTTCGGTATCATCGTTTTTTTGTTCCTGAGGAACGTCGTATCCAATTAGAAGAACAGGTTATCATCAAGCGGAAAATCATCACACCCGAAACGTACCCCACATTCCGAAAAGGTGCCACCGAAGCAATTCGGCTTATGGACACTCCTCTACTTATCAAAGAAAATCAGCTGGATACGACGACACCCAGTACAAGTGAATCCGAACAAGGAGCTACAAACCATGAATAGATTAAGGTTAGCGGTAATTGTATTTTGTTTTGGGATGATAAGTCTTTTTCCAATAGTTGGGTTTTCCCAATCGAGTGATGATCCTGAAACGTTATTAAATAATGCTCCTAGCAAAGCCGATTATCCGGACTCGGAGTCTATTATTCTAAAAGATGATGTTTCGTATGAATATACGAGTGAAGGGAAGGTGGTTAAAACCATCCATCGGATCATCAAATTATTCACATACGCTGATCGCGGGCGTTGGTCTGAATTCCGCATTGATTACCGAGATGGGGTGGATGAAGTTGAGGTGTTACAAGTTAGAACAATCCAAAAAGATGGAACGATCATCACCCAGCCGGATTATGCACAAGTCGAAGTGCTTCCAGGAGCATTTAATGGTGTGTATGATTATCATAATTACCGCCAGCTGGTTCTACCAGGTGTTGGAATGGATGAAGGATGTATTATGGAATGGCATATTCGGGTGACGCGGCCTGTTGACAATCCGATTCAGTTTTCTGGTGCGGAACCCCTGGCACTAGATCGCCCTGTGCTATCTAAAACAATTACTCTGAAAACATTAGGGAATCCATCTTTAGAAACCTTTATCACTGAAAGCCGTCTACCTAATGGAATCTCTGTGAATTCTGTTATTCAAGGTGGAAACCATGTATTTACTTTAGAACATGTGCCTGCTATTCTTCATGAACAAAACAGCCCACCTGTTATACAGCGTACCCCATATCTCTTTTTTAGTACTACTAAGTCATGGGAACCTGTTGCACAATATATCCAGGGTAAATGGGAGGCACAGCAGGATCCCCATGAACGGTTAAACCAAATCATCCAGGAAATTATTCAACCTTCTATGGATCCGCTTACCAAACTAATAGCAATCCATGAATGGGTAACGAAGCGTTTTAGAAATGTTGGCGGAGGATACGATGCCGGGTACCTACATTTCCGATCTACAGCAAGTATGAGTTCGGATTTATACGGGACACTTTATGATCGGACAAATCTATATCTTACCTTGCTTGCACTAGCAGATGTAGACGTGGATGTAATCCTATCGTCACCCTATCCAGATCAAATGCTTCCCAATATTGCCCTTTTTACGAATGTATACCTGCTTCCCCGAATGGAACCCGACGGAATGAATGATACTCCCAATTTTACTGATCGAGTCTGGTTTCATCCTGTACATGGGCTAACTAATTGGGTTGAATCCTTAGCTCAAGCAACGGTGTATTGGGTAGATGCGCTTGGAGGCGAACCGAAACCATTTCAACCTGTTTATTATGAAGCTGCTGATAATGGCATTTTATTTCAGGGGGATTTGGAATTTCGTGAACTATCCAAAGCGCAAGGGGAAGGAACGCTGACACTTTCGGGTTATTTCAATGCCTCGGATTGGAATTATCACCCAGGAAATCAGGAAACCGTATGCAAGCAACTGATGGATAAGATTATGCCTGGGGTCACTGTGAATTTCGTAACGGTTGTGTATATTGGTTCTGTAGCAGTATTTAAACTTACGTATACATGGGAAAACCCGACAAAAAGCCATCATGGGTTTCATCTATTATCTATTATGCCCTCTTTCCTACATACTCAATTTTTTACATTTCAAAACCGCTGGGAACATCGTCATACCCCGTTGTATTTTCCACATCCATTTCAAGAAAACGTTAAATTAACGATCAGACTACCGCGTGAAGGACTAACCTGGGATTCCTTGCCCGAAAATTATGAGGTGGCGGAATCGAACTATCGCGTGTCCCAACAAATCACTCAAAAGGATACTTATTCTCAAGACGTCGAACTTTTGCGGGAAACGGCAGTCTTAGAAAATCAAATTAAAGCTTCGGATTATCCTGTTTTTTGGGAGCGTTGGATTCGGCTGCAAGCAGATCGTATGCATATGTTTATTTTAAAGGAAGAGTAGCATCGGATTGCATAATCGGTTTGGAATGTTGAAACGAAACCACGGATTTCCCCAGTAATACCTGTACCGCTTCTTCTAAATCTTCGTTTTGTATCCGTGTGTGCAAACAGGGTCCTTCTGGTCGCTGGTTGGGAACGGCAAAAATCGGTATGTTTTTTCCCATTTCTAAAATACCTGCAAGCAAATCACGCTCACATGCGACTGCGATAACTGCTTCTGGTTTTTCTTCATGAATATGTTTACGTGCAGCATCCCCACCTCCACATACAAAAACCTGTTTTACATGTTGTTGCAGATTAGATGTAATTCGTTCCCTGGCATCTTTTAGCAAACAACGTGGAAGTAAAATTAGTATTTGTTTGTATGTTTTGGATCGACAGCTGGCGGCAATGATATTATTGTGCACTCGAATATAAG
>CAYPZJ010000375.1:0-5250 GCA_964414635.1 uncultured Spirochaetia bacterium
GGACACGATTTCTTTTATTCAAACAGCTGAAGGGTGGTTAAACGCTACTACTTCTGCAATCCAACGAATTCGTGAGCTGGCTGTTCAAGCCGCTAACGGTATTTATACCAACGAAGATCGTGAACAAATCCAAGTGGAAGTTGCTCAACTCGTTGATGAAGTAGAACGAATTGCTTCCCATGCCGAATTCAATGAATTGAAGCCACTTACGGGTGCGTTTCGTGGCTTGGACGAATCCGGTCCTACCGTTGCAAACACGGCTACGTTGGCTGACCCCGAAGGTGGTTTAATTGCGCATATCGGAGCAAACATGGATCAACGTGAACGAGTTTACATTGGTAACATGTCTGCTAAAGCGTTAGGTCTGGCTGAAGATAGTGAAAACTTTAATATGACTATCAGCGTATCCACCGCAGCTGCTGCTAACCAAACCATTGGTGTAGCAAGCGAAGCACTTCGCATTGTAAACAAACAACGTGCTGATCTTGGTGCTTACCAAAATCGCATGGAAACTGCAATCCAAGGTATTGACATCGCTGCTGAAAACTTACAAGCTGCTGAATCCAGAATTCGTGACACGGATATGGCTCGTGCTATGGTAGATTTCGTAAAAAATTCTATCTTGAACCAATCCAGCGCGAATATGTTGGCTCAAGCCAACCTGCGACCCCAGCTGGTTCTGAGAATCCTTGGTTAAGTTGTACCGAACTTAATTTCTGGATACATCCAGATTAAACCGAATAAAACCGTTTCCCCTCCGGAAGCGGTTTTATTATTTTCGGAATCGTGAAATGAAAGGAGTATCCAGCTATGCTACCTATTCTTGCTGAAATCCCTGTAGGAACCATCGTCCAATTATGGTACTTCTTTGTGATTCCCGCAACCATCCTTCTAATTGGATTTGCCTTCTTAACTCAACGCCATCGAAACCGACTTACTTTTGAGGAAACAAAATGGAAAAGCGAACACGATTCGCCCTATGTCATTGCTCCAACCGATCGGTTTGTATATTATATCTTTAGTTTCATTACCTATTTAGCCGTGCTTGTCCTTATACTGGTCTTGATGAGTGTCATCATTACTTCAGGGGATCCTGACACATCTAAAACCCTACCTGTTCGATCGTATGGTGTATTATTAGCAATCGGGTTTATTGTGGGGATTGCATTGGTGGTTCAGAAAGCTAAAAAAGCGGAGATTGATCTTCCCCGCCTTATGAATATGTTTATATGGCTTATTGTAGCGGCGATTGTTGGTGCTCGTTTTTTTTATATGGTTTGGGAAACGGATCACAATTTTTTTGAGGATCCGTTGTTTTGGTTGCGCACATTCTTTTCACTATGGGAAGGTGGAATGGCAGCTTATGGAGGAATTATTTTTGCTTCCATTACAGGAATTCTCTACCTTTTTTTTAAGAAATTACCATTGGGTAAAGTAGTAGACATTACAGCCCCATCCATTGCTATCGGATTGATGTTTGGAAGGTTGGGTTGCTTAATGAATGGGTGCTGTTTTGGTGATTTAATTCCCGACGGCAGTTGCTGCCATTGGTTCCCTATTGGGATAGATCTACATTCCTATAATGAAGATGCCGCTATCGTATATCCTGGGGGAGGAGCGTATACGCCTTCTATTGATGTGGATGGGAAATCTATTTCCTATTACGAATGCTATCATGACGTTCCTTGTTCTGCCTGGGTGTATGCTACGCAATTCTGGTCAGCAATGAATGGACTGATTGCTTTCATTTTGTTTAGCATCCTTTATCGGTTCCGGCAAAAAATGGCTTTTGAAGGACAGATCTTCTTGTTTTTTGGGATGTATTACGCCATTACCCGGGCAACCATCGAACTATTCCGTAACGATACCGAACGTTGGTTTGCGCTAACCGCTGCTCAATGGATTGGTATTGCCATTTTTGTGGTAATGCTTGTGACTATGATTATCGCATGGATTCGTTCTAAGAATGCTCCCCCTGCGTGGACCACTTCATCCCCTAAAATACCAACTGAAGCAACCGAAGAAAAATCATCCGAAGATTCCGCTCCATAATAGATGGAAATCTTGAATCGAAAGACGATGGGTTATGCAGGCTTTTTTATATAAACCTGATTGGGAAGAAACAAAAGAGAGATTAACTGCCTGGTGGAATCAGGATCCTTTGGATCGAGCGTTAATTTGTGTAGAAGCACCTTTGGATAATCCTCCCCCAATCTCCAAACCTCCACAACCACAGACCAGTACAGAACGCTGGTGTAATCTGGAATACCTAGCCCAACGAAATGAATATATGCTAAGTCGTACTTTTTTTGGAGGGGAAGCTATTCCAGTATGGAATCCAGGTTATCCAGGACATTCAGACTTACCTACCTTTTATGGATGTATGTTTCAATTGGACTGGGAGGGGGGAATCCACATCCCTTTGCTTTCGGATTCGGATTTTTCAATGGACATAATAACGCAATTGAAATTGGATAAGAATGGGAAGTGGTGGACGTTCGCTTATGATTTACTTACAACAGCACGGGAGGAAGCGCAGGGAAAAAGTTTTCCTGCTATTGGATCAATTTCTGGTGTGGCAGATACCCTAGCGGTACTTCGTGGAGAAGAACAATATCTTACGGATATTAAAACAAACCAGAACCTCGTACAGGAAGTAGAATTATTCTTGCTTCGTGATTGGTTTGAGGTATATGAAACCCAACTACGGGTACTAAAACAAAATCATGGAGAATATACAACCCGTTTTGGATTATGGGCTCCCGGACGGTATTACCCGATTCGTTGTGATTTTGGGGGTGGAATACCTCCTAAATTATTTCGGAATTGTTTTAAAAAAGCGTTGGAAAAACAAGCTAGTTATTTGGACTATGCCATATTCACTGTGAATCATGAACGGATGTTTCGATTGCTATCTGAAATCGTGAAACTTGAAGGGATCCAAACCCTCCAAATCTTACCGGATGTAAATCAGGGCAGTCCCTTACGGTATTTGGATAAACTCAAATGGGTTCAGAGGAAAGGGAAAGGCCTTCATTTAACGCTCCCCTCGAATGAAATCCCCGAAGCATTATCCAATTTAAGTGCGAAAGGATTGTGTTTACGAACCACAGCGGAAAATGAAAATCAAGCACGACAAATAATCGAATATGTCGGTACCCATTCTACAATGCGATAACAGAACAAGCAGTATTAGGGGTGCTTAAAATACTGGGAGCCTTCTTCTAATATTTTTTGATCTTTACCAAATAAATACGCCATCAATGCAGCGCGTATCCACATTCCATTTCGTTCCTGTCTCCAATAATAGGCTCGTTCATCCTGATCGATATCCACATGGATTTCGTTTCGACGTGGTAGCGGATGAAGGATGATGGATTCAGGTTTCATCACTCGAAGGTGTTCGGGTTGTAAATGAAAATTCGTAAGATCCAAATTACTTGACTGGAATTCGGCATTATCGTGTTCATCTTGAATCCGTGTCATATAGATTGCATCTACCGTTGGTAAAAATGGAGTAATACTATCACTTTCCTCAAACGGGATCCCAACCCGTTCCAAGAAATCCAGAATATCTTGTTCCATTCGTAGTTGGGGTGGAGAGACGAAAACAAGTTTGATTTGTTCAAAGTTTTTCATCAGATACGCCAGCGATCGAACCGTCCGTCCCCGTTTTAAATCACCTACCATCATAATGGTTTTGTCATGCAACCCATCTTTCTTTTTAAATTTCCGATACATGGAATACACATCCAATAGAGCTTGGGTGGGATGTTGATCTGGACCGGAGCCTCCATTCACCACGGGCACAGGGCGATTGGTCTGATTGAGTAACCAGGCTGTCTTTTCCACAAAGCCCTTTAATGGATGTCGCATTATTATTAAATCCACATAAGATGAAAAGGTGCGAACCGTATCCTCTGGTGATTCACCCTTCAATTCGGAAGACGTAGTAGTATCACGAATTTCAGATGTTTTTATACCAAGGATATGACACGCGTTTAGAAAAGAAAGAAATGTGCGTGTGGATGGCTGTACAAAATACAACATGGCTCGACGTGTTGAGAGGATGTTTGACAAATACGTTGCCCCCATTTCATTCCGGGAGATACGACGTATGGTATCGGATAACATAAATAAATTTTGTAAGAAAGTTTGATCAAATTGCTGAGAAAAGAGAATGTCAAACAAGCGTCCATTGGCTTTGAAATACTCTAATTTATCACCGATGGATTTGGAACTAAATTCCTCCCAACCTGGATACGTTGGGAGATCGTACTGATCGCGCTTTTCACCCATAATAATCTGCCTTTATTCTGTGAAAACTCACACCAACCTAATTGGTGCTTTTCTTCGAGGGAATTAGCTTTTTTAACGATATGCTTTTATGCCATTAAGGTTGCCATAATCGCTTTTTGAACATGAAGCCGGTTTTCTGCTTGATCCCAAACCATCGACTGTTTCCCTTCAATTACTTCATCAGAGATTTCTTCACCCCGATGTGCAGGCAAACAATGTAATACAATTGCGTCTGGATTAGCGTTTTGAACCAACTCCTTATTCACTTGATATCCTTTAAAATGCTCTTCTCGTTCCTTTTGTTCGGCTTCCTGTCCCATACTAGCCCATACATCCGTATAAATTACATCAGCGCCTTTGACGCCGGTACGCACATCATCTGTAACCTCAATCGTGCAATTATGTTTCTTTGCATCCTCCGATGCTTTTTTCACCACGGATTCGAGTGGTTGATATTGTTTTGGGGAAATGATGGTACAGTGCATACCCACTTTGGCAGCACCATACATAAGGGAATGAGCCATATTGTTTCCATCACCAAGATAAACAATCTTTTTCCCTGTGAATGAGCCCAACTTTTCCTTAATCGTATAATAATCGGTCAATCCCTGGCAGGGATGATTAAAATCGGTTAATCCATTTATTACAGGTACACTTGCGTATTCCGCTAAATCGGTAACGGTCTTGTGGGCGAATGTCCGAGCCATAATTCCATCTACATAACGGGATAACACCCGCGCGGTATCGGAAATGGGTTCACCCCTTCCGATTTGAATATCATTCTTTGATAAAAAAAGCGCAGATCCTCCTAATTGGTACATCCCAACCTCAAAAGAAACCCGTGTCCGAGTAGATGATTTCTCAAATATCATGGCAAGGGTTTTCCCTTTCAAAATTTCTACATTGCGGGGTCCCGCTTTCAGCTGTTCTGTTTTATCAAAAAGTTCCATT
>CAYPZJ010000376.1:0-5237 GCA_964414635.1 uncultured Spirochaetia bacterium
ATGTTCTCCAGCTGTTTAGCACCAGCGCTAAACAAAAATCTATAACGGTTACCAATTCAATTTCAAAAGACATCTTTGTTTTTGCGGATAAAAACATGTTTCAATTCGTTCTTCGCAATCTAATTTCCAATGCTATAAAATTCACCACCAATGGGGGTACGATTGATCTACAAGCAGAGGAAAACGCAACTGATGTAGAATTCTCTGTTATTGATTCGGGTATTGGAATTAAACCACAATATATTAATCAGCTTTTTAATATTGATTCCACATATAAAAACATGGGAACCGAAGGGGAAAAGGGTACGGGATTGGGTCTCATCTTGTGCAAGGAGTTTATAGATCGACACGGTGGGGAA
This sequence comes from uncultured Spirochaetia bacterium, assembly GCA_964414635.1. Classification (GTDB taxonomy): domain Bacteria; phylum Spirochaetota; class UBA6919; order CAYPZJ01; family CAYPZJ01; genus CAYPZJ01. Next base: position 360 of record CAYPZJ010000376.1, read on the forward strand.
ATTCAAATAGAAAGCGAAGTAAACCAAGGAAGCATCTTGTCCTTCACATTGCCCAAACAACGGAGTACTTCAGGAGAACCGATTGAATCAATCGGTTCATGAAGTATAAAGAACTAAAACAAAGATGCAGTGTGAAACCAAGAAAAATTCTTCAAAGGTTATCGCATGCATGTATGCGTAATTATACTTTATTCTTTACCAAATCCAATTCTACGCCCAGTGCCAAAATTAACTATCCGATGCAGCATTAGGAGTCGTAACCGTCGCAACATGTCCTGTCCCTGCGTTATTAACAGCCGCAATATCTAAAAGTAATCCCGCACCATCATCATCTAAATACAAAGTAAAACACATATCATAAGTTGGAGCATTGTAATCCGGGTCAATGAAGATATTATTGGATAAATCATTCACATCCCCCATACTTTCTGCAATAGCCGTATTTGTACCATTTGCAGGAGCAATGATACGGTTATTTATAACATCAATTCCATCGGTTGTTCCCGCCCAATCATGAAGTACATATATGCCAATACTCGTACCAGTAGCAGAAGGGTTCAATGTAATAGAATTAGTGTCAACAGGGCCGGAATCATGAGTGACAATACCATAAACAGAATCAGCGGGTCCTGTGGTAATCGTATTATTGTATATCCCATCGGATAAAATCCCGTTGGAGAAAAAGATACCGGTAATTTCAGTTACGGTGGTTGTGGTATTATTTCCCACAATGGTATTATTTTTTACATCCGCTACACACCGTATACCACCCATAAACCAGGTTCTAACCCCAATTATTTCATCCGCAAGTCCGCATGTTATGGTATTTCCATCCACATCTATGGAAGATGCCGCAGCCATCGTCATAAAATCCAATCCGTTTGCATTTGCAGCTTCATTGGTTCCTATGTTCGCCTGGACGGTATTTCCACTAACCAACCAGGTAACGGGCAATCCTCCATCCCCTGCATTTATACCATACAAGTTTGCACTGTTCCCACTAACATCATATCCTCCATTAATGGTATTATCCGTTATGACAAATTCTATATTTTGCGACCCCTGCATTACCATGCCAGCACCTTCAATAAAGCCTCCTGCAGCAACATATCCACCCGTAATAATATTTTCTTGAAACGTTACCAAACTGACACCAGGCCCGATCCCACCCCAGGTTACACTGACACCAGAAGCCGTTGAAGCACCATTGGTTCCAGTTTGACCTGTAATAGTGGAATCATAGATCAGGGATCCATCAGCAAAATAGGTGGTGCGGATTCCTTGTGCAGTTCCCTGGGTGGTTGCATCACCCCCTTGAATGGTACTTCCATCGATATCGAATAAAATATCGGTATCTTCTGCATAAATTCCGCGTGCGTGATTATTCATATTTCCTGTTGTTATGGTTCCGCCAGTAACTGTGCAATTGTCAAGTGATAACCCATTGGGTTCTCCTCCTAGTAAATTATAGGCTATCCCATATACAGATCCAATATTTGTACAATCACCGCCCATTATAGTACTATCAGTACAAGTTATTTGGGAAGAACCACTACTGTTATCAGGTGTGATATAAATCCCTACAGCAGAAGCACTCGTGTTTGTTCCTGAGATGGTTCCACCTGTAATCTCATAATTAGTAACGGAAAGATTATCCACATCCGTACTATCAGAATCATTAAACGCTATACCCGATGCTAACCATCCCGACCCAGCATTGGAATTTACTTCCCCTCCAGAAATAGAATGTGTACCATCTGTGCTTAATACCGTAGCGGTGGAATCGTCTAAGTACAATCCAATACTAAGCCGGGAATTGGTACCACTGGTAATATCACCTGCTGTAATGGTATTATCCTCAAACGTATCAAAAATTACATCGGATGCAAACACTCCATAGGACATGGAATTGTTCGTATTCCCAACTGCACCACACACTATGGTATTGTCCGAAACGACTACAGAATTAGCTGTTGGAAGGGATTCAAGTCTTATTCCGTACGTACCATGGTTGGATGATGCCAAACTTCCCATAGTTATGGAATTCCCGGTAATGCCAGTCGTTCCTGTTGTATTCAGGTTTATACCATAGATATTACCTCTGCTACCATCACCAGTGGTGATGGAAACATTATTTATACTAGCATCAGCATCTACCACTCGTATACCATAACCTTGGACTCCCGCTCCACCTGTAGTTAGGGTACCAATTGAGATCGTTCCACCTGAAATATCTAAAGGAACCATATTACAATTGATCCCATATACCGTACTTGCAGTATTGTTTGCATTTAAATTTATCACTGTTGATCCTGTTAAATTAACACTCCCTCCTGTACTCGCAGAAATTCCTGAGGTTGTTGTTGAAGATCGAGATACGTCTAAATCTATTCCACTTGCAGAAAAATCCGAATCATCGATGTATACACCTGAAGATAAACCGCCTGCATTGAGTCCTATTGTAACACTATCATTCACAGAATTAAAGGTACCACCCCCTGTTATAGAAAATCCGGAGACGGTTCCGTTATTAGGTGCAGCAGCGCCGATCATTACGGATGTACTATTGGAAGAAATTGTACCTGCGGAATTGATAGAAATCCCTGTACTGATCCCTCCCCCAGTTGTTTCACCTACTGTAATAGTACAACTATCAGAGAGGGATAAGGTGTTTCCGGAAGCATTGGAAAATAGTACACCAATAGATTGTCCGGTGTTTGTTATTCCAGAAGACAGGGAGACACCGCTTATAGTTGCATCGGCATTGTCCTGTGATAATGCTACAGACGGTTGTGATTGAGTCGTTCCTGAAGAAATTGTCCCACCTGTAATATCCAGCTCGGTTTGTAAAGCAAATAAACCCAGGCTTTGCACATCTGTACTAGGACCCATAGAAGTAATCGTTGCACCGGTTAAACTCGCTGTGGTAACTTGATCTAAATATATACCAATCGGTTCCCCAAATCCACTGTTGGTATACGTTCCTCCATCAATTATCAAATCACCTTCAACCGTAGTATTCGCAAATACAAGTCCGTATGAGTAACCATTAGTAGCACGACCACCGGTCGCATCTATATCTACTAAATTGAGAGAGGCACTTCCATGGGCATAGATGCCAGTGGAATTTTGTGTATCTGATATATTTCCTGTGAAGCTACAGGTATCGGCAATAACCGTGGTATCTTCAACTTCTATTCCACCTGAGTCTCCCTCAATAGATTGTCCAGACGTAATAGTTACATTGGTCATCTCTAGGGTGCCACCAATCATCCAAATACCAACACTGTTATATTCATCCCCTCCCCAATTGCCATCCGCAGTACTGGTTGTAATGGTTGTATCGGAAATCGCAATATCCGGGTCTCCTGATAGATCGATTATAAATGCACCTGCAGAATGACCCGGATTACCGTTTCCAGAGTTTATGATACACTTTCTTATTTCTACATTTTGTGCTGCATCAATATAAATTGCGACGGAACCATCGTCCATTGAACCTGAACCTACGACATCGGGTGCATTGAGTGTAAATCCATCCAATACAGTCTGTTGTGTGACTAAATTATCAAAGGTTACAATCGGTACGGTTGCGGTGGGTCCCAGAATAGAAATATTCGCAACGGGATCACGATTTATGGTCTGGAAATCTCCCGCTCCATAACCACCCCAAACAGAAACCCCATCAATCATGGTAAATGTATCGTCATAGGTTTCTCCACCACCATCACCACACACTTTAATCAGGGATTCGGTAGTACGTTGTGTTAACGCATAACTTATCGTTGCATAAGGCAACAGTGGTGTTCCATCATTGGGTGCTCCATCAAAGCCACCAGTAGTGCAAACGCACAATGCTGATCCTGTTATCGTAATATCATCAAAGCTATTGGCAGCTGCATCCGTTGAAACATTTCCACCAGCATCTCGATACTGAGCATAAACCGTATAGCTCCCATCATCCGGAGAGTCTAATTCCCAATTCGCATAGGTTGTTGCATAGGGTATCCAGGAGGACCAGGTTCCCCCTGTTTCGTTTTTGAAACGCATTTCGGTTACACCAATATTATCCGAAGCCTCTAGATTTAAGGTTACAATATAATTTGTGCTTGATGCATCCCCATTATTGATAGCAAACGATACAGGTGTTGGAGCTTCGGTATCATCATATTCAATGCTATCGCTTATAGGTGTGCTTTCATTTCCGGCAGCATCCCGAAATTTTACAAACACGGTATACGTTCCTTCGGCGGTTACTTCTAAATCCCAATTTGGATAGGTTTCTGCATACGATTCCCAGCTAGTCCATGTGCCTGTGGCTTCGTTTCGGAATGCCATCTCTACGACTCCAACATTATCGGAAGCATCTATGGTTAGGGTAACTAATGTAGAGGATGTGGAAGCATCTCCGTTATTAATTTGAAATGCATCACCGGTTGGTGCTTCCGTATCAGCTGAAGAACTGGAAGTAGATGTGGTTGAATCGCTCGTTGAGGTAGATGAATCAGAGGTTGTTGATGTTGATAATATGGAAGTGGTTAGAGCAAAATCAGGTAAATCATTGCCGGAGTAACAGGCTTGTAAAAGAAAAATGGAAAAAGTCAAGACGGGAATAATATTAAAGAAAACAAAAACTGGTTTAAATTGCATAAGATGCTCCTTATTTGAAACCTATTCTGTATTGAAAACCTATTCTCTTATATAATCTAACTTACTATAATCACCGCAAATAGGTCTTGTAAGTAAAGATATACCAAAACAGCAAAATTGCAAGGGGAAATCTTTTTTTTTTAATAGAAACGTTTCATTGAATCGAGCTTCTATAGATTATTGGAGTTGAAGTCCTGATAGAATTTGTGAAATTCGATTCCATCGGTT
>CAYPZJ010000377.1:0-5237 GCA_964414635.1 uncultured Spirochaetia bacterium
ATAGTGAAGATAAATGGTTTTTTGAATTAATGCCACGCAAAGAACCTTATCTGTGGAGCATACGAGCGGAGAACAATTTTGAATTTGAAACCGGGGAGCAGCACGAAATTGTGTTTACCCAAATTCCACCCCCGGTACTGAAAGGTTATTCACCCTATTGTGTCTGTAATCCATGCAGCGAAATTTCTATGTGGGGATTTCGGGATTTAGAATGGGAGAGGGATCCCACTGGACAGACCCGAGAATTCATCTTTGAAGTCTTTTCCCCAGAATACAATCCTGATAACCCTGCCCTGCATTGGTATGATGAAAATGGAAATCCAGTTTGGAATGAAAATCATGCGTATGCTAAAAGCCAATTCAATGCAGAGAATTATGAGACGAAAGGGACTAATTTTGAGCCCTGTCAATCCTGTTTGTGTAATGATCAGCGAGTAATGGATGCGTTAGAATTTGGATCCGTAGAGATTTGTAATTTCTATTCCGTATTTGGATCTCGTGAATATTTTTTAAATACAGTAAATACACTTGAAGTTAAATGCGTGGAGGAAGATCCCCCTCCCGTGCAGTGTCAGCAGCTTGATGAATTAAAAGAAACTCGAGATAACCTGATTGCAGCGTGGGATGAATGTACAGGATGTATAGATTATGAATCTTTTGTTGAGGAAGTAAATCCGTTGGTTGCATACGGGCGATTTAAATCCGAACGTGATGTATTCGAAATTCCATGGGATGAATTACCAGCCAGTCGTGGTGGGGAACCGTTATATCCTGGAATATACTTCTGGAGGATGCGAGGAGTAAACGAATGGGGACAGAGTGAATGGAGCCTCCCCAAAAAATTCGCCTATTATTCTACTTGGGATGACCAATATTCTGGTAGGGGTGACCCTTCTCCAGTTTACTTGGGAGGAGCGTTAGCGGGGTTAAGCGATACTTCTGGGATTGCTGTAAAAGTTGATGATACCGATCAGAAAATGTGGGTAGCCAATAATGGAGGGGGTGGAATTTCCACCTCAATGTTCGATATCTTATCCGGTGATCTTATGGATCATGTCTTTGCGTATGCAGGTAGTAGTGTTTATCATACCTACAATATTCAGCAATTTGATATTAACACACGCAATCTGGCGTTATCCAAACGCTGTTCGGGTTGTTTCTTTGATTATCCCGATTCCGGGCATATGTTTGGTAGTTTTACGTATCCTGATGAATTAGTAGATTTAATAGATATCGGTACGTTTTCGGGTTCCTTTCAAGCTGGACAAATCTGTTCCGAGTCGGACGAACTATATTCGGATGAGATCTACCAGCAATATTTGAGTAGTTTACGAGACACCCTAACAAGTAAGGATCTACTGCCACCAAATGAATTCTCCTTAGGTGAAATAGGTCTAAACTGCGACCCGGATGGAGATTATATAGATGGTGTGACCTATGATGATGCAAGTCATGTATATTTCTCCAGTAGTAAAACGGGATATGTGTATAAATTCAAATACATACCAGGAGCATCAAAAGAAGATAAATATACATTTGTTACAAAATACGGGTACGGTATTAATCCTGAAGTGATGGAGGATGACACCCGTCGCGCTGAGATATATACAACTAACAGTCGATTTGGGGATTGTGCGTGGTTTGGTGGATATTTATATTGTACAGATGCGAACCAATATCCCGAAAATGGCCAGGATTACATACGGGTGTTGTGGATCATCGACACCACACGAGATTCCGAACTCACAGAACCAGGAGATGCTATTGTAACTGCCGAACAGGTAAGTACATTTAATTCAGATGGTGGAGGAAACGACGATTCAGAAATGTGGGGCATTGGTTTGGATAGCTGCTTCCAAGGGACGTGTGACAACGCTCGAATTTTTATCGCAGAAAACCACGGAAAAAGCTCAGATTATGATCGGGTTCGGGTGTACAAAGTAGATCAGGATGATCCTACTGAATTAACGTTGGAGACTGATATTACAGCCCAGGTTGGAGGGAAAAGCTTTCATGATTTACGTGATGTAGCAGTAGATTGTGATGGAACGTTGTATATTCTGGATAGTGCGAAGGGGTTGCCCGATCGTAATGGACCGTATGGAGTCTGGGTTTTCCAATTTGATAAATCCCTAGGGCAATATGCACCGGTTAAAGTTGGTGGAGGAGTAATCCCACCTGGAGAATCGGGAACCCCCTTAATTGTAGGGGATCCCTATTTGATTAATCACCGTGCACTTGCCGTTGATTCGGATCGACGAATTTATGTGACGGGATTAACAGGACACATAACGGTTTTCTTACCTTCTAAATAATGAATCGTTCACAACATAGCGGGGAAACCGTCAGTTTCCCCGTATTTACAATAGTAGTTTTATTCTTTATACTTTTTTTTTGGGGAACCAGCTGTTCTCTAATCACCTATCATGCCCGATCGGACACATCCATTCTCTTTACTGCTTCTGGTTTTAATTATAATCAATTGAATGGGAAATTGGCGGTATTCCCGATAATCAATTTTCAAGATACTGGCATTGAATTGACAGCAGAAGAGAAACATGAATTAGAAGTAATAATCCATTTATATTTACGGGACTTAGTACATACGGGATTTTCACAAAGCCAAGTGATAGGATTACAATCAAGCAGCTACCCATTTACAGAGCCTTTTTTTACTCAGCTTGCCAATCAATATCACGTGGATTATGTAATTTTTCCAAGTGAGGTACGTTTACGCGAACGGGAGCAGATCCAGTGGGTAGACAGTTTTGATTCTTCTGTGGGGAAACCGACGTTGAGAGAACGCCGTCAGGTGTTCTATAATTGCAGGATCCAAATAGAAATCTGGAAAGTGGCTGATGCTACCAAAGTGTGGGAAGGATGGGCGTTCTCAGAATTTGGACGGGGTTTTTTTGGTGATGCAGTGGTGGAAGCCATTCATCGAAGTACCCGTCAGCTTATGGATTTACTATGGAGTAAAAAACCATGATAAAACGTGCATGGCTATTATTACTGGTGGTTGCATTCCCCAGTTTACTCTTTGCACGTATTATTCCTATAAATTTATTACATACCAACGATTTTCACAGCCATTTTGATAAAGCAGAATCACTTAGTTTTCTTCTGGAAGATGAGCGGAAATCCAATCCCAATACTATTTTAATCGACGCCGGTGATCGTTTTGAGGAACGTTCCTATTTATCTCGTGCCTCTCAAGCGAGGGTGGATGTAGCATTGATGAATGCGCTTGGATATAATATATTCAATCCAGGGGATAACGAATTCAGTAAAAAATTAGGACGAGGTGATTTACGCCGCTTGTTTGATGAACTAACATGTGCTGTAATTAATAGCAATATCATCGATAATATTTCTGGGCAGCTGGTATTTGATCCGTACTATATTATGACGATCGATGAGGATGTTACATTAGGGTTTATTGGATTATATGATGAAGATCCGATTTATCATCAGGAACTCCACTTTCTTGATCCCGTTGAATCTGCCAGGTATTATGTTGAAGCCATTCGTCCCCAGGTGGATATTATAATCTTAATTACGCATGAGGGTATCGAGAAAGATAAAGCGTTGTGTGATGCGTTGGGAAGTATTGTAGATATCATCATCAGCGCCAGCGATCATAAGGAAATCCCTTTATTTGAGTATAACGGTGTATTAATTCAGCAAGCAGGATCGTGGGGAGATTATCTTGGCAAAATTGTATTAGAATGGGATACGCGTCAGAACCGAATTGTTCATTATGAAGGCACCGTTTTGCCAGTTTATCCTCGAGCAACAATGGAAAATGAGATCATTCGGGATATTATTTCAGCGTATGCTGAACTGACGAGTGCAAATGAGCCTATATGTAAGTTGGAAGGGGGGGATTGGATTATTGCATATGGGGAAGAATCCAATTTGGGGAATTTTCTTAGTGATGTTATGCGGGAGGCAGCTGCGACCGATATTGCGATGGTAAATACGTATGGAACGTTATATGACCACCGTTGGCAATATAAAGAGCAGGATATCCGTTACAAAACCGTTCCACAGGGAGTATTGACACGAGGGACGATCGCAGAAATTTACCCGTTTAATAATCGGATTACGCGGCTTCGATTAACGGGAAGGCAGCTGAAACAAATTCTTCGTCAGAATGGCACCATGGACTTCTTCCATTTCTCTGGATTGCAGTATAAATATGCACCAGTTCAGGGCTATCGGAGTTTGATGTATGATCTTGCGAATACAGAAATTCTGGAAGTAACGGTCAATGGAGCCCCTATTGAAGATGATGAGATGTATTCTCTTGCTACCTTGGATTGGATTGCAATGAATTATCGAGTCTATTTGGGAACAAAACCAATTCATCAAACCGATATGGAAATACAATTTAACACGTATTTGTTAGAGTATTTAAAACAAAAAGGAACCGTTCAAGCAGGTTCTACAGAAGGTCGTATCATCCGGGTGGATGATGCTCCGGGGCGGGATGTACAAAAATAGCTGCTATCGAAAGATGGCGAAGCGAGATTTCTTGCGGTATGGATCCTCTATTTCTTGATCGTCATTCTCGGTTTCATCTCCCGAATTGGCTCCCACATTAGGTTGTCCAGGGAGATTTCCTTTAATCATCTGATCCTTCAACCTACCAATCCATCGGTAGGTATGCAATCCAATCGTTTCAATAATTTCGAATGGACCCAATTTTGATGGCTGTGAATAAGGACTATCCTCAAAGAAATTTTCCCAGATTTCAAAATGGAGATGGGGACCTGTTGTTCTTCCAGTAAGTCCAATCGTCCCAATAATCTGGTTTTTCTTCACTTCATCTCCTTTTTCCACTAAAAAGCGGTCGCAATGAGCGTATCGGGATTGAATCCCATTCTCATGTTGAACAAAGATGACTTTTCCATACCGGGGTTTCCATTTCGCAAGTTTCACGGTTCCATCAGCAATAGCGTGGACGGGAGTTCCCATAGGTGCGGGGAAGTCCAATGCTTGATGGGTGTATTCTCGGCTCATCAAAATAATTTCCGAACCATGAATGGGACTAACAAATACTGGTTTTATCGGTTGCACATCTTCGGTGACTTCTTGTCCAGTTGTTAGTGGTAGCAATAGCAAGAGCATCCATGTAATCATACGCAAATAATAACAAATGGTATAAGAAAGGTCAACATTTTGGGTGCGATTTCATCTCTGGGTTTTTATAGATTTTATGTTTTAGATTATAC
>CAYPZJ010000378.1:0-5227 GCA_964414635.1 uncultured Spirochaetia bacterium
ATTACTCAAAATATCCTGGACGGCAGATTCCACTGTGGAACGAATCGTAACCGTTGCGTCTTCAATGGTGCGAAATTTTTCAAGAAATGCGATGGGATCCTCAATTTTCCAGCGACAGGTTGGATTCACTAAGATATATTCCTTATCACCCGTGGGAACTTGCTTCTCAGGTCCATCCCAATAAATAATTTTCTTGGTAAAATAGAAAGCAGTCTGCCAGGGCCATTTAAAATGAAGCCCAGCGTCTTGGATCGGTGTTTGCACCGCTCGTCCAAATTCCTTCAATACCACTTGTTCATCTTCTTGTACTACAATTAGAAACGAATTAAGGAGAAAGATGAATACAATAATGATTGCAAGGATGATGATATATGTTCTGTATTTTCTCATTGATTGCCTCCCTCGGGTTTTCTATCCTGGTTCGTAGCAGTTCGTTGTTGGGTTTGCTGATTGTTCTCACGGAGCGCTTCTTGGATTGGTTTCAACCCACCCAGATTCATGAGAGGAACCATGTTTTCGTTACCCACAAAGATTTTCTGATCCATTTTATCATATACTTCTTCCATCGCCTCTAGATACAAGCGTTCTCGCTGTTGTCGATTAAAACGGTTGATCAAGTTTGCCACATATCCTGCTTTTTCTTCCCGAATGGTTCGTTCAATTTCTGCTTCGGATGCATCGTTTGCTTCCATCTCAGCTCGAAGTGCTTCCAAGCGTTCTCGTTCTTCTTTTGGTGGGGTCGTTGCCACTCCCCAGAGTCGTCGATATTTTTCTAGTTCACCCAACGTCATGGATACCATTTTTTCCTGTCGTCCTTGAGCTTCAAAGTGACGACGGTTTTTAGCACCTTCTGCTTCTTCTATCTTATATTGGAGTTCTTTCTGGGCTTCATTTACTTTCTTTTCACCTTCCTGACGAGCACGGTTCCGTTCCAGAAAAGAATCTTCCACTTCCTTCGGTGGTAGCACCCGATTGAATTGTACATCAGTTATTTCAATCCCAATCTCATATTGATCCAATAATTCCTGTAACGACTTTCGGATATAGTTTTGAAGTTGCATTTTATTCCGTGTTAAAACATCTACCAGGTTTTCGTTTCCTACAATCATACGCATAACCGATTCTGCCAGGGCTTTCATGGTGTCATCGGGATTTTTAACCTTGAATATATAATTGAATGGGTTGCTAATCTTATACACGACCACCCAATTAATTAAGGCAAGATTAAGGTCGCCCGTAATCACCAAATTTTTAAAATCTTCTTCGGTGGTGCGCTGTTGGCTGGTGCTTGATGTAAACGCACGCTGGGTATCCCCGGTGGAAAATGAAATCGTAAATACATTTCCCGTCGGCACTTTCTTCACTGTTTCAATCCCAAATGGCATCACTAAATGGGGTCCGGGAGGTAGGGTTTCAATATATTCCCCAAACCGTAGTTTGACTCCTTGTTGATTTTGTTCAATTTGAACGTAGCTGGTATATCCAATACTAATAACGGCTACCACAATGATACCAATAATCACATACCGCATGATATTGGGTGGTAGTGGCGTAGGATTGGTTGTATTTGCCATGAAAAACTCCTTGATTCTCGGTTACCTTAGGGAATATAACGTATTTAAGCGGGGGATGTCAACCATTAAAACAGAGAATAGGATAAAAGGTTCATTGGATAACAGAGTAATCAGTCAGTAGGTTTTTCATCTATTCCGCTTTATGGTTGCCGCCTACCATCCAATGAGCGTCGTGCATCATTCGCAGCGAGGTGTGCTAACCGAGTAGGTTCAGGGAGTTTATACCCTCTCGTACATGCTAATGTGATTTCAACAGCTGCATGATGACTGATTTGGTGACCTGGTGAAACAAACAACGGCTTGGATCTATCGCGAGTACATAGCGCATAACCGAGCTGCTCCGATTTTTCAGGGGTTTGTTCAATTACGAGTGGACTGCGATTCCCTTTTAGCAAAGGAAAGGAGTCGAATGTACCAATAAACAACGATTTTGCACACCCGATACTAGGAGTAGCCAGTCTAATTCCCATATGTGTGGCAAGCCCCATTCGTTGGGGATGGGCAATACCTTGCCCATCAAACATAAACAGATCCGGATGCATTGTAAGTGATTTCAGGGCTTGTTCGATGGCAGGTCCTTCCCGGAAAGAAAGAAAACCGGGAATATAAGGAAAGTGGGTTTCATACGTTCCGATAGCGGTTTCTAATGTAGCTAAATCGGGATAAGAAAGAACGACAATAGCAGCAAATAACAAATTTTGAAACCGATTGCATGAAATATCTACTCCTGCTATAGTTTGGATAGCAGGAGTACCCTTTAGACTGAGAAATTTAGCTAATTGAAGTTGTATCGATCGGGCTTCTGTAGTTGATAGATCCCAGGAATGATTCAAAATTTCGCGGTTTTTATTTTTTTTTTGAGGCATTTTACATTCCACAGGATACTAAAATATAGAAAACGGAACGGATGAAAAAGACAATATGACAAAAGTACCGAAACGCATAAGTGGAAAAAATCATCGAATGGTTCCAACTGATCCAGACACGATTAACCAAGTCAAAGAATGGTTTGAAGCCCATCATCGATTTGTTTATCATATCGCCCGGCGCATGCTCCATGATGAAACCCGTGCTGAAGATGTAGTCCAGGAGGTATTTATAAAGGTGTTCCATGCGGCTGAACAATTCAGGGGGGATTCCAAAGTATCCACCTGGATATATCGGATTACGATAAATACCTGTTTGAGCATGATAAAAAAAGAAAAATACCATGAACGAGGGTTATTTAAATTATGGAAAAACGAGCAGGTACACCCTCCAACAGAACCATTCCAACAGGTGGAGGAGCAAGATTTGGTAGATTATATACTTTGCAAAATTCCTGAAAAATATCGTATCCTACTGATTCTACGGGAATTAGATGGGTTAAAACCTGTGGAGATTATGGAAATTACCGAACTTTCCCCATCGACTTATAAAATTCGGATGGGTAGAGCGAAAGAAATGCTGATTACCGCCCTAAATCAGCATGTACAGGAGAATGGATATGAAATGCAACCGAATTAACACACTGCTTTTTAATTCCCCGGAAACCTGGACTGCCGAAGATCAGGAGCATTTTAAGCAATGCGCAAGCTGCCAACAGATTTGGCATCGGTATCAGCAATATAAAAAAACGGCCGACCGAACCATTGAACCATCTAATTCTAATCAACTATGGCAGGATATTGTGAAGCAGGTGACCGACACATCCGCTAACCAAGAAGTAGATCCATCCCTTACGTATAGAAGAAAGTTTAATCCAGGATGGGTCGCTGTAGCTGCTATATTTGGGGTGTTAGTGGGTTTGGTAATTCTTATACAATTTTCGTTAAATACTTCTTTGAATCCGCTTACTCCGACCAATCCGCTACTAACAATGGCTAGTTTGGCGGGAACGGTTCAAATAGATACTCAGCTTACGGAAACCGACCAGTTAAATCTCTATATTGAAGATATAATGGCGTTTTCCAGCAATCCGGTGGTTTCCACCGACTCATCAGATTGGGTTTCTGAAATGGGAAATACAACTGATGAATTATTTTCCTTTTATGAATCCATTCCATTAACAGAGGAGGAATAACATGCAACGAATAGCAAAATTATCTCTATTAACCAGCGCCATGATCTTTGCTGGTATCCTAATAGTCACAGCGGTGTCCGCACAACCGGGTGGTCCACCCCATCATGGTCCGGATTTTATTCGCCTTTTAGATCTCAGCGAGCAACAATTAGACCAACTTATGGAGTTACGAGATGAGCTAGAATTGAAACGAGTTGAGATTCATGCTGCCCAAGCACGGCTGCAAATTCAGCTTCGGGCTGAATTGCGAGCGGATAACGTTAATATGACGAAAGTAGAACAATTGGTTGAACAAATGGCTGATAATCATAAGGAGATGATGCTTGTTCGGATTCGTCATCTGGTCGAATTCCGAGGGCTTTTAACCTCCCAACAACGTCAGCGTTTTGATGAATTACGCTTAGGTGACGCATTTATTGGAGGTCCACCCCATGGTGGTCGTGGTGGTAGAGGACCAGGTATGGGAAACGGACAAGGTCCAAGGCATGGACGGTAATATCCAACCAAAACGAAAATTTTTACTAAGTCAACTAGTCCATATAAACTAACGACTGATGCTTTGAAGGGGTTGAGCTGTTTGATAGCAGCGCAACCCCTTTGTTTTTCACCATACCCGTCTGAAAAATCAGCCGTCAGTAATTACAGGCTGTTTACGGGTGATCCATCCCTATGCCTTCATCTCAAACCCTCTTCTTCCATTTTTCCTTTTCCCAACTCGGTCGAAGGAAATTGGAAAAGGGGCGGAGGATTGGTAGTTATACAACGAACTATTTCTTACATTCACACCCAGCACTGACCACTGAATTCTGAAAAGGGAGCAGATTTCTATCTTACCTTTACCCCCTTCCCCTTTTCACCTTTAACCTATAAACCCAATCTGATTTGCCCCGGGGATGGAGTTCTATTACTATTCAGTACAAGATGGTTGCGCTAAAACAGTTATTCATTCGAATCAAACTATTTTTTGGATATACCGATCCGATCCTCAATAAGGAATACAAACAAGCACAGGTGCAGCGTGCGATAAAAAGACATGCCCGGGAGTTCTATAGTCCAACAAAAAAAATAATCACACTATCCTTTGTTGATCTATTATTCACCATAGCCAAATTTCTATTTCCCATTCGTAATCTGTTCCAACTTGGGGATGAATCGGATCGAGCGTTACAAACGTTTTATATCGAATTTGGGTTGGATCAGCGCCAAAAAGAATTACTAGAACGCCTTTCGGTATCCCGCTTAACTCTTATGCTTATGGATGAGAACCTAGAAGTGGTAAATCGAAAAGTTGGGGAAATACTCAATGAATACCTGAATAGCTTTTCTTCAGAATATATCCAGTGGACGAATCAATTATATAACTCGGTTATAGAATTTGGGCGGTTGGCTCAGTTTTCATTTTATCCTCTGCTTCATTATTTTTCCCCGGCGTTTCGGGAACATAAATGGGATGAAAAGCTTGTTTTCTATGCTCTTCCAGGATTACCCGTGGTACCCGAATTGAAGAAACTTGCAAATACGCTTTACTCACTGAATATTCAAGCCAATCTACAACAGAGCATCAACATCTTTACACAGTATAAGGGGATTC
>CAYPZJ010000379.1:0-5217 GCA_964414635.1 uncultured Spirochaetia bacterium
AACTGGGCTTTGCTTTTTAATGGGAGGACCGGTTGTGAATCAAGCAACGATCAGCGATCGAGAATTGGTGGAACAATTTCTTCAAGGGGATCTGGAGAGTTTCCAGCTGTTTGTACAGCGGTTTGCGCAACCGGTGATGGATATTATTTCTGTTATTGTTGATGATAAGGAGTTGGCATACGATATCCTTTCAGAAACGTTTTACCGAACGTATATTGGATTGGGTGAATACAAAGGAGAGCCGAAACTCATGTTGTGGTTATTGAAAATTGCCATGATTCAAACCTTTCACCAGATCAATGGGAGTCAAAGAAACACGGAATCGAGCGAGTCGATGAATGGAATTGGGGATTTAGATGAGAGTGAGCGATTATTTCTAACGATGAAATACATAGGAGGATATACGTTAGGAGAAATGGCGGAGGTTTTAGTCCTTACAGAACAGGAGATTTCAAACTTACTAGAAAAAGCGCGTCGCAATCTTGTGCAGAAAACGTCTCCAAAGGAGGTGCCATGCAGCAGTCCGATTTAAAAGAGTTGCTTCGCCAGTATTTTGATGGAACCATCTCCAATTATAATCAGGCATATTTGTTTTCCAAACTGGATACCTCACCCGAATTAATGCACGAATTCGAATCCATGAAAACGGCGTTGGATTCATTTCAGTCCTACTATAAAAAGCGACGACGCACGGTGGATCAGGATCATTTAACCCATATTCTCCAGGAAAAGCTGGAAGATGTGAATCAACATCGTATATGGGCACGAATCGCATATAAAATTGAGCAATTGAATAACCCGAAAACAGCAGTTCGGATTCAATGGGGATTTGCGATCTTTATGCTGTTGTTTTTCTCGTTTCTTGGGTATCTAATCTTGTCTCAATCAACTGCTGGAATAACCCCGTTAGCACCTCATCTACTTAAAGAATCCTATATTGCAGATCCCCAATACCTCCAAAAAACCATCACCATTCAGATCCAACCGGATATCTATTCCATTATCCAACAGCAGAATACAGAAATTTTAGAAATCATTCCTGGCTCCGATCAAACCACAGCTCCCGATTTACCGTTTGAAATTGATTTTAATGACGTTCCACAATCATCCACAACAAAATAACAAAAATAGAGTAAAACCAATACCGATCAGCAAGGATTCAATCGGTGGGCAAAAAGCCAGGATAACAGGGTCGGTTCGTCAAAAACGAGATCCCAACAATTATGATATACCCCAGGATATTCGGTGTAACGAGGTTTGCCACCGTTTTTTTGAATAGCACGGATCATATTCCGGCTTCGTGCAACCGAAACCGTCTCATCCAGATCCCCATGAAAAGCCCAGATGGGAATAGAAACCAAACGGGAAGCAAGCGATTCATCACCACCGCTACAGAGCGGGATAGCAGCAGCAATACGATTCGCATACCGCTGTATTAATTCCCAGGTCCCAAATCCACCCATCGAAATACCGACCACATAAATACGATTTGGATCAATGGGATAGATCGTTAAAAGGTGCTGCCATGCGGCAATCATAGCTTGAAAAGCAGGGCGGGGAGTAGATGCCATCCGATGAGCTGGCAAATCCCAGACCGCTTCAACCCACCGATCTTCCAGGGGGCATTGCGGAGCGAAAACATAACAGGGATATGCATACCGATCCTGCTCCCTAACAAATCGAAACGTACCCAAGCGCAATTGCTGTTCATTGTCTGAACCGCGTTCTCCGGCTCCGTGAAGAAAAATCACCAAAGGATAGGATGCTGCACCAGCATCGATTGGAAGGGCGAGTCGGTACGGGAGTACAACACCCGTTTTCGATTGATATTGGTGTTTTTCAAAATAAGCATGCCATGATGGAGTAGGGGTATACATACGAATCCTACGTTCTTCTCTTAATGAGTGAAGGAAAGCTGAATCAAGACGTTTTCATTATGAGCGATCGTTTCTAATAATCGTTTGGTGGATAGAAAAAAGCGAAATTCCATCCGACGATTCGCAGCTTTCTGTTCACGTGCTGCTAATCGCTCCTCTGTTGAATTGTACGCTAGTGGTAAATTGGTGGTAACTGGTTCCAAAAAGGCAACGCCAGTCATACGTAGATCAAGTCGTCGTTCTGCATACAGGCTGTTGTGGTGTGCAAAGTAACGATCAATAGCACGACACCGGTCGATGCTTAGTTGTTGATTACGATGTAAACTTTCTTGATAATATCGGTCATTCTTCACAACAAGGTATTCGGTTTCAGGAACACTTGGGATAATGCGGTATAGATAATAGTAGCGAAATTCCTTACGTTGCCCATTCCCATCCAATTCATCCAGCACCGTATTCCGCTTCATATCCAATGGGATATCCATATACAAGCCCATGATATCATACGTGCCATTCAAATACCGTTCTCCATCCGCATCGGTATGACCCCGCAGTTCCAAACCAATTAGTAGCTGGGGATTTGTGGAGATAAATGTTTCAAGTATCGTATCCAACAACGGTTTGGTTTCGTCTATAATGCGAGCGGAACCCGAAGTAAACCAGGTTTGGTTGGGGATCTCTAATAGAAAAGCCTGGGTCTCATCGTTAGCATTACGAACCACCCCTGGGATGGAAAGATTCTCAAAACTACTTCGCATGTTACTCAAATAGGTCTGACGCTGCTCAAGCAATTTATTAAAATAATTTCGACTCTTCTGTTCAACTTCCGCATTTAAGTGATCTGAAAACCGTTGAATATCCATCTGCACTTCTTGTGCATAAGCCGATTCGATACGACGACTGAGCCGATCAAGCTGCGGTATTAATTCGGTTGTAAGGTAGTGCGTAATCCGCAATGATTCCGATTCCAGATAACGATCGCCTGGAAGTCGTGTCTGATAAAAATCATACTGATTGGATTGATACTCGAGCAAGGCTTTTTGATAAGTGAGATTTACATAACGTTGCCTATCAGGTGTGGATTCGGCTATGGAAGCAGAATAATCATTGGGGAAGATCCAGGAAGAAAGAGCAACAGCAAGTATGGAAACAAATGGTAACAGGATAAGCAGAAAGACTTTATGCTTTATCATCATCCGAATTCCCTGCTTTATCTGTTCCATGGTCGTTATTGTCTCCACCATCCTGCTGTTTCTTATCATCGTCATCCGAATGGGGATACTCTACTGGTGCGTGATTTTTTTCAGGTTCCGAATGCGGTGAAGGATAACTTGTTGGATTCATATCTTTTTGAGATAGATATCCGTAATATAACAGGGTCATATATCCTCCTGCCAGCAGATTCTGGAGGAAAACGGTGATCAACCAAACCAGGGTTAATCCCCAAATGTGCTCTTGGATCAGTCTAATAAAAGAAATCAAGATCGCTTGGGTATTTTCAGGCGTAGCAAGTATTCGGTTGATATGATCATTGACTGCGGTGAAATCAAACACAAGATTTAATGGGAGCGTCGCAAGATTAATGGCGAGAGAGGAGAGAATACCAATAAGAATGAGATATCCGAGTACCGGGATGAATTTCCCAGTTACAAGGCGGTTACTATAGGAAAGGGCATGATTCCCATACCGATGATCAATCATAGAAACTTGAATCACAAAAACCCATCGAATAAAGAAGATAACCACCAAGCCCAATCCACCGATTGTAACAAGTGTACCAAGAAATTGAAAAAGACCCAACCCAGTACTGGTAGCTAGAGCGCCAATCCCATTTAAAACAACCAACCCCCCCACCAAATAAACAACATATAAAAGAAATGTAGGGAATACCCGTCGCATATCCTGGAACAAGGTTTGCTGGAGGGCATCTTTCCAAGTAAGGGTAACATCAAAGGCTTCCGCATGAACCAAACGGGTGATGGTTGCTTGGGTTAACACATGAAAATATAAATAGATTACCAATGCAATCAATCCCCATAGGATATTAATACCAAACCAGCTCCCTGAAGCGTTTTCTGCACCGATTACTCCTTCAGTAGATCCTAAAGGAAGAGAATTAACAAAAAGGCTGGTAAAAAAACCAACGAGGATGAAAGCCGGAACCAATAAGACACCCGAGACAATGAGACTTCGTATTCCTGTTTTAGAAAGGATTTGGAAGTATAACTTAAAAAAATCCATCGGTGTAAAGCGGCGTATCCAGTGTTGCATGTATACCTCGTCGATTTGGGAATAAGATGTTATGGCAGCATCGATTCTAAAAACGCAGTAGGCGAAAACGGTTGTAGCTGATCTATTTTTTCACCAATACCAATAAACTGTACAGGAAGTTTCAATTTATACCCCAGAGCGATGACAATCCCCCCCTTCGCTGTGGAATCCATTTTGGACATAATAACCCCATCCACACCGATGGACTTATTAAATGATTCCGCCTGGGAAAAGGCATTCTGACCTGTACCTGCATCCAATACAATCATATTCTTTTTAGAAAGGGGATGTTCCAACGCTTTCTTTTCCAGGATACGATTCAGTTTTTCGATTTCCGCCATTAAATTAGCTCGATTATGTAAGCGCCCTGCGGTATCAACGATCAGTAGATCCGATTGCAGGGATACCGCTTTATCAATTGAATTATAGAGGGTGGAACCAGGATTGGATCCTTCCTCTTGCTTGACAAGCGGTACATTCACCCGGTCTGCCCAGGTAGCAAGTTGCTCTATCGCAGCGGCTCGAAAGGTATCACACGCACCCAATAACACCTTTTTCCCCTGCGATTGATATAAATGGGCAAGTTTTGCGATGGATGTGGTTTTGCCGGTTCCATTTACACCAATTACAAAGAGTACATTGATTTTCCCGTCTTCCAGCGTATAGGGTACCGCAGGAATCATATCCATTAAGATGGTTGTGAGCAACCCTCGCAATTCATCATAGGACGATGGATTGGTACGACGGGCTTGGATTTTTAAGTTTTCAATAATTTCTAAAGTCGTATCCACACCGACATCGGCAGCAATCAAGATTTCCTCAAACTCATCTAAAAATGTACCAGAAATTTGGGAACGTTCTTGGAATAAATTTTTAATGCGATCCCCGAATGTGGTTTTCATTTTTGTTAAACCGGGTGATGCTTGATCACCCGATGAAGCAGTTGATTCATTGTTTTTACGTTTAAATAATGCCATATATGCCTCTTTTCAAGCTGGCGGTTTCATCCCTACGTAATAATAGGGGTTTTCAAACCATGCAGGAATTCATGGGTTTCGGATAGATACTG
>CAYPZJ010000380.1:0-5212 GCA_964414635.1 uncultured Spirochaetia bacterium
ATCTTTTTTTTTGGGATGTGATAATTACAAGGAGGGACGTATATGATTATCAACCACAATCTAAGTGCCATTAATGCACACCGAACACTCAGCATTAATGACCGCGCCCAACAGCTTGATATTGAACGGCTGTCCAGTGGGCTTCGCATTAACCGAGCTGCAGATGATGCAGCGGGTCTTGCAGTATCTGAGAAAATGCGATCTCAGATTCGGGGCTTGAATCAAGCTTCCCGAAATGCACAAGACGGCATTTCCTTCATTCAAACAGCCGAAGGTTGGTTGAATGAAACCACTTCGGTTCTGCAACGAATTCGGGAATTGGCAGTGCAAGCTGCAAACGGAATTTATACTTTCCAGGATCGAATGCAGATTCAAGTGGAGATCAACCAGCTAGTTGATGAAGTTGATCGGATTGCTTCCACTGCGGAATTCAACAAGCTACGCATGCTTCGTGGTGCTGCGGAAAAATTAACCGCCTATGAAACATCCGATGTTCCAAAAGATGCGCTGTTTCAACCGGATACTGGTGGAGTGTGGATTCACATTGGTGCCAATATGGATCAACGAGAATTACTCTCCATTGGTAACATGAGCGCAGCTGCATTGGGACTCACCACAGGAGAGCAGGCTGACCGTGCTATGCAGATCACGTTTTCTTCAGCTGACAAAGCAAATCAAGCGATCGCCGTTTTGGATCAAGCGTTGTTCCGTGTTAATCGCCAACGAGCAGATATGGGGGCGTACCAAAACCGACTGGAACATGTAATTCAAGGGGTGGACATTGCTGCTGAAAACCTTCAGGCTGCTGAATCTCAAATTCGAGACACGGATATGGCACTTCAGATGGTAAATTTTGTCAAGGATAATATCTTGACCCAGTCCGCTACCGCCATGTTGGCACAAGCTAACCAAACCAAGCAATTGGTTCTTCGCTTGCTGGGTTAAGTGTGAAACCGTTGACAACTCAATGACGATGGTGGTGCCAGGTTATCGGATACCATAACCTGGTTCGCACCCATCGAATTAACATCCCCGCTGATTCAAATCCCGTACCCAACTCCGAATCTTTTGCCCTTCCGATTCCGACATAAATCCAGACCAAATCGGGAAAAATGTATCATTTTGGAATAGTGGTTCGTTCTCAATCTCAGGAAACCGTTGCTTTAACTCATCAAAATACGGTGTATGAGGGATGGGTGAATACCATACGGGTTTAATCAACACTGGGAAATCCTTCAGATACGAGATTGTCTGATACACGTGTTCCAATGTTTGTCCTGGAACCCCAACCATAACATACACACCAACCTGGGATTTATTAAAACCTGCTGTCACCAAACCATCTATGGCATTTTCCCAATCGCGCTGATCCGCTTTATTTCCCATCTTCGCTTGCAATATTGGATCAATGGTTTCTAATCCAACCCGAATCGTTTCAAACCCCGTTTGGTAAAGCCAGTCGGCAACTGTTTTCGTAATATATCGCGCATGGAGTGCATTCGGGGTATGGAAGCGTGCGGTCGGATGAAGATTCATTTTTTCTTCAAGAAATGGTTTCAGAACTTCATCAAATTGATACAGCAAAGCATCATCGTAGAAAACAAAATCTTCAATGTTCCATTCTCGTCCCCATGTCAATCCAGTGAGCGCCGCTTTCTGCGGAAGAATGGTTGGTTGAGGATCAAGATAACTTGAAGCACAATACTTACAACGATGACTACATCCACTTCGTAGTCGAAGAGGAAGGGATTCCTGATGACGGACGAGGGTATAGTCTGGAAAGGATCGCGACGAAATATATGGCTTGAAAGTATCTGGAAAGTAGTGCATTAACACGGTATGAAACTGAGATAATTCCTTTTTAGGAAACACATGTGTGATTCCAGAAAGATTCCGGGCATGGTCGGTGCATAGCGATGCATAAATTCCGCTTAAAAACAAAGGTACGGTAGGATATACTTCACGTAGTTCGCTTACAATCGCTTCGACCCCAGGATACCAATATGTCATCAATGAGGAAACCCCGATACAATCAACCGGAGGTAATTGCTCTAAGCGCTGTCGAACCATGGCGGCATTGAATCCATAACGCTTGAATTTCCGTGGGATTATCTCAAAATTCGTGGGAGGATCCTGCTCTTCCCAATAAAAATCACCGGTGTGATATCTTTTCTTTCGAGTAGCAGGTAACAGCGGATCAAAACGAGTCAAACAGTTTAATAAGGATGTCCGCCATCCATGGTCTTTGAAATAGCGACTTAAATGAAGCAACCCAAGCGGCGTCATCCATTCATCGTAGCATTTAAAATCATATGCCGGTGGGTTTACTAGCAATATATGTTTCACGTCTGGGTAAGCATAACTCCTTACTATACAACATGTTGGGAAACAGAAAGGAATTGATTAGGAATATGCGAAGCGATGCGTCTTATAATCAAGCAATCAAACCTATATTCTGAATCAAAGCTATTCTAAAACAAGAATAAGGCTAACCCCTTCGTTTAAGGTAGCTGTTTGATTGAATCGTAGGGATGGGTGTGAATCATTCTGTAGTGAAATCGCCATCGTTTGTCCATCACACAACGCGCTATGTACGGTTTTTACATTCATCGAGGAATCCAAGTTTATAGAATCCAACGCAAGTTTGCCATACGCGCAGTGCAATTCAACGGTCCAGGTTTTTCCTTCCTGAATCTGTCGATATTTACCAAATCCCGAATCCACCGACCAAAAACATTGAAAATCAGTACTGAAAACCTGTGGGGAAAATCCGATTGATTTTTCTGGTGCATTATACTGAAATCCCGCAAGCGCAAGCATAACTGCATAGCTTGCCATGGAACGGGCATAATGACTACCACACTCAAATTCATTCCAAGGATTTCGTCGATACCCATCAAACCGATCCCGCAATCCTTTTACAATAGCCAATCCTTCATCAAGCAATCCTTCGTAAATCATATGACTTGCAACCTGATATTCAATACCAGGCCAGACTTCATCCGAATAAGGAAAGGGGATTGCTGGACGCTTACCATGGGGCCATGAACAGAGCAATAACCCACATTCATCTGAAAGCGCATACACCCGTTGTGCATTAGCATGTTCTCCCAAGGGACTTTTCCAGTTGTATTTGAATATGGATTGTAAGGTTTTCTTCACCTCGGATTGTTTGTATACATAGCCCAAGTTCAACATCATCGCAAACCATTGTCCAATCATTTGATCGGATAAGCATCCATCACCATATTGATACTTCAATTCTTCCGCCGCTTTCTTTTTATCATCTTCGGTTAACCACCGATCATAATCTTTATCTTTTTCAATGGGAGTTTTGTCTTTTGCTTCCGGATCGATAATTTGTTTGTAATACTCCCCGTTAAATAATAATGCACCTGTTTTCTCAAAACCACTTTGCGCAATTCGCTTATATTCATCTGCAGCACTGGTATCCCCCAGATGCCGAGCCATCTTTTCACCCGCGAGCAAAGCGGCAAGATAATAGCTTCCCATCATGGTATTAGGACCGTAGAATTCAATATCGTACGTGTTGTGCTGACTGCCTTCCATCACCCCGTCTTTGTCTTGATCCCAATATTTCCAGGCATACTCCAACGAGCGTTTAACTCGAGGGAATATTCCTTTCAACCATGTATCATCCCCACTTATTAGCCATTCCCGATAGGTTTTAAGAATTCCCCCCAATTGACCATCTGCTGCAGCGTGGAAATCGGGCTTGGGGATCGTACCTAATGGAAGCGGCATACGGAAGGTCATGTGTCCATCATCATGAAGATTGTTTGCATAATCCGTATCTCGAATCGATCGCTCCAATCGAGGGAAAAGATATGGTAAGGCTTGTGCGTAATTCCAAACGTGGGTACATGTTCCTTCACAACATCCCGCGTCTTTACCACATCCTTCCCATGCATAAAAGGAACCGTCCGGTAATCGTAAACACGTCGTAGATTTTAAGATGGAAATCTGGGAGGATACCGCGTCGAGTACTACACCCGGTAATGTTGATTGGTATAAAAAATTTTGAAAGGAGCGGGTTTGTTGTTCTAACCGTTCCAAATTTGAACATACATACGATACCACATCCCATGCATCCTTCCATACCGAAGCATAATAATTTTTCCAGGAAGGACGGGTATCCTCATTTTTAGAATCATCCCCCCAATATTTTGAAAAGTTTGGGAAATGCCAACCAATGATGACGGGTAGCGTAACCTGCTCTCCTGGATTCAAGGTGAATTTTAACCCGATACTTCCAATATCGGATCGGTTTTCATCGGCTACATCCACTGAAGTATCATTGGTTAGTTCCCCTGTAACAGAAAGGTGATCCCAAAAATAATGCATGGAGTCAAACCACGCACCTCGGTGCCATCGTGTTTGTTTGGTAATATTTTTATGGGGAGTAGCCAGCGCCATCGTTCCAAAGCGACTTTCGGAAGGTTGATACCGTTCTGTTTCCATAAAAATCCCACGGCTAGCGTTTTCATCTTTAAAGCTATTTTTAGTTTTGCCACCCTTTGGTTTCCCAATAGCGTTTTCCAAATTAAATACTAAGGTTCCGTCGATGACATCTTCTGTAGGATTTTCAACGTGATATAGCAGAATACTACACGGAATACTGGAGTCCTTATCATTTGTTGGAATAAAGGGATTAAACCCTTCGACCGCAACTGTCAACGGCATCACCTCATCTTGAAACGCAATGGAACCAATCGGAAAGGTTCCCGTAAATGTTGCGGATTTCATGTGGGGCATTCCCACCGCCGTATCTCGAATAGCGCCAAATCCCTCTCCTTGAACATCCGCTTGGGGTGGTCCCTGTACAATTTTGGTTACAGGGGCTTTTCCTTTGGGTTTTGCATACAGTGTGGGAAAAGTCATACTGAATTGCATTTCTTTACTGGGACGGTTAAAAATTTCAAAATCTCGTAGCTGTCCCCATCCTCCAAGGGATATGCTTCCCGTTCCAATTCCACCCATCGGCAATGCCACTTCTCGTTGGAAGTGGTTCTTGAATTGACGGGGTGGCAGTTTGCCAAATAATTCATCATGTGTATAAGGGATAGGTTTGATAGCCATGGGTTCTCCTTGTAGAGTAAGTATGAAACGGTTTTTGTTTGGCAATAAACGCCTAGCTGCGAATAAATATACTGAAATACGGCATTTTTTTCAAGAATCCATAAATTAAGGG
>CAYPZJ010000381.1:0-5198 GCA_964414635.1 uncultured Spirochaetia bacterium
CTGGATGCACCTCGTCTATATTTTTATTATCAGCTTACTTTGTTTTTTTATTCTCACTCGGTTCAAAGGATTATTCAAACGTTCGGTTCAAGAACGCGTTCTAAAAATTACCATATTGGTGTATATTGGTCTTTCGATTCTAGTGCTTGGATGGGCAGCACAGGTCTACGCCCATACATTCGACGCTACCCACCGTTACATTTATCCATCGGTTTTGTTTTATACCGTTGGCTTGGCGATATTTTTCAGTATGGCACCCGCGCTGGGAGGATCCATTGAAAATGCTCCACTTCCAAAAACTTCGGACCGGTTAGCCCGTTCTTTTTTACCGTTTTTGTTGTTTTACTACCCCCTTTTTAGTATAGGGTTACTCTTTTTTGATCCGGCCCTGGTATTAGGTGGCAATGTAGCCATCATGGGTGCTTATGGAGGTGTATTGGACCGCGCAACGGTTGCATTGGATTACCCGGTGTGCTTTGGAGTTATTTATATTCATTATGTGATGTTGTTTCTAATCTTTTTACTTACGCGATTCCAGGTTTTGGTACAAAACTATCGTAACAGAACCCCTTCCAAATTATAAATTCTTTGGTTTTTCTTTCAAATTCGGCTTATATTGTAAAGTGCAAGGTTTCAATACTTCTTGCGGAATGCTGTTGTTGAATCCAAACAAAATCACAACCAAACCTTGCAAACACAACTAGAACTAGATTAGATATTTTAAGGAGGGTATATGACACTGCATGGATTTTATCAACCGGTAGGCGATATAGCAGCTGCCTATTCGCAACCTGATTTATCACCACCTCCCAAGGTGCGTGAACCCGATGCACCCCCCCCACCCGAAAATCCCGATCCTCTACCACGGGAATACGAAAACCATCCTGGAGAGGGTACTTTCGTTGATGAACGTGTTTAGAAAAGTGGTTGACAGATTGAACAAAAGATGATATATTTTCATACAAATGGGAAGCCTAGCTAAAGGCTTTCCTCAATTCGCCGAAATTAGGATAGACTCTGAATCCAAAATCCCATTTTCCACCTCATAACTCTTTGGAATGAGTCATACATACAACCTGTAATGCTCCTAATCAGTAGTTTGGATAAACACTATGATTCAAAAAATCCTGATAAACGAACTTGAAGACCTGGTTGCAACACGTTTCATTGAACGCAAAAAATTACGGGAAAAAGCACGGGATCTCCGAAAAAAACTAAATAACAAATCGGAAGAGTACAAAAAAGCAATTGATGAAATTAAATCTCAAATGCCTCCAGGAATCTTTTTAGAAGAAGATATTTCAGGTGTAAAAAGTGGCGGATTCAAACGTGGAAAAGAATTAGAACCGGAAGATATTAGAAAAATTAAAGATTTGGGTTATCAGATTATTTGGATCAACGATGGAAGTGAATTGGAGCAGGCTACCAATGATTATAAATTTTGGGATCATGACTTCCATGAGCTAAAAACGGAAATTGAAAATATCCTCATAAAAACCATGCATCCGTTTGAAGAGAATGAAGTGCGGAAACCCGGTTCCACCATCAAAATTTTCGATGGTGATGATTTAATCAAACAGAATATTAACCCCCTTCATTCCGATGGAGCAAAGATCATTTTTAGTCAAAATTTTGGTGAAGGGGCAAAGAAAGTCCTTCCACTCCATACGTTAACAAAAACACTACTGAAAAAATGCAAAAAAACCGGCTTGTTCGAAAATATATCTATTGGGAATTTATATAAAGCACAGGATAGTGAACAAGTAAAGCGATCGGAACCTACTAACTTCTTCCTTAAAAACTGTTTGAATACGGGTTTAGCGTTCGCAATTCTACTTAAAAAAATCCAGACCCTTCGGATCCCAGAAGGAGAAGAACCTCCGACACATCTACGAGATATAGATCCTCAAAAGCGTCACGCGTACATGGAAGAACAAGTGTTGGAAGCAACACGCGCCGCTTATTATGTGGATTACGGATACCTCCATGGCTTATTGTTTCGTATGATCTATCGAATAACAAAACCGCTGATCGATCCAAACGGTCAAATGGTAGATAAAGGATATATACCATTAGAAGATCGTGTGAAAAACATTTTTGAGCACCATTGCAACGTGAGTAAGCATATTCTTGCATCCCAACGAAATCCTACTTATATCAAAGAGGATGGACATGAATTGCTTCAATACCATCACCGAGGATTACATGGAGGCGGATATCCAAAACGAAAGATGGAAGACGAACGTATATCCGAAGAAGACATGGCAGGTAATGTACAGTCTCGGGTACAGAGTATGTATGAACATACCATTACAGAGCTGACCCGCCTTGCTGGAATTATTAATACTTTCTGTGAATATCTATTTGGTACCCCATGGCGGTTACCGTTTCAACGGGATAGTCTGGTTCGTTATTTCCTAATTAATCGTGTTTATCCAAAAAATCAGGACGGGGAGGATGATATTAGTGGTACGTGGGATGTAAACACAAGGTTAAAGCACAAACGACGGTTTGATGCGTATTTAGTAGATTTATTTTTTGAACACATTTATTTATTCAAAATTGAAGAAGTTGTGCCAATATATAAATTCTCCGATCCAACTACCATCTTATATCATGCCGTGGTTATTCGACATAACAAAATGCCTCATCGTCCGGTTGTACTCATTACTGATGAAGACGGTACTGACAAGGAGATGGATTTGTCACAGTCCCAGTATAATCATTATTATATTGGGGAATATCATCCATGTCTGAAATTTAAGATCGTTCAGGAGGAAATTGCACCCGAATTTTCTCTTGACGGATTAATCATGCCTGAGGATGAGGAAGTTCAATCATCCCTGGAATTAAATGTAGGCGGAAAAAAGACAACATCAAATGACGAAGATGAAAAACTAGCAGACTTAAAGCGCAATGCAGAGGTAGATAAAGTCTTTGCTGATGATGATATGGAGGATTTTCAACCCAAGTCGAAATCGAATAAGGATTTCGACCTGGATAATTTTCTCGCTGAAATTGGGGAAAGCGGAGGCAAAGAATCAGAAGAACAGTCTACAAATCCTGCTCAAGAAGCTGGTGATATTCAGCCTCCTTCCGAATCTACCTCATCAACCGAATCCCAACCTGCTAAATCCCATCCTGCTGAGTACAACCCATTACCAGAGAATACCATTTCTTTTGAAGGGGAGGATATTGAACTTATGGAATATGGTCCTTCTGATATTGTATATTTAAACTACGTAGAGGAGTTGGATCCTAAGAAAAATCCCAACCCTCCCAGTAATGCATATGAATTACGCGGCTCTCCCAAATATATCTGTAAAATCGAGAAAGTGGAAGACGGTAAGAAACCCATTGTTCAGTTTCTCCGTTTTGTAAAGAAAAATAATGGTGATTATGTGTATGTAAAAGACAAGTACAGTGGTCAACACGTAGATCTCAACAAATATCCTTTCTTCAAAGTAGATCGTATGTTAACCGCACGAGAATTAGTAAATGCGTTAAGTATAGAATTATAAACCGTATAGAATCGCTAGGATCAAGAGATTGTTTTATGTCTAATCAGCAGCCCGAATCATTTTCACCTACTGAACAACCGGATATAAAAGCGTATACGGATGAAATTCACCAACTCCGGTTGGAATTACGTCAAGCAATGCAGGATATGCGCGGGTTTGTACTCGGTGCAGTAACCGCCATGATTGTTGGGATTATTTTTCTAATCATTTTAATCTGATGATTCCGTTGGGTGCACGAAGCTACCCAAGGGTAAATAAAAACGATTCCCAGGTACCAAATCCACCCATACTTCTTTTCCATCGATTGTCCTGGAGCTTTTATCTTTTAAAATCATTACTTTGACTGATTGATAGGCTGTATACCCATGGATGAGTGAAATATCGGTCCGAAATTGAAGCACATTTCCATTTATAGAACAATCTGTTATTCGATAAGGTGACGTACCATCTGATTCAAACTCAACGATACCAATCCTGCCATCTAGATCCGATGGAATAATCCCGTCCAGTTGCTGTTCCGATTCAATTGTTATGATTTGATTTTCATAATCCACATCTGTAACCTTCCCTTTGATTCCAGAAAATGGATAGGATGTGCGATAGGTTTGATTTCCGAACCGTACGAAGGTTCCTTGATATAATTCCACCCAATGGACAGCATCTCCGCTATCCAATCGTATTAGTGCAGTATGAGCATCGGTGGTATACGATTTCCCATTATATTGATATGTAACTTCTTTTTCAGGATTTGGATTAACCAACAACACATCGATTTCACCTGAATGATAACGTACCTGTATCCCTACTGGAGGGAAAGAAGCCCCTTCTGATTCCACCTGAAATGTATTGACCGACTGAATAAAGGGCTGATCCCCGATTGATTCCAAAACAGTAACAAACTGGGTTTTATGGGAAGCGGGTTCGGAGCTGGTATCACGCCACAAGAGATGGGGATCCCAAGGTGCTTTTCCCTGTTCATAACCACCTTTTTCACCTTCTGCATAAATCAATTCCCTGGTTGATCCCATTGAAAGCGCATGAATTTTCAACGCTGCTTCGGGATACACAAAGGTATACGAAAAATCTCCCGACACTTTGGTTTTCTTCACATTCCGCATCCAACCATATCCTGGCTTTTCATATAGCGCAATATCCGTTCCCGCCAAAGTCCCTTCCTGGTCCTCCCAGTGGGTAGAATCTGGTAAATCAAATTGGATGGAATCAAAATCTCCGGCGTCAGTACCACGCGTGTTGTAATCATAGTTCACTCCACCTTCGCCGACTTTGAATATATCAACAACATAAGTATCTCCATCATGTACTCCTGGTATCATCCAAACACTGCGCTCATAAATGGATGCTGAAGTCGCTAATTCATTTTTCATCGCTGCAAATCGAAATTCTTGTCCCTCATAATACCCCATCACATAACTCATGGAGGGTGCTTGACTTGCACCATCCACCAACACTACCCAACAAGGAGCCGAAAGCACCTCCCATCCATGAATCTTCGGACTTACCCATGTAAAGGGATAATTCCCTCCTGAAGCTGCCAAATGCGTAGCACGTCCTCCAAACCAAATTCCCAGTTTATCTCCATGTGCATGAGCAGCGGTGGGCTGTCCCCAAAGCACCAAATCATGTCGATGAAGATAATCCGAACCAGTACGTAAGTAT
>CAYPZJ010000382.1:0-5187 GCA_964414635.1 uncultured Spirochaetia bacterium
ATAGTTAGCAGGTGTTGAACTGTTTAGGAAATTAAGTATATCTATTATGAGGCGTCAAATGAACCGTACATTATTTTTTCGAGTACCGTTTATTCTATTATTGCTAATCCCTTTGTTTTGTCTGTGTGAACAATATGATACATTTCAAGAGATGATAAATAAAATTGTGTTATTAGAACCACCAAATCATTCGTTCCATTTGATATCTGATCCTCTGACCTTTTCTTGGCAGGATGAGTTAGGAAACACGAGGATAGAACATGCTGATATGATGCAAATCTCGGTGAATAGTCTTTCTTTTTTTGATGTTGGAAATGAGGGTACCTATACATTCACAGAAGATATGGAACAAACGTACTTGCGCCCCTATACTTCTGATCCGTATCATTTTACCCTGCGCGGTGTAAATGCATTTCAATATAATTTTTTTGACGAGGTGATTACACTTTATTTTTATAGTGATGAAGTTCCGGTATTAATTGCACCACTTCAAGATGAAATCACCTGTGTATATCCGCCAGAATTTCAATGGGAAAGTATTGTAGGCGCAACTTCCTATCGGTTGGAATTATCCACTGACTCCATTTTTTCTGATCCAGAATATAGCTTTGATGAGATTCCGATCGCCTCGTTTCAACCAACGGATACAGCGATCCGCACGAATGAATATTTCTGGCGGGTACGAGCGGAATTCGAAAGCGAAACAGAACAGTTTGCTGGTCCCTGGTCTGAAACACCTCAATTTATGTTATATAATTTACCAGCCCCCGCTCATCTTTCACCTGCCGATGGAACAGGGATTAGTCAGATTCAACCTACGATTGCTTGGGAACCGTGGGAAGATTTGGATATGGATGCTGGGGATACCTATTTGTTACAGTTTGGTTCCGATTCAGATTTTGGATCCCTGTTTACAGAAACCAACCCTCCTATTGCGGAAACACCGGTTTCTGTATTGGATTTATCTATGGGTTCACAGGAACTACTCCCTGGAATATATTACTGGAGAGTACGCGTTCAATCGGGTAGTTGTAAAGGACCTTGGAGTGATTTATATTCGTTTGCAGTATGCCCTGCAGAAAATCCCACCCTTAGTGATTTGAAAAACGTCTGTCTAGAAGATGGAGTTTCGGAAATTATATGGGAGGGATACAGTCATTTAGACTATGAGGTCGCATTTGGAATTGATGATAGCTGGATTAATCCAGATGGTAGGAACCGCTTTTCTGCCCGTGTTGAAGAGTTGGAAGTAGGGAAAACATATGCGTGGCGAATACGCACAGTGATTGAGGATTATTGCACATTGGAATGGAGTTTGAGTAACACATTTCAGGTAATAGAGTGTGGGGATTGTCGCACGCCGAAACAAGCGCCAGAACTCTGTGATCCGATGGAGGGAGCATATCTATTCGATCAGGGAAATGTAACTTTTTACTGGACTGACATTGATGACGATCATGGTGGGTATCGTATTGAGATTGCATCCGATTCGGATTTTGAGGAATTAGTTGCGGGGACTCCAGCGTTGGTTTCGGAGGCTTCATTTACTCCGGACAGCGAGACACCGGTGGATGGAAATCATACCGCAACCTATTTTTGGCGGGTTCGGGCAGTGGATACTTGTGATGCCATTTTCCAAGAGGATGGACCGTGGAGTTC
The DNA here is from genome assembly GCA_964414635.1 of uncultured Spirochaetia bacterium. GTDB lineage: Bacteria > Spirochaetota > UBA6919 > CAYPZJ01 > CAYPZJ01 > CAYPZJ01. The sequence continues at coordinate 1,660 of CAYPZJ010000382.1, forward strand.
CGTTTATACGTTTGATAAAAAAGAGTACAACCTAAAAATGTTTATAGCGGTTTTTGAACATAGTAATTATAGTAATAAAATGAAAAAGCCCCGAGGAGTTGATTTTGTTCCTGGCACGGAAACCGCGTATGTGTCTGTTGGGGCGGATTCCTTTTCTGACAGCCGTCAAGTAGGGTTGATTAAAGTTGAACCGGTTAATCAGGCTGGCTATTGTTCTCAAACAAACATGTTTGGAAATTGTACGGGGGATAATTATCCTCATGCCACCGATATTTTGGATACCTCTTCTGATACAACCGATTTTGAAGCAGGTGGGTGTACTCGGTTAGGTGATTTAAAAATTTCGGATGAATATGTCTGGACGGTTCAATGGGATGGCGATCGCAAGGTTGTTGTTTCAGATATGGAACTGGATACCACCACTGCGTTTGAAATTCTAGATACGGATGGAAACCCCTTGGATTCTCCTGCTGGATTGGATATCCACATCGATGGAAACTCAGGGAGTCTGTTTATAACGGATACTACGGATACCGCACCCCAAGCTGGAAAAGCCTATCGATATAACATCTCGAGCACCGCTCCGGTTACCATCGATCCCAATCCGGTTTCCGTGTATGAAAGTCAGCTTAGTGGCGGAAATGCTCGATTTACATTTGGTATTGCCTCTGATCCTTGTCTGAATTGGGTACATATTCCCGCTGAAGATGATTCCCCGACTTCTGTAGTGGAAGTATTTAATGCAGAAACGGGTGCATACATTGGATCGTATGGTAGTGATGATCCTTACCGGTACACGGGAGTGTTATTATCGGGTGGGGCTATATGGAATTCGGCATGTGAGCATGGTTTGACGGCACCATGTGGTAGGTATGTTATTCTTACGACGAATACAAGTGGGAAATGGCGGTTTGAAATATTTTCCGTGGGGAGCGATTCCGGGGCATTGTATTCGGAGCAAGTTTCACAATACGAAACAGACGAATCCATACCGGTTTATGGAATTGCATTATCACCCGTAACCAATAATTTATACTCCTTAACCGACTTTCAACATGCGGGTTGGAGTGCAACAGGCTTTTTGAGAATTTGGGAATAAGTTCACCAGATAAGGGAGCTGTATGAGTCAGCAATCTGATTGTTGCTTTACTCTTTCGATCCAATAAGGGATGGCTTCAAATTAAATATGCACAGCATTGGTCGTAGGGAGTAGCGCCGAAGGAATCCAACCTATAGAAGTAAACTTAATTCACATCATTCACAAGACCATGTGTAACATTGTTTTGGGAGCCATCTAATGTCCTTCGCCATGTACTCTTGTTGCATTGGTTTTAAATGGTAAAGTTGCATGTAGGTATTTATTCTTTCTTAATTGCTTGATAGCGAACGAGAATCATGATGTGCTTTTACAATGTTTTATAAGCAATTGCTTTCTTTTGTTTTTTTTATTATTCTTTGCAATCATATTTTTCTGGAGGAACTATGAAATTGGTCAAAGTAACACTAGGCATCGCGAGTATCTTACTACTAGTAGCCAGTTTAGGATGTATGACGAAAATGTCAGATGCTGATTTAAAAAAGGTATTTGAAGAATATCAAGGATATTTTTCAGATTACTATGCTGCAATTGAACCCCATCTGGATGATGCAGCAAAAGCAAAGGAAGAGGGGAAAAAATTTATTGCAGCGAAAGAAAGCAATATTAAAGCATTAGGTAAAAAACTGAGTACAGCAGGCTATTCAGAAGATCAACAAGAATTGGTTACTGAATTGCAGCAAGATCTATCATCAGAAATTGAAGGGATTGTTGAAAAGATTCAGTCAAAAAATCCCACTGCAGCGCGTGAATTAATTGAACAACTGAATTCCATCAATACGAAGTTTGAACGCGCAGCTGCTGAAGATGTGGTTGAAAAATCAGGGATGAAAGGGCAAATGGCAGAAGAAGGCAAAAAATTCATCAAACAACAGTTTGAAGAAATGAAAGATATGTACAAAATGATGCCACCCGATCAACTCGATACTGCACTTGATGCCATGTTGGAAAGCTATATGGGAGATGATAAGGAAGCATTTAAACAAGAATTAAAAGATATGTTAAAATAATTCATTGTTCCGTATTCTTCCTCTCTTCTTGCTTTTATGCTTAATTGCTTCTGGTTTCGTTATGGTGTTCATAGTACAAAGTGCTAGGAGCACGGAAAAAATGGCAAACCCAAGTTGTACACGTAAAGTAAGAGGAGAGGGGGAGGTTTTGGGGTAGATAGGGTTTACAAACTAAGACGACTGCTGATTTGATTGATACGTACGTTGCGATTGCATGCTGTATGGTATAACGTGTGGATATTTCTAAGTGGGATTAATTCAGGTATGCTCTATTATTTTATTTCCGTGTCATTGCGACCAACGTGAAGCAAGTCGATTCTTAAATGAGGATTGCTTTGCCGCTTTGGTTTTTGCGATGACGGAGTCACTGTAAAGTGTTCTTTTGGGAGTCAACTTTGTTCGTATTTGGTAATTGGTCACAAATAGAAATCTTCTTTCCGATGATTGAAATCATCGGCTATTAGAGTGTCAGTCGACGAATGTCGACTTTGGAATGATAGCCGTGTGTTTTAACACTCGGTGAAAAAACCTTTGAATTTGAGTTTAATTTCCATTTGTGATCAAGTACAGTATTTGTTACGATTTAAATTTAAAGGAGGTATGTATGACAAATCCCTACGAATTTATAGATCCAGAACTTATGGCAATGCTCCCCTATATTGTAGCAGGGGCTTTTGGGTTGATTGCCATTATTATATTAATCATTGTGATTCCACGGGTACGAAAGAAGCAAAAACAGGCGGCTAACTTCGGTCCTGAGTTCGCTCGTCGTACGGGATTGCAGCAAAATAATGGGGATTTTGAGGGGGAATACCGAGGATTTCCGACTCGGGTAAGCATTCGTGCGGGCGTAAATTACGCACGGGTGGGAAGCGCAATGATGTCGGGCGATGCATCCAGCATGCATGGAAGACAGACTTTCTTTCAAACCTTTACCGTTGAAATGCAGATCCCAGGAGCGAATTTTCCTTCCACTGAGTTGATCGAACCATCCAGTATTATTCGTACGGATCAATATATACAAGACGCCATTCATAACAGACAACCCACCCAGCCCCAATTAAAGATCAACCACGGAGGCTATAAGCGGACGAAGGTATACGGCGAGGACGAGGCATTTGCTTCTTATTTACTCCAGGATTCGGAATTAGTTCGACTGTTAAAAGATTGGTATTATGCTAATATTAAAATTAATGGGGATCAAGTGCTTTTAGATTTGCATGATAATAATATCCTGAATAAATACGGATATAAACGCCTTTCCAAGCCCGATTATATCATCCAAGCCTGTGATATCTGCGCACGCCTTGGGGAACTTGGTTTACAGTATCGTTGATTTTTCCTTCCAAAATAATCATCTTTTTTCCAACGAAAGATGCGTACTTGTCATCTACTAAAATTCTGAAATTCGCATTTGTACGA
>CAYPZJ010000383.1:0-5177 GCA_964414635.1 uncultured Spirochaetia bacterium
CCGTGAACGTAAAAGTGATATCCCCATACTGGCACATTATTTTGTTGAAGAATACAATCAGCTTCACCATACACAGATTCAAGGAATGAGATCTACTTTTCTAGAGCGATTAATGCACTTTTCCTATCCAGGAAATATTCGCCAGCTTCGCAATCTTATTCATCTCGCTTGTCAAATGAGCAAGGAAACCATCCTTCATGAATCCTCCCTACCAAATATTGAGCCTGATATGATGGATTCAGAAAAATATTCAGAAGATTCGGTTTCGTTGCCGGAGTTAGATGGTACATCTCTTAAAACACGGGTGGATGAATATGAACGGGAGTTATTAAAGAAAGCACTGAAAGAAGCGAACGGTGTGTATGCATTAGCGGGAAAAAAGCTTGGTCTGAATCGAATGCAGATGAATTATTTCTTAAATAAGCATGAATTAAAGTCTGGAGACTACTAATGAAACCGTTGCGCACTACTAATATCGGTTTTTGGGCACTTCAACTTGGATTGATATTGCTTGTGGTAGGATTATTTGTGGTTCTTTTTTGGGGATGGTCTTTGCTTATACCCGATCTTGTTTTTTTTCCTATCCTGATTGCGGTAATCGGGATCAGCCTCGTTATCCTTCCTTTATATTTGCGATTGACGGATTATATCACCAGTAAGCATCAGGTAACGCCGCTGAATTTCTTCCACATTACCAGTTCGTTATTTTCTCTTTTTGATCCAACGAAACCGCCAATACAAATTTGGAGACAATTGTATTACTGGATGACCGACTACCTTCCTTTGGAGGGGGTTACTATTTTTGAATATAGGGCTAATCGTTATAACTTAATAGCCACATTTCCTGAATCCCATAATCATCCCGATCTAATGGATGTACCCGAAGAAATGAAACCAAATCAAACGCGTCCTGCTATTCCTCCTTACTATTTTGAGCGGGGGGTTGTCTGGATTGGACACTATATTTCATTTGATTCCCATTATCATTATCTGCGGATTTCGCGATTGGGGAAGGGAGCGTTCAGACCAACTGAGCGGGACATCATCGTTTTAATTAGCATATGCTCTATGATGTATTACAATAATTTGTGTCTAAATACGCAACTTGCATTACAGGATCGATTGCTCGTATTGGATTCAATTATTCATAAGTTCAAAGCAATATTGACCGATGGAAAACAAGAATTCCAAAATCTATTGGTCTATCTGCAAAAACTTATTGAGCGCTATCCTGATGGAAATACAGTGTTTGATCCCAACGATCTACAAACCCAAATTAAAGAATTAATTGATACATTGCATGTAACAAATTTTTAGAACAAGCTTTTCATATCCCACCTCCCTTCATTTATTTTAGAGAAAATAACGGATATATCATGGTATCTGGAACCTATCATCTGCCTTTTCAGCTGACATCTGTTTTGAAAGAGTATTTCCAATCGCATGAGTATTGGGAAAATATTCCTTATTGTAGTATTCATCATTATGAACATCTTGGAAAAGTCAATGTTTCTCTACTTACAGAACATAAAATTCGTTTGCTTATTCCCATGCGTACTGGTAATGATGTGTATGCCATTGTTCTATTACAAGATAAAACCAATGGCGAATTTTACACGTTTCCTGAAATTATGCTTTTAGTGGTAATATTTCAATCCCTGGCGATGATTCATAAACATTCTATCTTGCAAAAACAGTATATGGAGCAGCAGCATGATAGGCTCCGGCAAAAGGGGATTGCATTATACCTACATGATATAAAAAACATAAAGGTATCCTTGGATTATTGTCTCCAACACCTTAGTAATAGTCCCCTATCTGCATCTATCCTTCCTAAATTGCAACAAATAATCCATAAAACGGCGAATCGCTTATTCCGCATGGAACGCACTTTGTCCAGTTTGGAATCAAATGAAGAAACTATTACCTGCATATTCCCAAACTCGATTATTCAGCAACTACTCAATGAATGGAATACCATGAATATCACGTTTGATTGTACCAATCCACAGATTCAGCTGTTATTTGAACGAGATCAATTCATCCAGGTGGTGTTTAATCTATTAAGCAATGCAGTCGAAGCAACGCAACCGAATCATGGTATGATCTGCGTAACTACCTGGGAAGAAGACACTTGGTTTTATATTCAAGTTAAAGATTCTGGTATCGGTATTGATTCAGATTTTCAAAACAATCATTTGTATAAACCGTTTTGCACGACCAAACCGGAAGGATTGGGACTAGGATTATTCAATGTAAAAGAGATACTTACTGCACACGATGGTTCCATCGCTATCAAATCCCAAAAAAACCAAGGAACAACCGTAACCATCGCCATTCCAATCAGGCATCATTCATACTAAGAATCAACGTAATAATATGGATGATACAAAGAACCGTTTGAATGACTGTCAATCACGATCCAAAATGGCTTATGATAATCAAATTTATTGCTATCTTTTGTGCTGAGTAATTTTACACTACAATGCTGTATCACTCAAGTTCGCCAGGGATGGCAAGAGAAAACATTGAAATAATCGCTCAAAGCCATTATTGACAAGGTATTCAGATAATGTGCTACATTTTTTTTTCAAAAGCATCCCCCCTACAATTTCGTGATCCGCTCCGGATTAATATTTAGGATGTTTTTAAAAGCTCGATGGCTTGTTTCAGATGATCATCCAGTTCCTCTAACACCGGTAGGAGTTCCTCTGTATTTAATAATCCTTGTTGTTTAAGTTCACCAAATGAATCAAAAAAGTTAATCAATCCTTTCTTGATAGATTGGATCGCTACGGCATCTGGTGGATATGATATCGATTCCATTTCCTTTAAGATACCCATAAGGGAGGCAGCGAGTTCTCGGCGCTCTGGTTCGCCTTTGTCAAGCCATTTCGCAAGGGATTGAGTAATCGTTCGGAGATAATGATAAAACGAAACATTGAGACGCTCTAAATTGGTTAGGCGTTCTTTTATATCTCGAATATCACCCTTGACTTCTCGCATATCTGCTTTCAGAACTGCTACATCCGATTTGAGAACTGCTACATCCGATTTGAGAACTGCTACATCCGATTTCAGTTCCGATACATCCGATTTGATTATATCCATATCCTTGCGCAATGGCTGAATTACTCGGGTGACGGTACCTTCTATAATACCGATAAACTCATCTTCTTCAATATCTCTAATTTTACGCTTTGGCATTGTTTTCCTCAATACGAACAGATACCTTCTATATATTAATATATCCTTTTTTCATTTTTTTTCCAAACATACCCTCCAAACGCTAATCAAACATCCATACAAGTAACAACTACAGATTCCTTATACACCCACATATTCCGATATATTTGATATACTGACATCGGATTATCCAAATAAATAGTTAAGTGAGAGTTTAGTTTAAACTTCCTTCACACCATGACCAATCGTTGTTGAATAAAAGCTTGGTGTAATACCAGTCTGTTTTTCATATTCCAGTTGGATGTGATTTTTTAACGCAGGTTCTACATCTCGTTCAACAAGTGAGATTGTGCAGCCTCCAAATCCTGCTCCCGTCATACGACTTCCATATACCCCAGTATGATTTTGCGCAATACTCGTCAACAAATTAAGATGATCCCCACTTACTTCATACAATTGATCCAAAGATTCCTGTGATTCATTTAAAAGCGCACCTGCCAGATCCCATTCCTTCCTGGATATGGCTTTTAGCATTGTTATAACACGATGGTTTTCCTCCACTATATGCTGTAATCGATTGCGATGCGTTGCGTTGTGAATCAGCATCTTTATACTATGAAAATGCTCAGGTTGTAAGGAATTTAAGATTCCTTCATAAGCACCTTTTTTCTGTAACACCTGTAATGCAGTTTGATATTCCTGAACACGTTGATTGTATTGTGATGAACTTAGTCGATGCGGTACATTTGAATTCGTAATTAGTATCGTTGTAGATCCAAACTCAAACGGAACATGCTTATAGGTTTCCTGATGGCAATCAATAAACAAAACATGCTGGGATTTTCCTAATCCAACAATATAGTGATCCATAATCCCACAATTGACCCCAATCCAATGATTCTCAACATAACGGGCTTGTTTACATAAATTCAACCGCTTTGATTCATCCCATTTATCACATTCATTAACCATCGATTGCAGTCCATAACCAACTGCGATCAATAAGGATGCAGAGGAGGATAATCCTGCACCAATGGGAAGCGTACTATTAATACTCATTTCAAATCCAGGGATAGACAATTCCGAATCCTGTAAATGCTTTACCATTCCTATAATATAATCATACCAATGGAGTTTTCCTTTTGGGCACTGTATTTGAGGGATCCGGGATTCATACGTTTCATGGATATAATCCGAAGTAAGCACGATACGATCATCATCCCGAAGTCGAATACGAATTATTGTTCCAAACGTAAGAGCTGCAGGGAGTACAAACCCTCCACTATAATCAGTATGTTCTCCAATTATATTGATTCGACCTGGAGCAAAAAAAAGTCGTTCCATGCTACCTCCTATCAACTTAGATCCCTGTTTTACTACTATGAATCACACTCTTGCTCGCTTTATTCCTCGATAATCGTTTCCCAATACCTATTGTATTTTTTTTTTAGGAATAATCCAAAATATTTTTGTTTAACCCTAGATAGAGACGGATGAGAAAATCCATCTACTCAACTAAATATACTAGAGGTAATACCATGGGAGCAAGACAACATCTTCAAAATCCATGGATACCATCGGTTAATGGTATCCAAACTAAGAAGCAATTGAAACTTCTATTAACAAAACACTTTCAGAAGCTGGGTATCCAAGCCCCCCATTCTCAGCAACTAACTGTAGTATCTCAACTTATCAATGGGCGAACTGTAGGTTTTAATTCGCCAGCAGGTTCAGGAAAAACGGCTTGTTATCAAATCCTTCCGTTATTGACCCATCAACCTATTTTAATTGTTTCTCCACTTAGAGCACTTATTGATGATCAGATACGTCGGTTATCAAACCTCGGATTAAAAGCAGTGGATTTGGCACAATATCGTTCCAAACTAAAGAAAAAGAATCCCAAGAAATGGATTTTCAATTCTGATGTATTATTCCATTTCACGACACCTGAAACATTGATCAATTCACATCTGGAGGAACTGGAATGTGAA
>CAYPZJ010000384.1:0-5160 GCA_964414635.1 uncultured Spirochaetia bacterium
ACGTAGAGAAATTCTCATGGAACAATGGTGTTGGAAAAAAGATGTAGTGAATCCCATTGAGCAAAAAGAAATTGATAACCGTTGCCAAAAATGTGATAATAGCAACGCTGATAATCCCATCGTGATAAATCCGTTTATGGAACAGGCCAATAATAAAACCAATGGTTGTATACGCCAGCATTTTAACTCCCAAAGGAGGAAAGAATGCTTCTACTATCAATCCACCAACAAAACCACTGGCTTGCCCTGTTAAACTACCATACCGGAATCCCAGATACAGCGTAATGACCAGGATAAAATCGGGATGGGGGAAGGAACCAAAAATAGGAAGAATTTCACAGAAAATAAGATGGATCGCACCAAAAATCAGAATCAAAAATGCTTTTAGAAAAAAATCTCCCATAATACTACCTGTTCCTTACGGGGTCTCAATCAGTAAATCTGAGTTCTCTTCCCAAAAATCCTCTGGCTCTTCCTCTTTTTTAAAGGATTGGAGCAATTGAAACATCTGATCTAAAAAAGTAGAGGTTGAAAAATACCGGTCCTTGGTTTCAGAATTAATAACATACACATTTTCCAAGGTTGAAAAATTTACAAATGGTTTCAGATAAGCCCGTTGGGAAAAACTGGATTGATCCTTTACGGGGATTTCGGAAATGGTTCCTAACGGCAAATAGGGTAAGAAAAACGAATTTTCTAATGTTGGATCGGTAGCTCCTGACGTTACGACCTCATCTCCTAGCTCCACATTCGCATCCCGATCTAAAAAATTCAGGATTGCCTGACGATCCGAAAATTTCACCCGACGCCCCAAACCTTGAAGAATCCCCGAATAACGTTTTCCATAAATCTTTGCAGAAATGTTGGAAAATTGAGAAGTAATAGGAATAATCACAGAATAGAAGAATCCCACTCTCCCAATTTTGCCTACCACACCCGTACGAGAACGTCCTTGCTCTTCTTCTGCAATAGCCACAACGGGCATATTCACTCGTACTTTGTCATATGCACCGCGGTCAATCACCAAAACCTGGAAATCATAAATGGGAGATTTTGAAACCACCCGAGCGGGAATTAGTTCCTCATGGTTTTCATCTAAATAAGCAATCCGGGAACGATCATCAATTAACCCTTGAAGCGCCTCTAGTTCTTTTATCTTCCCCTCAAACAAAACCTGCTTCTCTTCCATTTCGGAAATCTTTGTTTCCAACTCGGAAATGATGAGTTTAGCTTTCTCTAAATCGCCCGCTTCTGAAATCATCGGGGCAAATAGTTGTTCTAACGATTCGCCAACCCATATAATCGGACTTAAAATCGTTTCCAACGCACTGGTCAGATTCTGTTCAATATCGTTTGTACGCCAATTCATCAAGATGATGCATACCATCACGAGAATCAAATAGACGATTACATTTTTGTAGTTGGATATAAACGATGCAAACATATAATCCTATCGTTCCCCTCCAATGGAGATACGCCCCATTTCATTAAGTCGGAATAAAAGCTTCTCGTTTGACACATTTAAAAAATATCAAGATATTTCCCACATCCCAAAACAACGCATTGTAATGGATTTTCCGCCAACCGAACAGGTACACCCGTTTCTTTTTCTAAAAACATATCCAATCCCTTTAAAAGGGATCCGCCTCCCGTCATGACAATTCCTCGATCCACAATATCAGCAGCTAACTCCGGTGGAGTTTGATCGAGTGTGGTTTTTACCACTTCCAACACCTGGTTAATAGGATCGGAAAGACAATCCCGAATCTCAGCAGAACCCAATGTTAAGATCCGGGGAAGACCGCTTATGGAATCCCTTCCACGTAAATCAATTTGCTCCTCCAAATCGGTTGGATGGGCATTCCCAATTTTTATTTTTACTTCTTCTGCCATCCGTTCCCCAATAATCAGATTATGCTTTTTCCGAACGTACGTCATTAAGGTCTCATCAAAATCATCCCCCCCAATTCGGATGGCATTGGAAATCACCATACCCCGAAGAGAAATCACACTAACTTCTGTGGTTCCACCACCAATATCGATAATCATATGCCCAGCTGCTTCTTCAATATGTAAATCTGCACCAATAGCAGCAGCAAGCGATTCCGTAATTAAATAAATCTCCCGTGCTCCAGCCGCTTCTGCCGATTCCCGTACTGCACGCTTTTCTACTTCGGTGATATTGGATGGAATCCCAATCACCATTCGAGGTTTTATAAGCGGTTTTCTGCCGTTATTCACCTTTTTAATAAAATAACGGATCATATGTTCTACGATTTCAAAATCAGCGATCACCCCATCTTTCATCGGACGAATGGCTTGAATCTCCTGGGGAGTCCTCCCTAACATTTCCTTGGCTTCGGAACCAACTGCCAGAACACGACGGGATTTTGCTTCTACTGCGACCACACTGGGTTCCGATAAAACAACGCCACGTCCTGTTACGTGTACTAAAGTATTGGCAGTTCCTAAATCAATTCCAATATCATTACTTAGATTAAAAAGCCCTTTTTTCTTCTTCATAGCTGCTCCTGGATTATTCACATTCTAAATCTTCATTCAATCGTAATAACTGTCCGGATGCTGGTTTATAGCCATGACACCATGCATCTTTATATAGCATGATTGCCTCAGAAGGGTCGGTAGGTTCTAACAATTTTGCTTGCTCGTACCAAAGCCGTCCTTGCTTTTCCATCTGCTCATCAGGATCGTTAATGTATTCAAGTTGTGCTTCCAAATACGAAATGATTTCCTCCCGAGGGGGCTCTTCCTTTATGTTATGGGCAGCCCGAAACTCCGGATCCCTCTTTCGTTCATAAATTGCTATAAGTAATTCATAAACAGCACGAAGCATATCCGGATGATCATCGTCGGTTTCCAAAATCAAATCGATATACGATCGGCTGAGGTCCAACTCTCCCATTTGAACATATACATTGGCTAGCTGGAAGTACCCCAAGGTAGACGGGCGATCATCCAACCAGCGTTTTAAATAGATGATGGCTTCCTCATGGAGGTTTAAGTGCATACATATAACACTCATGTATTCATTGAGATCAATCCAATTGATTTCGCCACGCGTATACGCCTGATTTAATCCATCATCCTTTTTATTACATCGCATACTGGTTTTAAAATACCGATAAGCGGTATCATAAAACGTCGTATCTTTATAATAATAGGCGATTCCCAAATTATAAAATACCAGGCTCATCGGATTGGAAATGTCTTTATCAACCGACGTTTGAAGAATACGATGAAAAACAACACTAGTTAAATTTTGAATCGCACAAGCCAGATATACCTTGCCGCGTTCCGGCGACCGATCCCAGACAACCTGAACCTGCTCTAAACACGTGATCCCATTATTGTAATCATGAATATATTTCGGTATGGATTCCTGTGGAGCACACTGGGTTATCATACCAAGTAGGATGAGACACTGGATGAATAAGATTAGTGGTTGTTGTATGTAGTTTCGCATGGGGTCTTCAGCCCCTAGCCTCGCATTTTATTTTAGAGATGTACTTCCATCTCCCTTCAAAGCTGTACTAATGTAACAAATTTATTTCGAAAACCAAAGTGTCTCTTACAATGAGGGTGCGAGTTTGACACTTTTTCGTTAAGATGGAAATGGATACCAATCTTCATTATCTTTATGCTAAGAGACTGGGTAGCAGCCCAATCTCTATCATCGCATAAAGAAAAACCAACTGTGAAGAAATTAATAAAAATATTGGATTTCGTCAGCACCAGTTCTTTTTGCTCTCAACTTCCCATATACAATTATGCTTCACCTGAGGCTTAATGCCCAAATTGTGGAACTCTTTGTAAGCTTAATGACCTTGATTTTCGTACCCCACAACAATCTTCCCTGGTAGAACCGTCCTATCTGCTGTTTATTGTTGGCATCTATCGGTGTTCCACTTGCAAAAAAGCAGGGCAACCTTATTGTTTTCGTTCAAACCCACCAGTGGTTCTTCCCCGAAGGCGGTATACCAAGGAAGCTATGAATAAAGTGAAGGTAAAAGTTACAGAAGATCTGCAAAGTTATAGTAGTTCAGCCCGTGCTTCACGACGGGATTATCATCTTAGATGTGTTCCCTCCACGGTTTGGCGGTGGGTTCAAGACCAATCAGAAGAGAACTTTGCTTTAAAAGAAAGTACTTATTGTGAGATTCTTTGTGTGGATGAGTTTTATCCATCAGGTAAAGCCGTGGTTTCTGTAGTGGACGATCGTAGTGGAAAAGTCCTGACCCAAGATCAATGGGAGAAAGTAACGAAGAAGGAGATTTTAGAAAACATGGTTAGAAAGCGAGTAAAAAAATTGAAGGGAGATACTTTCCATGTTAAGGAATTTGTGTCCCAATCTAGTTATTTCTCTAAAAAGGAAATGAAGTCTAGCGAGTTACGATAATTCCAGTAAAATCTGAATATTTGTAAGAACCTCATGAAGTACTTCGTTCGGAACAGTTTCAATATAGATCGCCCTTCTTTCCGTCCAATCCAGGCTTTTCATTTGATCTGAGAGAATAACACCCGTCGTTAGGGAATCCTGGTTTAGGACAACCTCAAATGGATACCCTTAATTTTGCTTGTTACAGGACAATCCAAAGCGAGGTGGGTTTTTTATTATAGGTGGTATTCGATAGCACAAGTGCTGGACGACGACCACGTTCCTCGTGCCCGGATTGGGGATTGAAATCTAACCAGACCAAATCCCCTCTTGAAGAAATGTACCCTCTCATAGCTTTTCTTTTCCTTGCGGGTTACCCGTATCGATCTCCTCATGAATATTCTGCTCGGTTATTTCATTCAACATTGTTGCCAAGGTGCGGCGTTTTTTTGGGGTGGGTTGCTGCCCAATCAAGTGCTGGTATTCCTCATAAGGGATTACCACAGCAAGGTGTTCCCCTGTTTCATCATCAATATATTGCTTTTTGATTTTCATGATAACCTCTACATTAATAGTATACACAGGAGGGATGAAGAAATCAATTCAATATTGAATATTGACCAATATTGACAGATTAGGGAAAAAGGTGTCCAGCCCACAGTTTGGTAGTCCTCTCTCTCCTTTTCCCCTTAACCCTTCCCCTAATCTTGTAAGTCGAGTAGAGCGTGGGAATCTCACCCACACCCCCTCAAAGAACGGAACGT
>CAYPZJ010000385.1:0-5150 GCA_964414635.1 uncultured Spirochaetia bacterium
ATCATCTGATCGGGATGAAACTCGCGCATCTGAGCACGATCATCATAAGTAAATTCTCGGGTACTCAGAATGATATCCCCCGCATTCCGACCATCAATAAGCGCTCCCATACCTCGCTCACTTCCACCGCCTACCACTTTAAATGGATAGGGAGAAGCGCCGTCTACCGTTTCATAATTCATGATGAGGAATGTAAATACATGGCGGAGACTTTCACTCCCTTTTATAATGAGATAATGGGTCTGTTCTTCTTCTCGTTTTTCGGAAGGACTTTGGCACATTGCGTATCCCACTATGAAACAAAACATGCAAAGCACCATCAACCACTGAAATCCTCGCACTACAAGCGGTTGTTTCCCGAATTGTGGTTTACGCATTTTCATGTATGAATCTTTCCCCGGGTGTTACAGATCGTGATACCGTTCTGGAGTAATAAGCATGCTTTCATGATCATAAAACAAACGGTTGCCGTTCTCATCGGTTTCCCAGAATTTTATTAGCTGTCGATTTTCATACACCCGTTCTCCGATTAAACGATTAAATTCATTATAGGATTGAACGAGCTCAATCTCACCAAAGTCGTTATAGAAAACAATCTTATCCAGACTTCGATCATCATTGTAGTAATACGTTTTTTGTCGTCGTTCATTAATATAATAATCCCTACGTACTAACCTCCCTTCTTCACTTAAAAGCGTATAATTATACCCAACCATCTTTTGGTCATCGGCCGTATACGATTCTTCTTTCATCTCTGTCATTTCATTGTTATAATGATAAATCTTGTAAGTTCGGAGCTGCCCATGATCATAAAAATCTCGACGCACCAATAATCCATTTACATGGTAGTGAAATCGCTCGGTGCTCAAAACCTCACCTACATAGCGTCGCACTTTCATCTGTAAGTCGCCAAAATCATCATATACATAGTCCATCGTTTCCAAGACTTGACCTTCATAGTTCCGATAATCAATCCGGCTAGGTTTGCCAGAATCATCATAGTACATGGTTTCTCGAATCATTCCATTTCGTACTAAATCCCGTTTGATTGTACGTGGAAGATGAGTCCGTTCGACTAATTTGTAGAACAACCGTTCGGTTAGCATCACCGTATGAAATACCGCGTCAATATATTTAAACGGATTCCAAAAAAAACCAGGTGCTTTATAACTCAATAGCATCCGGATATCATCCCGCTTTATCGTAAAGAAATAGGTATGCTTTAATTCCCCTTCCACATATTCATTCAGTTTATCAACCCAAAGCAGCGCATCATAAAAATACAAATGCGCTTCGTAATAATTCGTAGGATCTTCCAACTGATCGACCGAAAGAACACCAAATTCCTCTGGTTCAGGGGGCCACTGCTGAAAATAGAATATTAGATTGATGCGATAAAGGTAGGTATACGCAAATTGGAAGTTTTTGTAATAATCCACCCTAAACACCCGCTCAGGGTAGTTTTTATGATGATACGCGATATAATATTCCGGTTGTTCCCGCCGTTGCTGTTCATCTTCAAATTTTGTACCTGTTTGATTATCCACATCCCAGGTTTCATAATATGTGCGTTGGATATCTTCCGAGGGAAACTGATAGGGGTGAATCATTCCTTCTTTGGATATGGGAGAGGGTTGAGGCATGATTTGCCCGGCACCTTTTTCCGCTTCATAATCCCATTCCGAATAATATGCCATATCTTCATAGGGTTCCAAGATGGTTTTTTGAACATCATACGATTCAATGTAGTCTTGTAAATCCACATAATTCGCCAGGATGGGTCGTAATTCTTCGTAGATAGTACGTTGTAGGACTCGGTAGTAGGTTCGATGATTTTCTAATTCATCCGTTTCTAATTTCCCAATGCCTTTGTCCGTATGTTCATCCCAATCAGCGTAATAAAGATAACGATGCTGGAGCCGATACCGTTTTCCTTCATTATATGAGTAATCCTCAAACGTTTCTAAAAAGGTTTTCTGATTACGTTCTCCAAAATCTATCCAGCTTCGTTCATCATTTTCCCAGAAGCTGAAACGAAGATCCTCTACGGATTCATGAGGATTATAGTTTTCCCTCCGGGTTTTTACCTGATCGGCATTATAGAAAATGGCAGACGTTAAATTGCCTCCCTCATAGATATCCAATCGATAGAGTAAGTGATAGGGTCCATGATAATAGCCGATATAATACAATGGAAGCGAACTCACCTCCTCTGAAAGTCCTTGAACACCGGTATCATTTTGGAAATTCCAGGACTCATACCAGATCTTTTGAATATCTCGATCCAGATTAGATTGAGAGGATTCTGTTGGTTGTCCTAAACCGGTCGTACAGACCAGCAGGCTAAGTATGATTGTTAGGAAGTGTTGGTAAAGCCGTCGATTCAACATCCCTGTTCCCTTTTTATAAACATTGATTCACCCTATGAAAAATAGCAAATATCCCTCATCGGGTCAATGAGGATGAATTTCTTGGATGAATCTCAAACTGATGAAAAGTACAATCACCCTAATTGGGTTAACCTAGTAATTAAAGGGGAGTTGCGTGGCTTCCCCGCATGACTCTCAAAATAATCCACTCACCTGGAGTACAGGCATTTATATCACGTTGAAGTACATCCGAATTTCCTTACGAGAAATCTTATGACGATATGCTGCTTGATTTTACGAGAACATTACACAAACGTTTCAGTGTTCTTTCATTTCTTTTTCTTGTCCTTGTTTATCAGGTTGGGGACTATCTGTGTTTGTTGATAGTTATTGCTTTCGAATATAGCGTGCTAGTTCCCGATCGGTCTCTCGGGCTTTTACGGTTTCTCGTTTATCATACTCGCGTTTTCCACGACATAATCCCAGTTTAACTTTTACCAATGATTCTTTGAAATATAACGCAAGAGGAATCAGTGTAAATCCACTCTCGTGTACCCGGGATTCGAGTTTCTTTAATTCTCGTTTATGTAATAATAACTTACGCCTGCGTTTGGGACTATGATTTTGAATATTTGCCTGTTTGTATTCTGCAATATTCAAATTGACCAAAAACAATTCTCCCTTAATAAAGCGTGCATACGCATCTTGGAAGTTTACGCGTCCCTGACGCAAAGATTTAACTTCCGATCCTTGTAATACGATCCCTACTTCATAATCCTCCACAACATGGTAGTTGAATCGGGCTTTTCGATTTTCTGCAATAGATCGAACTGGTTTGGATTCGCCTTTTGGTGGAATCTTATTTGATTTGTCTTTCTTTTTCTTGCTTGCCATGAGCATCCTGTATGTATATTTGAATCTATCTGATTTGACAACAATGGTTGTAAAACCTGTTTTTATCGTCCCGGTTAAAGAGCCTCCCCACTATCGCACTACATGCTTAATACGATTGATACAATACCACTTGGTCTAGTCCTACGATTTATTCATTTGTACACCTGCACCCCATAGATTCCCTGATAAGGAGGAAGCTCTTCCCATTGTATAAGATAATATTCTTTCTTAATAGGGCGCGTTGTCGCCACTACAGCAAGTTCAAATTCCTTTCGACTGGCATAATTAGGTGTCCATGGAGGTTGACATTCAAAATGCCCATTGGTTTTCAGATCGCATTCTTCATGGAGATGCCAATAGGAATCGGTTGTAATCCTCCAAAAAAAATACAAATGGATACGATTCCGGTCCGAAGCGGGAATCGCTGCCCAATTATTAATTAACCCTTGTACAACTAATTTTTCCTCTAACCCAATCCGCTGATGGGATTCAGGTTTATCTATCAACACGTTTATTAGTTTTTCAGGATCGCTTGTTTGAGTCGTATCCGAGCTGGATTTATTGTAACACCCAAAACTAAACCCACTGCCCACAACATAACAAAAAAGAAGGAAGATGTAAAAAAGAACCTTGTACTTGCCCAGTGGAACAGATAGCACTCTGTATAGCATGGTCTATATCCTTTTCTAATCTACGGATCCTGTTAATCTAATATGCTTCGCTAGGGAAATGGTACAAATCAAAAAAAAATGTAAATATAGGATCCGTTTCAGATAACCTATTCCCCTAAAAGATAAAAAAATCAAAAAAAAGGTGATCTTTTCATGGGAAAAATCATAGAAAAATTTGTTTAACCCTAGATAGAAAGCCACAAAAATCATTACGGTTTGTATCCTTTCGCGTCACCTCTCTATTGCTACGTCCGACTGGATCGTATACTCATCCGGTTAGTGGTTATAGCCCAATTGCTTAGAGATGGTCGCACGGATATTTGAAACCAACACACAAACTTTTTTTAAGGAGATCGTTATGCAACATTACAACCTTATCGTACTGGAAGGATTTTCCACCCGAGAATCAACCACGAGTTATACCAAAAAAGGGAAGCTGATGCTTCGTTTTAGCCTGGCAAATCATAGCTGGATGAAAGATGAGCAGGGTAAAAATCGAGTCAGCTATTTCTCTGTTATTTGCTGGGATCGACTCGCGGAAATTATGGCACAGTACATAAAAAAAGGAACCCGACTGATTGTAACGGGCAGAATTGAACAATCCCAGTGGACGGATCAAACCGGTATGAAACGTACAAACATCGCCATACACGCCCAAGACATCAGTTTTGTCCCAAATACACGAACCAAACAAAATCCGGAAGCACCAACGGATGAGCAATCCGTTCATCAGTCCTCACAGTCTTCTCCTCGCTCCAATCCCGCTTCACCCTCTCCTGCTCCTGCTTCGGTTGCCTAATCTTTAGGAACATCGGAGGAATCATGCTCGGAGGCGGTATTGGGGGTTTTCCCCCCTTGCGTTTCTTTTTTTTGGGAAGCATGTCGTCGGATTAGCTTATATACAATAAATCCAAGCACCGCGAGACCCAACACAATGTAAAATACCGTCTGGTAATTCGAAAAAAAATAGGACACATTCTGTTTAACCTGATCCCAATCCCCACCCATGGATTGCCCGAGTATGAATCCTCCATATACCAATCCGAAATTCCATATCATACAGCTAATCAGTGCCAGTGTAAATACTTTCCAAAATTGAAGCCGGGATAATCCAGCTATCAAGGATACAACAGCACGGATTCCTGCCATAAATCGATTGAGCGCAATTATCCAATACCCCCATTTTTTAAACTTTACTTCGGCATCATAAATCATT
>CAYPZJ010000386.1:0-5102 GCA_964414635.1 uncultured Spirochaetia bacterium
TTGATTTTTCTGTGGGTAAACCTAACGATATACGGAATAAAATGAATTTCGATGAGTTCCAAAGCATGTACTATAAGGCAGAATAAACTAAATATCTGGAAATTTAAATGAATTTTACCTTATCAAAATCCCAGATCCGTCAGTTAAAAAGATGGCGTAAAAACATAGAGAAAGAAACAGGTAAACCTGTTCGGGGAATTCAGTTATCATTCACTTATTTGGATGATATGGGTTATCAGATTATAGCAAAACTAGCGTCCCATAATGATTTGAGACTAAAAGGTATTCCACGGGAAAATGGAACGTATGACCATTTTGACGATTATGAAGACAACATTGAAGGATATGATAATTTAGGTTTTAGTTCATCTCTAGTGAAATTTCCAAAATATGAAATGGAACTTTATGCACTTCATGATGCGTATTATGAAATCTACGAAGAACAGGTTTTTTGCTACATCCGTTTACTAAATCAAAAGAACAGATTGATGCCTGTTACCGTATCTAAAAATCCCACAATCGTTACAGAATCACCTTATATCCAGTTGTTTGGAAAACCTAAAATTAGCAAAGAGCAATGGAAAGTAGCATCTGGATTTATTCGACAGAATCTACAACCTTTATGTGAACATTGGAATGGCAAAATTAGTACCTGTGAATTTTATAAATCTACAACAGGCATCGAGGAATGGGGTATTGGGGTGTCAAGACCCAACGTGTAGAATCGTGCAAAATCCCTGAATGTCAGTTCCATACTTACCTATAGAAATAGTGAATCTAGCATAAAATCCTTAGAATCATGATAAAATGCCCAACTGCTTGAAATCCTGGCACTTTTGACTTTTCATAATGGAAATCGTTTCATTGCTTCTTGATACTCCGATTCAACATCTACTAAACTCAAATCCTGGTATTTAGATAAACTTTGACGATCGCTATGACCACTTATGATCTGAATCTTGGCATCAATTAACTTTTCATTAGTCAGGAAAGTTAACAAATGATGTCTAAATAGATGAGGATAAATCCTTTTTTCAATACCAGCCTTCGTTGCATAACGCTTTATAATTTCTCTTACCCAACGGGTGGAATATTTATTGTTTCGGTTGGTTTGAAACAGATAACTTGAGTCTTTTAGATTTTTACGCTGTTCTGCCTTTCGACTATTCATATACTGGCTGAGAGCATCCCGAAACAAGATTGGAACAGGAACCAACCGATCTTTTTTACCTTTTCCTTCATGAATATGAATGCGCATCGCTTTCAAATCCACATCTTCTAGTTTGATGTTGACCAACTCAGAATTACGAACACCTGTATACAATAGTAGTTTTACCATAATCATATGGGAGGAATCCTCATCCTCCCAAACCGCATCATAAAAACGTCTCATTTCATCTTCGGTGAGCAGTTGCGGAAGTTTTTTCGGACTTCCGGAAGGACGATGGATATTCAATTCATTCCGGACATGTTCGAAGGTTTTACGAAGATAATTAACGTCTATATTTTGTTCCTTTTTCAGCAGTTTAATAAACTTTGCTGCCATTTGTTTTGGTGAAGTTTTATTTGCCATTATGCTACCTCCAAGAACGAAGGTTTCTCTAAATCCAAGATCATGGTACCGTAAGGATTTGCATTCCGGGTGAATAAAGGACTGGTAGATCGCTTATCTTCCGCTGTCATTCGTTGCAGAAATCCATCCTCCATGATGACACGATCCATCATAATTGTATTACACAGAATTAATACGTTTTGCAGTAGATGCAAACTCAGCACACTTAACTCTTGTTTGTAGGGATCATTGCTTGTAATTTTCATCCCACGACCGTAATAGATAAAGGAATTGACAGCATTCCAACCTTCAACAATATTTAATCCCTCATGGATTTCGACACGTAGGGTCTCGCTGGTAAAGTATCTGCAGAGAAAGATCGTTTTTAATGCCTTGCCTAGTTCAATAAAAGCTTTATAGGTTGGATGACTCTCATTATAGGAAAGAAAACGTCGTAAAATGGCTTCTGTGGAAGCGGTTCCTTCTTTTACAGCAGCAATATATTTTACCATTTCCTCATACTGCTCTTCGATTAAATCCCAGCGGATTGGACGGGAAATTACGTGTTCCAGGTTGGGGAATTGGTTTTTGATCCCTTTATCGGGTAAATAAACCTTTTCGTATTTGATTCGTTTCAGACGGGGTAGCAAATCGATGCCCAAGAAATGACAAAAAGCAAAGGCAACCTCACATTGACCCCGTGAGTCTACATAATTCGTATCCAACTCAAAATGGGTCTCGTGACGAAGCAACCCGTGAAGCATAGCAGCCGTTTCAGAAGAGTTACATCCCTTCATTTGCGAATAAACGCAGGTGGCATTTTTCTCTACATGCCAGTACACCATGATACCACGAGTACTATAGTGGGCATTGGAATCTGCCATCAGATTTTGGTCCCAGGATGGAAACTGTTTACCATCTGATGCGCAGGTGGTTGTGTTTCCCCAGACTTCAGGATTTCTTAATTCTAATATCTTATTGGATAAAGCGGCTATGGCTTCACGCAACGATTCCGGGGTGATATAGCGCCGAATGAAAAAACGTAAGTCTTCATCAGTAAGATGGGATGACAGAGCAGAACATAAACGCTTCAAACCAATGTTTGTTCCCAAACCGAAAAGAGAAAGTAACAGACGTTCACGGACTTCTTCTGGATTAAACACCTGTTTAGGGGTGGAAGGTGGGAAGTATTGACTGAATTGAACATGCCGATCCGCTTCTACAAGCATATCTAAAAGATTCACCATACCAAAGCGATTCCGTATCTTCTTTTTGATTTCCTTTAGAATGCTGCGTTCTGCACGTTTCTGGATTTTAGGTACACGAAAATAACCACGACCTTTACCACCAAGTTGATATAGATACACTTGGCATTTTTCCTTTGCTTTCTCACGTGCTTTCTTATCGTAGGAACTACTGCTGAAATAATTATTGAGCAGAAGCAACGAACTAAACATCTTATCTTTTATTGACTGGATAAAGGGAGCCACTTTTTCTGGAAGCCTTAGTTTATGGAAATATTCCCCTTTCTTAGATTCCCAGTCCTGCGGGAGATCGTGGTTAGGATTGCAGAAATGACCCGCTTTATCCACCCAGAACTCCTTGCATCGGACCAGTTGATCCACCTGACCTATCACACAAAGTTCAAGATTATGCTTTTTGATCCTGCCTTTTTCAACCAAATGTCCTTCCCACATACCTTTCACCAAGGATTCGGGGATCTCTTCCTGATCAGGATAATAAATGTGTTTGGTTCCTAAATACTTCTTCACTAAGTCAAGACAAGCCCCTAAGTCGTTCCAAGTAGAACTGGTGGTATGAAAGGATAATGCTTCCAGAACTGGCTTCAACAAAGAGCGATAGAAACTCTTATATTTCTGAAGCAGAATATCTACCTTCGCATCGTTGTAATCCTGACTGGAAGTCCCTTCGTATTCTTTGGCAAGACCCTGAATGAGTTCAAGCGAAACCTCCGGAAAAATGACCTGCGGAATACTGCCGTCTGGGGTTTTATTTATCGCCAAAATCAATCGGCGTAGAATGGCTTCTTTGTTGTAAACTTGCTTAACTTGGTTGGTTACCTTCTTCTTCAACAACTGGTCTGTTCGGTTCATAAGACGGTTAAACAATGATAGAAAACTATTGACCAGATCGTCTGTCAACTCCATCTCACGGATATACAGAAATACTGAAAATAGGCTAAAACGAATATAATCTTTATGTCTCTTTACCTTCGAGACTGTCTCGGCGCTGACTTGCTTCCAAAGATAATTAATCACCTTGGGAGACACCGATTGGAAAAGCGATACCTCAACACCGAAAGAACGAACATAGGTCAACTTATCCACGTCATTTAGTACACTTTTCCTGCTAAATCCAGAAGAAGAGGATTTAAGCCAATCATATGATCCCGCTCCCTTTTTCGTCTTTAAACACTCCATCATTTTTTGTTTGGTTTCTTCTGATAGATGGTTTGACAAGTATTTGTACAGAGAAACTAAGAAATCATGGCGAGCTTTTAATATCTTTCTCTTCAGAACGCCTTCATAAGGAAGTTCTGCTTTCATCTCACGACATTTTTGGATTCCCGCTTCCATAATTTTGGAAAAAGAAGGATCAATGGATGCTGAATAGAATAAATGCGGCGTAAGTTCCTTCCAATCAAGGTCAGTAAACCTGTGAAATCCTGTTAATTTACGGATGTGAGTCAACATGTTTTGCCAATTTCGATGCTTCCACTTGAAATCATTGAAGAAATGAGGGTCAATATTTAACTGTGAAGCAATATAATCAATAATCTCAGCAGGAATATCTGTCTTTTGCCTGGGAGGAAAACCTAAATATTGATAGGTTTTTAAAAGCACCGCAAAGCCAAGTTTTGTCTTCTCTTGTCCAAGCGCTTTTATTATATTCTTTTCCTGGACTGTAAGCTTGAAATGGCTTTTCAGATCAGGTTTCTTTGAAATGGATGGAGGTAGTTTGGGATACATAGTAAACTTCCTAAATTATGATAAACCGGCATTTTCCGAACCAGAAAATGGAGGTTTTACGACATCCATCGTGTCAAATATAACAAAAAATAAGCACTTTTACCAGTGTCCTAGATTTTTAAGAATTAGTTTTGCACGATTCTGCACGTTGGGTCTTGACACCCCATTTTAGTTTTTGTATCGTTTGATAATTGGTTGGCAAGATAAGTATACATTGATTCAAAGTAATTACTGCGTGCAGAGGTTATTGCACGATGGAATACTTTTTCATAAGGCAACTCGACCTGCATCTCGCGACATTTATTTATACCTGCTTCAATTATCTTTGTTATTGAAGGATCGAGAGATGCGGAGTGGAAAAGATGAGGATTGAGTTCTGCCCAATCTCTATCTTCGAATTTTCGATAACCAGTAAGCTTACGAATGCCTGTGAGGCATCTTTTCCAGCTTCTACCTTTCCATTCAAACTCATCAAAGTATGATGGATTGTAACCTAGTTGAGATGATACAAAATCAACAACCTCTTCGGGAATTTCATCTTTATATCGTGGAGGATAGCC
>CAYPZJ010000387.1:0-5087 GCA_964414635.1 uncultured Spirochaetia bacterium
GCGCATAACACACCTTCCTTCTAATAAATATACGGAGTATCCTGCGTGCCGTATATTCCTTAATATTCATCCAATATTAAAAGTAATGCTATTTCCTTACTTTTTCAACAATCTTCTGTATTTTTTATGTTTTTTTTAAGGATGGGTATCCATGTAGTTCTTGTCATCGCTCTCGTACGCACTTTTTTTTGATGACTAAGAATGAAGGGGTTGTCCAGGATTTCTTCGAATAGTTGAATTGAGGGGACGGGTTGTATGCCGGCAATCTGCAATCGATACCTGGAAACAAAACCTCGCTCTTGCTTTCCAAATGTTGTGTGGAACTCCCTTGAATAGCCTGTTTAACCGTCGATAGAACTAGGAACAGCGTGTACGGATAGCAATCATAGTCCTTCATTGTAATCATGATCATCATAATTCAGACCCGTGGGGGTTTACAAGACGAACAGGTACAGGAGGATTCCTCCGATTTATACGATACCTCAAACGTATCCTGAGGGTTCGTAGATTCATGCAACGATAACGAGGTATCCGATTTGGTTTCAAATTTCATTAGACGAATGCTATTCGCAATCACAAACATAGTTAACCCGACATCCGCAAGGATTGCCAGTACCAAATGCCCCATACCCGCTACGGCTAAGGATAGGAATATAAGTTTAACGATTAATGCAAAAATAATATTGAATCGGATGATTCCCGCTGTTTTGCGTCCCAATCGGATGAGAAACGGGATGGCATCCAACCGATTATTTAGGATCGCAATATCTGCGGATTCCACAACCACATCCAAACCTGTATTGCCCAAAACAACACCGACATCAGACCGAGCCAGTGCGGGAGCATCATTAATGCCATCACCAACCATCGCTACGTATTGAAAGGTATGTTTCAATTCTTCCACCGCGTTGGATTTGTCTTCCGGTAATAAATCCGCCCGAAACTCCTTGATTCCTAAAGTGCGGGATACACTAGCTGCCGTCTCGGGATTATCTCCGGTAAGCATGATGGGGGTAATGTTGGCGTGCGTGATTTCATCAATGATGGATTTGCTTTCAGGACGAATGGTGTCTTCGATAGCCAACAGACCCTGCATCTGAACCCCGTCACTTAATGCAATAACAGTATTCCCCTCTTGTTGAAGCTGGGAAATGCGCTGCTGTGTCTCTCCCAATTGTAGTGTATCGCCTTCCCTTAAATGGGATTTAATAAACGCGTAATTACCCAGAAAAAAATCGTGCCCCGCACAATCCAAACACGCACCGGATAAACCTCTACCGGGGTGGTTTTGGAAATCCTTTATGGGTGCTGGTTTAATCGCTCGTTGCTTTGCATGATCTAAAACAGACTGGGCGAGTGGATGTTCGGAATACGTTTCCAATCCAGCTGCATGCGCAAGAATTTTATCAGAAGAATGATTTTCAAAGGGTACTACCTTACTTATTCGTGGGGTTCCCGTAGTTAGTGTTCGTGTCTTGTCAAACGCAATCGCCCGGACGTTCCCCAATTGCTCGATGTATTTTCCCCCTTTGATTATTATCCCCTTGGTACTTGCATTCCCCACCGCTGAGAAAATGGTTAACGGAGTGGATAAAACCAACGCACACGGACAAGCAATTACGAGAATGGTCAACGCTTGGTAAATCCAATAACTCCATAGTCCTGAAAGAAAAAGAGGTGGAATAAGACTGGTTCCTAACGCCAGCAGGATAACAATGGGGACGTAGATCCGTGCGAAACGGTCTATAAATTGAGTGGTTCGGGATTTTCGGGCTTTCGCATCAAAGGTGAGCTGAATAATCCGTTTTAAAACACTATGGTCTGCATCTTTGGTCGCTTCTATTTCTAGATAGCCAGTGGTGTTAATCGTTCCAGCGAAAACCGGATCCCCATGGGATTTGTCAGCTGGTAATGGTTCCCCCGTAATGGTAGATTCATCCACAGCAGCAGTTCCCTCCAGGACAGTCCCGTCTACAGGTAGGACATCTCCGGGCTTAATGATTACACGATCACCAATCTGTACGGATTCAACAGGAACTTCTTCGATACGGTTCTGTGGGAGTCTTTTTATCTTCGCATGACGGGGACGTTTTTGCAATAATTGTTTGAGCGACGATTGACTGTGTTCTATCCCTTGGTATTCTAATAATTCACTCAAACTAAAAAGCAATACGATAAGCATTGCTTCCTCGAACACATACAAAAATCCCGCTCCCACCACCGCTATAGTCATTAGAAAATTGATGTTACCAAAATTTAGTTTCACAACGCTTCGCCAGGCGTGTACAAATATCTTATATCCAACAACCGTGCTGACTAATACATACAATCCAAAGCGGACCCAAAAAAACCAAGCAGGAAATTCCCACGCAAGCAACGACACCAATTCTAGTGGAACCGCAAGAATTAACCCAACAAGAATAAGTTTGAATTCCGATAGTCGAAATAAGGCTTTGAAAGTCATGTTACCTCCAGCTTATTTATGCTGTATATGATCCAACCCGGTTTGCATGAGAATTCGAATGTGTTCATCGTCCAGGCTATAGTGTATGTATTTGCCTTCCCGTTGCGATTTAATCAAGCGTGCAGTTTGTAACAGTCGAAGCTGATGGGAAGTGTTGGAAAGCGTTGTCCCCACAGCGTTGGAAATTTCTGAAACAGTCAAACTTTGTTCCAATAGGGAATACAGAATGCGTAGCCGACTCGGGTTTCCCAGATTTCGGAACAATTCAGCTGCTTGAATCAGTTGGGCAGAAAACTCTGGTTGTGTTAGGAGGTTGTCTTGTGAAGGCGAAGGCTTAACTGTTGAATAATCGTTCATATGTTAAAGTATAGTTCATCCCAAAAAAAAAGTCAACAAAAAAACGCATGATTCTCTTTTATGCATAGTTAGAGAATGTATCTATCATGCCAAATAGTAGGAAGTTACAATTATTCTCTTGGAATGAATAGAAATCGTTAATTTTATTATTTATCTTAATTTCTTTAGTATATAAAGGGGTTGGCATGGGGATCCTTATTTTTCTTTATCCCATGTTGCGTTTTTGCGTTGGACCCATCTTCTGATTTATGATACCAGGCTCGGGACCTATTGAGACTATGCATGACCAGGATTAACTCATGATTACTGAACGCGACTTAATGTACCAATTTATTGACGCAGTTATGGAAGTACTGGAAACGTACACGAAAGAACCAATCACTCAAAAACTGCAAAAAATTCATTCCAAAACGAATAGCACACGAGGTATTACCGTTTTTGTGGGATTGGTTGATGAAGTGGAGGGCAGATTAATTCTGGATATGGATCGGGACACCGCAGTTAATCTTACACAGCGTATTCTATCGACTTCAGACAAAGAATTTGATGAAATTGCACGGATTGGGATTGGGGAATTTGGAAATTGGGTTGGAGGACATGCCATCACCAATTTTGAAAAGATCGGGATTTCTGCGGATATTACTACACCTACGGTGATTTTTGGCGATGAAGTGGTGTTGTCCGATTTGAGTCAGGCTTCATATATTGTTTCTCTGGAGACGGAATTTGGGTTAATTGTGATGAATGTATCATTTAAAATCATTGTACAGGGGGAAGAATAGCCTGTTTATCCTTTACTATATGAGAATCCTCCTCTTTGGTTTGTATATACCTTCCCACCCTTCCTTCAGGACACCTTATTATTTGGAATGAAAACAAGCATCTCATTTTGGCTCTCAGATTGGAATCTAAAAAGTATGGTTTTAGTCTCAACAATTCTGCGCTACAGTGCTGTATCACACCTTGCCATAGAGGATAGGGTTGCCAATTTGATAACATCGTAGCTACATCCTTTAGGGTTCCTTATGGGACAGGCGAGAAACCAATGACACACATAGATACTGAGAAATCATTCGTTTGTCCCCTCCCACTTATTTTTGCGCAATAACCCATTCAAGTTCAAGAAAAATAAACCCGAAACAAAAAATCGCATTCAAGAACAGCAAGAGACTTTATTTCAAGTTGAATTCGTGTTATATTTAACAATAGTATGGGAATGAAAATCGGTTGTCTCATTGGAATGATAGCGTGTTTCGCAATCCTGGGGTGTGTTTCAACACCCGAATCACTGGGGACGCATATTATTTTGGGTTCCTGGAGCCGTACCGATATTTCAAATGGATCAGAATTCATTGTGTATAGTGGAAATAGCACGTATGAAAGGGAATTATCGGGTGCAGCAGCATCCAATACGTTTTCCCTGTTTGATTTGTTCGATGTAGATGACCCGGATCCTTCTGGAACCCAATTGGAAGAAGGAAAATTTTATTTTTCAGTACGATTTATCCGATTGGAATCAAAAAATACAATAAATGTTGGGACCCTGCCCGAACTTCTAAATCTTCCACTACCCAACAATACGGAAGTTACGGTTACTAATTTCGAGGACTTCTCCTATGCAGTGGATGGGATTCAATTATATAAGAATGTTTTTGTACGGGATGGTGTGAGTCCACCTACTTTGGATAATTCTACCCTTTCTCTCGAAGGAACATACACCTTGTCCCGGTACCGAATAGCTTTTCGGGCATTAGGAGCGATGTATTCTCTTATTGATGTGACGGGGGAGTTAACCATTCATCCCTTCCAGAAACTGAGTATGACACTAACGAATACAACGCCGGTTGTTGATATGCAAACATTCCAAGTCGAGGAAATTCAGGAGCAGCAATGGGAACTGGTGGAACATCCCTATACACTGGAAGATCAAACCATTATTCTTGAGGATGTCACCCTACCTGGTTTTGTAAATCTAGGAACAAACGGAACAACAGGAACTGCATCCGATGAACTCCGATTGGAAATTTATTCATCATTTCTCGCATCGCCTTTTACCCAACAATACAAGAAAACCAGTAATGGATGAGCCCACAAACGTATCCCAACCAAGAAAGGATGGCTATGGAGCCTTTTAAAATCAATCAACTGTCTGAATGGGCGGATTTTGTTTTAGCGGGGGGAGGACTGACCCCAGAGCAAGTATTGGCACTACTGCGTCTTGAAGATACGTATGTCCTACCTCTAATCACACAAGCGTACCGTATTC
>CAYPZJ010000388.1:0-5081 GCA_964414635.1 uncultured Spirochaetia bacterium
AGCGAATATGAGTATCAACGATTTTGATTTAATTGAAGCCAATGAAGCATTTTCCGCCCAATGTATCGCAAATCAGCGCGGGTTGGAATGGGATCCCGCTCGAGTCAATGTAAATGGTGGTGCGATTGCTTTAGGTCATCCTATTGGCGCTTCTGGTACCCGTGTGATGGCAACCCTGATTTATGCATTGAAAGATCGGGGATTGAAAAAAGGACTAGCCACCCTGTGTCTAGGAGGGGGTGGGGCGGTTGCTACCGCGATTGAAATGGTGTAACCGGCTGAAACATAGAATATAAATGATTCCAACCGCTCCTTCTAAGAATGTGGTGATTAACATTGAAAACCTTCATACGGAAATATCGGGTAAAACAGTTCATACCGGTGTGGATTTGAAAATCTATGAAGGTGAGACCATGGTTATCATCGGAGGGAGCGGTGTAGGAAAATCAGTTCTTCTCAAGCATATGATTGGCTTAATGAGTCCATTGAGTGGAATTATCGAGGTGCTTGGCAAGAATATAAATAAAATAAATCCAAAAGCACTCCAAGCCCTTCGTGAGGATATGGGCGTGTTGTTTCAGGGAGGAGCCTTATTTGACTCTTTAACAATAGAGGAAAATGTTGGATTTTTACTTACTCGTCGAAAAAAAATCGCCAAGGAACAAGCCCGGGCGATTGTTCGGGAGAAATTGGAGATGCTTGGGATACGAGGGATTCAGGATAAACTTCCTGGAGAATTGAGTGTGGGGATGGCAAAACGGGTTGGATTGGCTCGTGCTATTGCTACAAATCCCCGTATTATTTTTTATGATGAGCCTACAACGGGTATTGATCCTATCATGGCTGATATCATTAATGAATTGATATTAAAACTACAGAAGGAATTGAACGTAACCTCCGTTGTGGTTACCCATGATATGAAAAGTGCTTACAAAATAGGCAATCGCATTGCGATGCTCTATAATGGGCAAATTATTTTTGTTGGAACACCCGATGAAATACGAACAACGGAGAATCCACACGTACGCGAGTTTATCTATGGAATGGATGAACTCATAAAGTAGTCTTTCATGACCATACAACGACAAAACGAGATCAAAGTAGGGGTTCTTTTCACCATCGGGCTGGTTGGTGCGTTTTTCACGTATATGTATATCGAAAAAAGCGCGTTTTCGGCAGGATATCGAGAATATATTTTGGAATTCGATTTTGTTGGGGATCTGTGGGAGGGTTCCCACGTCCGATTTGCGGGGGGGATCAAATGTGGGTACGTAGAACGCATGGAACCAGCGGGGAATCGATCCTGGGTGTATATTCAGGTAAAAGATGATATTTCAGTAACCGATACAACCAAATTTTCAGTACAAACTGCGGGATTATTAGGTGAAAAATACATTTATTTAGAACCTGGCGAGGAGGCGGGAACACGTTTGGAGGAAGGGTCGGTAATAAAAGGAGTGTCCCCTTGGAGCCTGGATAAAATATTTGTAGATGCCCAAGATCTCATTGGAGAGATTAAAGGGACGGTTAGCATGGTCAATGATGCGCTACGTGAAACCGGTACCGATGAAGCAATTGGTCTTATTGCGAATATTGATGGGTTGATTACCGATGCTCGGGAAGCGGTTCGGACTGTCACCGGTTCTCTTAAAGGGGAAAACGAGATGCTTCAACCTATCATCGAGGATGTGAAGCATTTTACGCATACAGCGAATGTGATTGGTGAAAGTGCAAAGCGAATTATGTATAAGGCAGAGCAAGTGCTGAATACCATCGATGTTCCCGAAATCAGACGTACGATCCAACAAATTGCTACGGTTATTGAACATGTGGAGAATGTATTAGGAGGAATTAGTGGAAACCTCAATCAATTTCTCGAGCATGGGGATGAAGCATTACAGAAGTTGACCGATGAAGGGGTTGATTTGCTGGCTCATTTAAAAGAGAAATTGGATAATGTCGAAGGTAAATTAAACGAGGTGATGGATCTGGGTAAGGAGAAGGTGGAAGAGGTGTTTGAAGGTCCCAATGGTGTAAATGCCATAGCTGGGGATGCACGAGCGGTTGTTGCGAAGCTCGGTACCAGTGCGGATGAACTTATTATTGAGATGAATGACTTGATTCACACAATCAATCCAGTAGTTGAAAAGCTGGATCTGATTATTATTAAACTGAATGAAGCCCTTCGAGAAGATTCCACCGTGTTAGGTAGTATTATTAACCGAGATGATGTGGGTGAAAACTTCCAAGAAATTATCCGCAACCTACGTATTATCATTGGTGAATTGAAAGCTAGCCCATTATTTGGGGATTCTGATGTCCCATCCCGATATTAATCCCATACAAACAAGATTCCCCCGATTGATTCTACCTATCCTAATAATTGGTTGTTGCATTGGTGCTAATTCCTGCCATCTTGGGTCGCCTCCATCCGCTTACATTAATATGGATACTTCCTTTCGGAAAGCCCAAACAGAAACGAAACTCGTTGCATTGTTCTTGATTCAACAGCATCAAGGCAGTTCACAGGAGTTTCGTTCCGTCCTCGATTCGAATCCCGAGATCCAAAAGCAGCTTGATACTAGTTTCATAGTTCAGTTTTTGGACATTCACACCGTTAAGAAGATTCGCTACCAAAGTAGAAGCCTCAGCCCACTTCAATTTTTTACCAAAATTAAACCCGCTCCGTATGACTTTGCGGTGTTTAAAGAACCAGTGACGCCGCAGTTGATACTACTTGCACCAGATGGAAGTAAGATACACTCGGAAGCATTTCTGGAACTCACTACCAAGGACGATTTGTTATATATTCTAAATCGGTGGAAAGTTCCAGGAAACTAAATGCCCCTACGAATAAGGGTTGATGAACGATGAAGTTGGCTCGTGTACCATTAGACCGAATTATTCCCCGAATCATAAGTCTGATATGGTTTGGGGTGGTTATTTGTAGTGGATTGCTCCTATCATCTCAATATACGTTACTTTATTCTGCAGATGATGATGTAGATCCTCCACGTAATCAAACACCCATTGATTTGCCGTTTAAAGGATTTTGGCGGGTATCCCAAGGGAATGATGGTGGTTTTAGTCATCAGGGTAAAGCCAAATATGCATGGGATTTTGTACGGGTGGATGTGGAAGGCAATTCCACAACGGATACGATTCTAGGATTGGAAAATTATTACACGTACAAAGCGGAGGTTTATGCTCCCGCACCAGGTGTAGTCATTGATATAGTACGGAACTCTCCAGATGAGACACCGGGCGTATTAGTGAGGGATCATCCTGCCAATCGAATAACGATTGATCATGGGAATGGAGAGTACTCACGGATTTATCATCTGATGCAGAAAGGAATTGTCGTGGAGGTTGGGCAGGAAGTCGCACGGGGAGAACTGCTTGGATATGCGGGAAATAGTGGACCCAGTACTGCCCCCCATTTGGATTATCGGTTAATGGAGTATGAAGATGGCGAATTAACGTCCATGCCAGCGCAGTTTCGTGGGTTGATCCAATATAAAGATCATCGTTTTTCCCATCACCCGACGCAGGTACCTGTTCAAGGGGATATCGTATGTAATCGAATTCTATTTAAACCCAAGGTGAATATCTCCGCAACCTTGCGAGCACGGATCCAATTTTCAGAGATGGTACATCGCTTGTTTTTTTTAACCATAGATCCAAGTACGTTTTATCTTCCAACCTATAAACATCGCATACATGAAGCGCTTTCCCAAAATCGGATGCAACCCCAGAATTATTTGGAAGGGGCTCTGATTGCTTTTATTGAGGGGGATATGCATCATGCCCGTCGGTATCTACAGCTTTTTGATACCAATTGTTACCAACGGTTTCGGAGGGAAATCTATCAGATTCCACCATTGATACATCTACCCTTTCAAGGAGAAGAGTACCGAATCATACCCCGGGGGTACGATTCATATTTGGATGGAACCTTTCGTTATGTTAAAATCTTTGCATTTCGTTCGGATCAACCTTGGATATACGTTCAATCTCCCGTGGCTGGAATAGTTGAAGAAATTCATACGGATGCACTACCCGTAGAAGGATTACAAAATCACGACCAACCCACTTATATCCTAATAAAAACGTATGCATCATCACCGGAGGAGTGGATTTACTTGGGGTATTTAGATCAACATTTTTTGTTTGTACAAGAAGGACAAGCGGTTGATCAAGGAACCTTGTTAGCCAAAACAGATACCTTTCCTTTAAATCAGCGAACTCGATTGTATATGGGACGCATTATCGAAGTGGACGGAATGAAACTCTCAACCTCGTTTGATCTGCAAGAATAAAGTGGGAGATTAGATGAAAAAGGATATGCTGAACACTCTTTTCAGATGGACTCGATTATTTCTTGATCTCTCGGTGGAGTGTATGTTTCCTTAGAAAAGGATTATATTTTTTCAATTCAATTCGTCCGGTCGTGTTCTTTTTATTCTTTGTGGTATGGTAACGGGAAGGGGTCAATCCTTTTTCTCGGGCTTCTGTACACTCTAGAATAACCTGGATTCTATTTTCTTTACTTTTCTTTGCCATGATAATTCCTCTGTCAACTCGTTCACTTGCTACGCATCAGGGATTATGGGATGTGTACCTTTACAATGGCTTACTACACCGTACCTGAATACTAGAGTAAAATATACTTAAGAAATTAGGAATCGTCAACGGGTGGGAGTTCAAAAAATGGTAATTCCCACTATCGATGAATGAATTCATCGGCTATCATCCCCAAGTCGACCTACGTCGACTAAAATGATTGAAACCGACGAAGGTCGGTTTTGGGATGATAAACGATGGTTTTAACCATCGTAATAATAGGATGGAACAGCATTTAATCATCAACAGGAATCTACCATTGTTTAATTTCGCACCCTGTGCTGTTAAATAAGCTACGAATAATAATAATATATAATACATTTTTTTAAGGACAACTATTATGCAATTAGTAATAATATAAAACAGTTAACGTTATAATATTTATCAACAAATGTACCGATACTATAATAGATTATTGGAATGGTAATCCGCTTTCCGAATTTCAGAAATTCTTTCAC
>CAYPZJ010000389.1:0-5080 GCA_964414635.1 uncultured Spirochaetia bacterium
GGTCACTACCCCAAGTATCTTAAAAAACATAAAAATTGCCCAAAATTCGCACCCGAATTCTCGGATGAACATGTTACTGAGGAATAAGTTTTCATGGCGCGCATAGAATGGCAGCAAAAATCACATAACCTTCCCACAACCAATCATATACAGTTATACACCAACCAGTTTATGGATACCATTCCTCCACTTTCGCATGACCAAAATCATTCCACGCAGCATCTCATTTTGGGAGATAATCTGCAGGTTATGAAGCATCTGATGAGCAATGACTGGTATGAACGATTCACGATTATTTATATGGATCCCTCGTTTGATACTGCTACACAGTATTATTTCACCAAACCCCAGAGTAAAACCCAAAGTGGGAAATCCACTCATCCACTTACTCGCTTAGCCTATATGGATCAATGGAAAGAAGGAATCGATTCGTATCTCTCCATGCTCCATCCACGGCTATTGCTTGCTCGTCGACTGCTGCATGATTCTGGAAGTCTGTATCTCCATCTTGATTACCACGTAGGGCATTATGTGAAAGTTTTACTGGATGAAATCTTCGAGCCAGAAAACTTGGTGAATGAAATCATCTGGAAAAGTACATCCTCCCATAACAACGCCAGACGGTGTGGGAATATCCATCAAGTCATCTTTCATTATGCAAAATATGATTCCAAGCGCTACTGGAATAAAGCATATCGGATCCCCTATGATAACGATTATATCCAACGTTACTTTAAATACACCGATCCTGATGGAAGATGATTTAAATCGGAGGATTTAAGTGTTCCATCCAGAACCCCATCCAATTATTATCCGTGGAAAGGAATCTATCCAAGCCAAAACCGGGGATGGCGCTACTCTCAAGACGAGATGGCACAATTGGATAACCAGGATCGCATCTTTTATACAAAGAATGGATTTCCCCGCTATAAACGGTATCTGGATGAAATGGAGGGTATGATTCCCCAATCCATCTGGACCGATCAAGCAGTATGGAACCTAGGAAGCTGGTCCTCTGAATCTACGGGGTTTGCTACTCAAAAACCGTTAGGATTGTTGGAACGGATTATAGATCTTAGTTCAAAACCCGGGGATTTGGTTGGGGATTTCTTTGCCGGCTCAGGAACCTCTCTCATTGCTGCACATCGATTAAAGCGAAACTGGCTCGGTATAGAATCAAATCCGCACAATATTCAGCTAATCAAGTCCTGCTTTTATAACGAAACCAATACCAGCTATGTTCTATCCGTTTGTCAACCCACTCCCCAATCAAACCACATTCTAGAATTAGTTCAATGGGAGCATCAACCTTCAAATAGATACATATTCACCTATAAACCACTTCCACCTGGATATATTACTCGAGATCATGCTAAAACGTGCATCCAATATGTTTTATCCCAACAGAAACAACCGGTTACAATCTATTTTTTGGGGCATTGGTACGAAGCCGGTGTCCAAAACGATATAGAACAGATCTATTTTTCAGAAATTGAATCCAATCGCCTTCACCTGGATTGGAGAATATTTTATCCACCAAAAAATCGAAAACAAAGGGAATCGGTTTCAGAAGCAAACACTTTGCATCAATTACTCTGCGATTATAGTCCCATCCCAACTTTTGATCTACATTATAAAATAATTCGTTCTCAGCCAGGATCCATAAATTTACACATTACCCACTTAGAAATGGATTACAGTAGTTTGGATCGCACGATTCATTCACAAATCGAGAAAATACACAACCAGGCACCTCATACCTTGGAGGAATTCATTCTAGATGAAAACTTTGTACCCCCAGCGATCCACATCTCCAAACGACAATCCCTTTTGAATACCATCATATCCAAAGACAATCCCCTTAAATTATCATTAACCACATCTACTCCTCAAATAGTAGCATTAGGAATTACTGATATCTTAGGATTTGAAGTGTTTCGATTCGTATCAATTCAAGTTGAACTATAAATCGGTAGGTTATCCACCCATCATCGTTTGAATGGAGGAAGATATAGAGGTAGTAATATGTACCGAATTAAACAGAACCTGTACATTAACAACGGAAGAAGCACCTGAAAGCAACCCAAGATGTTTCATCCCACCTGTACAATTACAGGTAATATTCTGTACACTCCCATTAAATTGCTGAAATGTACTACCATCCGTGGAATAAAAAAATCCATATTTGTTATTATAACGTGCAATCTTTAAATAGAAATTGTTCTTAAGCGTAATGGGGGTGGCGGCGTCATCCCAATCAGGAACACTGCCGTCACTATACCGACTTATGATCCCCCATGACTCATAGCCGGTTGGCACACCACAACAATCACTTTGAATTATATAATTTTCCGTATCCAAATCGGTTGCATCACAGAATATACCAAAAACGGCGCTAAAATTAAACGCAGTTAGGGCATTAACATGAACCGTGGCTTCAAAGTTTTCATTAGGTAATTCATAATAAACAATAGACCCACTATTTTCTGTTCCGAAAAAATCCCCCCCTTGGCTTCCATTGTTGATTTTCATTACGTTACTTATTTCAACAACACTTCCATCTCCATCGGTGTGAACAATATTCCATCTATCGCTGATGGTTGAATCAGAAAAGGTATCATAAAACTCTTCAATCACAACTTGACAACGCAATTCCCCCTTATTCTGAGAGGAATCCGTCACTTCGATCAGTACATCGTGGGTTCCCATATTAAGGGGGTAAAAATCATACACAAACGACCAAGTATATTGCGTTGGATCCGTTTCATCCTGCGTCAATGTTAAAGAACCAACATTCGTATCATTTATGTAGATTGCAGTTTCAGCAATGGAAAAATTTTCCTGGATAAGTCCCCCAAAAGTATACGATTGATGAGGAATCGTTGCTGGTGAACAGGTACTTGCATCCCAACCCAAATTTGATTCGGTTATTGTTGGTTCAGTAATATCATTAGTAAAGAAACGACGACTCTCACTATAAAAATAGCGGAACTCATTGTATGCTCGGACTTTCCAGAAATATTCCTCTCCCGATAAATTTACATCCGTCCCAGGAACAAATGAAAAGGCTTCATCCTCAATTTCACCTGCGGTGGTTATTATTTCACCGACTACCGTAGAATTGTCATTGGATGCCAATTGTTTGGATGAATCAGAAATCATTACTTGAAATCCATTAATCATCCCGCTAGCAGTCCATTCCAATGTTGGGATTCCGGTTAGTTCCGTTTCTGAAGGTCCTGTTAGGTTGATAAAAGTATAATAGACAGGTAGAACCGTAAGATTTGATTTATCACAACTAACCAAGCCAAGACAGCCTAAAAAAAATAAGGCAATAACGATTGAAGGTACATTTGGTACAAAACAGTTTTTTCCAAAACGAGCATCCATTAGAGGTTCCTTTGTTGCTCGTGGTTTCTTATTTTACGATAATCCCCGTTCCTGGTATTACTTGGGCGTTTGGATTTTCAGAATCATCCAACATTTTCTGCCCAACTCCTTCACCACTTACCTCGGTATGGGATATCAAATGAACTTGACCACGAATAACACGTACATCCACACGTTCCTCTCCCCTTTTTGGAGGAACATATTCCATTTCAAATTCTGTTCCCCGTACACCTGCTGTTGCAAGCGGGGTGTGAATTCGATAGTCAGTTTCACCTATCACCCCAATATTCGAATATAAGGCGCCTTGGTGGAGTTCCACACGGGTTCGCTCAAACGTTAATCGATCTAAAACAATTGTCGTATTTCCACCCAACACCAGCTGGGATCGAAACCGATGCTCGGCAGGTCCCAACGCTGAAACCACATCATAAAGCGTTACAAATGCTTTGGCATCGGGTCCGGTAATCACCATATCACCTTGGGTAAGAAGTGGATTATCTCGATACGATAATTGCATGATTTCACCGTCCCTAACCGCCATAACCGACCCGCGTTCCGCCTGTACTCGGACAATTAGGGGGATTCCAAACGATTCAGCTGAAATCAAGGTGGTATCAAAAGCAGATAGAAACACCATTAGGATTAAGGTAAAGAGTATGATTACTTTGCGCATCTTTATGCTTACTCCTCTAGTTTGATACGATGTTTATCGGCTCCTTGATACAATAAACTGACGATCTTTCCCTTCTACTATAATAAGATAACTGCGACAGAGAAAAAACCAAACAAATTTTCTAAAAACAAGCAAATAAATAAACCATTTATTTCTATCTCGTTTTGAATATGTACGTTAGATGTCTTCCAATATTATTATATGAAAAACAACTTTTCGAGAAGCAAAGCGGCGAATCAATCTCTATTTCAACCGATGATTGCTTTACTTGGTTCGTAATAGCACGCATATATTTTTTTTGGGGCATACCTTAGAATGGATGCGTATTATCAGTCTTGTCGCTTTATGGTTATCGATTGCTTTCTTGTAGAATTTTAGTAGGTTTCAATTAGGGCTGAATGGCTCCCACCGCACATATCTATTAAGAAGGATTAGTCATGAATACCCTTTGCTTTTTTGAGAACATCGATCGAGATTTGTTGTATCCGCTACATTTGCTCCGACCAGCCCATGAATTACAATGTGGGCCATATCATATTGGATCATTTATTGCACAACGGTTGGGAATCTCGACCTACTATTCTATCCACCGCGCCTATCTCAATCCAATCTATCCACCGATTCATCAAACAGATGGATTCAACCAAACCCCCATCTTATTTTGGGATAGTCAATTTGTTCCAGAAGCGATGGTTGACATTCGTGCCAACTCGCTTTTTTATCATAAAGATAAATTGGTTGGTTTCACCCAAATGCTAGACCAGGTATTAAGCAAGGATCCGAACTTAGAAACACCCAAACAAACCGCAGAAGTACTAAATCAACCACATCCGCATATTGTGGAATTAGATGGAACCTATATTACAACTCCCCACACCTTGCGTCAGTTAATTCCCATAGTTGTACAATCTGCATTTGAATTAATCACCAATAGAAGTATGGAACGCCATTCATTAACCTCTATACGACCTGCTGCTAAAGCGGACCAATACCCATCGAATCCACTTTATGAGCTAC
>CAYPZJ010000390.1:0-5078 GCA_964414635.1 uncultured Spirochaetia bacterium
TATAAACAAATGAGATTTGGTACGCATCCCAGATTGAGAGAAGCTTCCTGAACCAAGAAAAACAATGAGATACTGAATTATAAAAAACAGGAGGGGGATTCCCAATACAAACCAATCCCGATAGGATGCCATCTGTTTTAGAACCAGCTTCGCTGAATCGGGTTTCCGTACTCGAAACCGAACGATAACTCCCTGCCATATAAGTAGAACCAGCATCAAGACACCATATAAAAACATTCCCTCCGGACGAATAAGTACCAACAAGCATAATACAACAGAAAGGGGTTTAATTGTTGCGGAAGGACCAGCCTGTTGAAGACACCCAAAATAATATAACGAAGCAACAAGCGCTACATGGTACAATCCAATTTCCATCCCACTAAAAAAACCCCAGAGCACTCTTCCCTCTGCCAGAATGCTTATCGATGCTAACAACGAAAGCACGGGATGGTTGAAAATCAATTGAACCAATCGAAATAGAAAGATTCCATAAATATACAAGCATAGGGTATTTAAAAGAAATGCAAACAAAATAATCCAATCACCCTGGAACCCCAGCGCGTATCCTATTCCCATGATCCCAGACCAGAGCATGGAGGTTGCTCCCGTCGTCATGGGGTCGTCCGCATTGTACGAAAAAAAAGAACCCGACGCTAATTGCTTTCCATAATTAAAATGAATATAGGTATCATCAATAGGACATGCCAGCGTTCCCCCGGTGTGATACAACATGGAAACCAGAAAGAGAGTGGCAAGAATCAGGGTGACAATCCCGATGATGATATAAGGATAGTATCGATTCCAAAGGGAGCTAAGAGAAGAAACATCCATACTGAATCCTGGCTTAAAACTCATTCTTCGTTCGGCAACCATATTCTATCCCTTCAAATACAAGTGCTGAACTTGCTACCAGATGACGTGGTTCCATGAGAGCATCCCAAGCGTTAAAAATATTGACGAATGGTAGATAATACATCCTCCATAGCGCCGATTTCATGATTGCACTCCGGAAGGGAATTCAGAAAATATGTCCCATAGGACTTCGTTATGAGACGTTTGTCTAGACAAACAACAACACCTTCATCGGTAGTCGAACGGATTAACCGTCCAAATCCCTGTTTAAATTTTATTACTGCTTGGGGAACGGAATACTCCATAAAGGAATTTCTGCCCTGTTCTTCTAAAAATTCTACCCGGGCTTCTTGAATGGGTTCAGTAGGAACCCGAAACGGCAATCGAGCGAGAATCACGCACCGGAGTAAATCCCCAGGTACATCCACTCCTTGCCAGAAGCTATCCGTACCGAGTAAGACGCCATTCCCCACCTGTTTATATTTTTCCAACAACCGATGCCGATCCATTTCTCCCTGGCGAAACAACGTAATATTACTTTCGGAGATACGCTCACTTAAATAGTGATAGCATTGCTTTAAAAGACCATATGAGGTAAACAAAACAAACGTACTCCCCCCTGTTACCCGTACTATTTCCTCGATATAGTACATAACTGCTTCATTATACTGGGATGTGGATGGTTCGGGCATATCTTCTGCGATAACGATAGCCATTTGTTCTTTATAATTAAATGGAGAAGGGAGCAGCTGGGTTGTCCATTCTTTATTGGTTCGATCCAACCCTAACCGATTCACCATAAAATGGAAGGTTTTGTTGGTGGAAAGCGTAGCAGATGTCATCACCACCGTTTCCATTTTATCAAACAGCGCATCAGAAAGAATCTGGGATAGATCCAACGGGCAGTAGTTTAACCGGATTACATTCGGATTGGAAGGATTGGAGATTTCGATCCAGTATACCAATTCTTTGTTCGATGCGGATAAAAACGTATTTAGATTCCCAGAAAATGTATCCAGCTTATCTCCAAAGGAACGGATTTCCAAACGTTCCGATTCATACATTTCCTGAAGAACGTTTGGTAACTGGTCAAAATAATCATCCACTTGGTGGAGTTTATCAGCACAAAATTTAAGCGCAGTTGCCAAGCGTTTTCCTTCTTCCAATATTTGTTGGGGAAAATGGGTGGCTGGATTCGCTGGTTTAATACGAAACGCAAGCGATTCCTTTTTATATCCGATTTTTTCAACCACCCATGGAAAAACCAAATCAAACAAACGATCAATTCTCTCGGGAAGCAGCTGGAGTTCTGGTTTTACTTTTCCTTCCAAATGTTCCAACAGATTTTCAATCGCCTTATGAGGCTGGGTCATGTTGGCTTCATACAGATGCTTTATAAACAATACCAACATCCCTCGTTCTTTCGCAGCGCGCATATCGACCATATATTTACGTGCCAAAACCCGTTTCATCCCATATCGAGTGAGTTGACTTCCAAAAAAACTAGTTGCGGAATCTTCCAGGTTATGCGCTTCATCAATAATCACACGCTCGTATTTTGGAAGTACGGCTACCATGTTATAATTATCCACTTCCTGACGAATTGCCAGATCGCTGCACAATAAGTGATGGTTTACCACGAGTAAATCGGCTTTCACCATCTTGTTCCGTGCGCGAAAGAAAAAACATTCTTTATAATACCGGCATTTGGTTTTTGTACACGCATCCGTATCCACGCAGATTTCATCCCATAAATCCAAAGCAGGTAGGACAGCGAATTCGCTACGGGTTCCTTCGTCCGCTGTGTGTTCAATGTACTGTTCCACATCTTTTATGAAGGTCGTCTCGGCGGAAGGAATCAGATCGTGGGCTCTATCTCGCTTCACTCGATGAAATCGCTGCAAACATAAATAGTTGTGCGCTCCCTTTACAAGTACCACATTCAACGCTTCGGAGAATAAATCTTGAAGGAATGGGATATCCTTACGAAAAATTTGTTCCTGGAGATTAATCGTATTGGTGGAAATCACCACACGCTCTCGGTTTTGTGTTGCCCACAAAAGGGATGGGATAAGGTAGGCAAGGGATTTGCCCGTACCAGTCCCCGCTTCTATCATAGCGATTTGATTGTGATTGTAAGCCTGCACCACTTCTTTAATCATGGTTTCTTGACAGGATCGGTATTCATACGAACGAAGATGTTGAGATATTAAACCCCCCGGTTTGATCCAACCGGTGGCTTTATCCACATCGATTTTGCCTTTCTGAGGGATGGTTACCGGTTCAACCGCAGCATACACCCGTTCTACCGAATTATCAATAATATAAAAACCAATCCCCTGATTTCCCAAATGGGAAGCAATATTTAAATCTTCTGGGGAGGGTGTTAACTGACCAGAAGGGTGATTATGAATAACCACGTCACCCCGATACGCTTCATCAAAAATAATGGGCACTTCGGAAATCGTTCCTCGTGCACAAATATGAATCTCCGTTATCACATTATTTTCGTTAGTGCGCCCCACCAGGAAAATTTCATTCCCCTCTGATTGACGGATATCGTCTCGGATGGTTTCTATAACCGCTTCCGTAAAACGTTGGCGGCTTTCACTGGTGGCAAGCGGTTTCATGGGCATCGGTTATGTTGTGTTCCATTGATGGTATCGTTCATGGGATAACAGCTATATCCCAATCAATTCGTTAAATGCAGGAAACGGTACTAGAGTAAGTACCCCTTCTGCTTTACACTGCAATATCGAAACATAAATCGATGTGTTTCCTCACGAACCTAGGTTCCATTAGGAAACAATATCGATGAATCGAAAGGTAATGAAAAAGACGCCAGAGAGGAATACCTTTTTATATAGCGAGCTTTTCCGTACACTGGAAGGCGGATGATGACTTATAACCCCGTATTTTTTTTCAGTATATTCCATACAAGAAAAAATTTTAATTGTCCATACAACGTTATTTATTCGGATTGGAATTCATGCTCGTTGATATATCGTAGTACTTCTTCTTTGCCAACAACAGTAGTTCCTAATCGACTCACAGAAATAGTACCGGCTATATTCGCAAGCATAGCTGTTTCCAGAAGAGGCAATCCATGCATATACCCATGCATTAGCCATGCTAGTACTACGTCACCT
This sequence comes from uncultured Spirochaetia bacterium, assembly GCA_964414635.1. Classification (GTDB taxonomy): domain Bacteria; phylum Spirochaetota; class UBA6919; order CAYPZJ01; family CAYPZJ01; genus CAYPZJ01. The sequence continues at coordinate 4,002 of CAYPZJ010000390.1, forward strand.
GCTCCAGTGACGTCATATACATGTTGTGTGCGGGTCTTTAAATGAGTAAGGGTGTGATTACTATCTGAAACCAAGATGCCGCCTTTCCCTAAGGTGATTACCAATTCTTTCACACCCATATCGGATTTTATCATTTTTAATCGATTCTTTAAATTGGGATCCGTGGGATCGACACGAATACCAAATAAGCGTTCGCATTCCTGGCGATTGGGCTTCAGAAGGGTTGCATTGCTATATCGCATATAATCGGGATGTTTGGAATCAACCAACACAGGAATATTTCGTTGAATGCATTCATCTATTAGAAAGTGTAGCAGGGATGTTGGCAACGATCCCTTAAGGTAATCTGCGATGATTACACCGGTTAGATGTTCCAGATGGTTTTTTAATCTATCTTTTATGAGTTGAATACTTTGTGGCGTACAATCGTGAGGAGTTTCTTCATCGATGCGAAGCAGTTGTTGTTGATTATTCGCGATAATACGAGTTTTAATAATGGTTTCCCTTCCTGTCTCGGGAATGACCAGGTCTGCTTGGATTCCAGCATCGTGTAAAAGCGATTGTAACCGCTTGTATCGTTTATCATCACCCGTCACCGATAGGAGGATCACCTGTTTTGTAAATACACGCATATTCCGAGCGACATTACAAGCGCCACCTAGTACGATTTCCTCGTTGGATTTGTGGAAAATTGGTACCGGGGCTTCAGGGGAAATACGCTCTACTTTTCCATGATAATACGCATCCAACATAGCATCCCCAGCTACTAGGATGGGGCGGTCGGAGGGATGATCCTCGGTTAGAAAATCACGTATCTGCTGTTTGTTTAACATTGGTGCTTCCACCCTTATTAAAATACTATATTATTCGTATTTGTCGCGTATTTTTTTATTAAGAGCAACCATCGTATCATCGTTTATTCCCCCCATCGGCTTCTACCTAGTATACATAAGCTAGATATTTTTGAACATACGAAATAGAGCAGGATGCGAATTTTGTACCGATTTTATTTTTTTTCCTATTATAAGACACTATATATACTAGTATACTAGGGAATTTTCCACACGATTGCTTTTT
>CAYPZJ010000391.1:0-5044 GCA_964414635.1 uncultured Spirochaetia bacterium
CGTTGGCAATTCTCGCAACGCACTTTGGAATTCCCTTTTATGTTGCAGCTCCCCAAAGCACCTTTGATCCGAATATTGACACCGGCGCCGAAATCCCCATTGAGGAACGCAAACCGGATGAAGTACGAAAATGCTCCGGAACCTATACCGCACCACCCGAAGTAAATGTAATGAATCCGGCTTTCGATGTTACTCCGCATCGCTACATTTCAGGATTTATTACAGATCAGGGAATCATTGAACCATCGTTTCGAGAACGTTTTCCTATGGCTTTTAAATGGTAGCAAGATTGGATTCTGTTGAATAGGACTGGGGTTGCATACATTCTGGGACTTGATTATTTTTTATACTGGATTATTAATACAAACCAATTTCTTCCTTTCGAGTTAAGAGATTACCGGATGTGGCATTTTTAAAGTACGGGTGGGATTGATCTTCTGAATAACAGGGAAGGTGTTCTGCCCTAATACAACATATCGGGTTTGATCCGATCTGGATAGGTGCACGTGGTTAAATGGATATCCATATAAGGGAGCGCTACCATGATTTATCATACACCATCCCTGTGGCGATGGGTCTTCCTTCTGTCCTGGATTAGTGTACTTGTTACATCGTGTGGAACTACAAGTACCAACGGGGAACAAATGGAAACACCTGGGGTTACGTATCAGGAAGCATTGTACCAGGGAGCTTCTCAATTAATCGAAAAACAAGCCGATGTCAAAGCGTTATTGGAAGGATCTTCCCCAAAAATGGTTATTGTGGGCTCCTTTTTTAATTTAAATCAAAATCCCCATCCGCTTGTACCCTTGTTGACCGCCTTGCTGCCGGTTTATATCCGCGCAGTAAGCGAACGAATCCAGGTGACAACCCGGTGGCAAGTTCAGTCCATTTTGAATGCAAACGAATGGGAGTGGGATGTATTTTTCAATTCAAATCGCCGTCAGGAAGTTATGAGCGCCCTTGGGGGAGATATATTGGTTTCAGGGAGTATTGAAGATAAAGAATATGGGTTTGCCGTTATGATTCGGGCATGGGATATGCAGCTTCAAAAAGCAATTGGTGCAACCACGATTCATATTCAACGAGACGAATCGTTAGACCTCTTATTAGAACTATCGAAACAGCCATCTCAAAAGATGGATCAGATCGTTCCGATTCAACCAATTATTGGTATCCACCAGCTCTCCGAATTATATATTCAATTAGGACATTTATATTTTGAGAAACGTCAATACAGCCAAAGTGTAGAAGCCTATAAAAGGGGGGAGCAAGCAGGGGTGTCGTCTCCTTTTCTATTTTATATGCTTGGGTATTTGTATGAAACACAATTTGAAAAATATATAAAAGCGAACCAATACTATTCAAAAGCCAAAGCCTTGGCAAGTGGTTCCTTATTATATCAGATAAACTTGCACATTTGCCAGGTTCTATCCAACCAAGGACGATTTGATGAAGCGAACGCCTTGCTTAAAGAAATCCAACAGCACGATACGGTTGATGCATTATTTTATGTGACCCAAGGACAGCTTTTTCTAACCCAAAATCAATGGAATGAATCCGAACGTGCATTTCAACACGCACTAGAATACGATGACCAGCTGATAGATGCCTATTTGGGATTAGGGAAGGTTTATATAGAGAAAGAAGATTGGGAACGTGCGGAAGAAGTATTGGTACGTGTGAATGAAATTGATGCGAAACATCCAGAAACAACAGGTTTGTTGGGGTTAATAGCTATGAAGCGGGATCAACCGATGCGTGCGTTAGATTACCTCTCGCATTCCTTGCAAATGAAACCTGATCAACCCGAACGCCTGTATTTGCGTGCGACTATCTATGCGGAACGAAACGAGCTGCATCTAGCTATTATTGATTTAAATAATGCGTTGCGTATCAATCCTGATTTAACAAAAGGGTATCAGCTTCGTGCACGGTTGCTTGAAGAAGTGGGACATATTAAGGATGCTATTATGGATTACACTCAGGTAGTTTTACTTCTTCCGGATGATCCTACGGCTTACTACCGGAGGGGTTCGCTTTTCTTACAGCAGGAACATTGGGAAGCTGCGATAGCCGATTTCTTTGTGGCAAAAAAATTGGAACCGGAGAATCCTATACACTATTTGAATCGAGGGATTGGATTTTATCATATTGGGAATTATGTAGATGCAAAAGAAGAGCTGACAGCGGCTTTGAATTTAGATGATACCCTAGCAGATGCGTATTATTATCTGGGTCTGGTATCCTTGGAGTTAGAATTATACCAAGATGCCTATACCCAATTTAGACAAGCCGTTGAATTGGATCCAACCAATCGGGATGCGCGTCGACGGATGGAAGCATTGGATTTTCAACGGGAGTAGCGGAAACGACGGTTGGATTGATTTTTTTTTATGGATTGGATTCTTACGGTTTGTGGTGTTTGTAAAAGATATTACCGATCGATTCGGCTGAGAAATGAGGCAACCTATGCGAATGAATCAGTGGAACCTATGTGGGAAACCACAGCTAATACCACTTCTCTTTATATTAATAATAATGGGTATGGGTTTGACCATATTAACCTGTACGGAAGAGCACGTAGGGATATCAACCTTTTATAATTATCCAAATCCTTTTTCACCAACGGATGGAGAATCTACAAAATTTAACATTGGGTATGAAAACACCGATGAAGTTGAGCGTGTAGTAATGGAAGTGACGATTCTCACTTTGAAAGATGATGTGGTACGGTATATCAGTCGTGAGCATACATTTGCGGATCCTACGGCTTCTACGGTTGATATTACATTACAGTGGGATGGAAAAAATGATTTGGGAACCGTAGTAATGCCAGGGATCTACCATGCAAAAGTCCGCGTTGTTGCAATTGAAGCCACCGGAGATGTAGTGGCTTCAACCGTGAGTACCTCCGAATGCACATTGATGGTGAATTAACAGGGAGTCTGAAGATGCGCACACGATTTTTACTCGGATTGATTTTGTTGTATACGTTGTTGGGAGTGAATGCTTTGGTATTTGCGGAGGAAGATGGATTCTATTTTGGGTCTCCCAATATTACTAAATATAATTATGGTGTAGTAAATGCTTGTATGGGTGGAGCATCTACTGCTACTGCAAACGACCCATTTGCTGCTTTTGCGAATCCAGCGGGGATTGCGAGTCTAAAATTTGTAAATATTGCAACGGGATACCATTTCATGGCGAAGCAAAATCACCTGGGTTATCTCGGATTTACACTTCCACGGTTGGGTGAAGATAAAAATGTGGCTATTGGAATTGCTGTGGCTTATAATACCGTAAGAAAAAATTTTAATGAGCGCGATAGTTCCGGTACTGTGCTTGGATCTTTGCAAAATCATGGTATTATGGGAATGGGGACGTTTGCCATTCGTCTCGGCGGAGCGGATGATGAGGGGGGAACTTTGATTGGGGGAAATATCAAATATGTGCATGAACTATTTGGTGCCCATCAAACGATAAACGTGGGGTTGGATGTGGGAGTAATTCTTCCTAAAATTATCCCTTTTATTGATATCGGAGCCTCTGTTTATGACATTATGATAAGTCATAATTCGGCTTCCGGTTCTACTCGTATGGCAAATCCCACCTTGAAAATATCCATTGCAACCAGTAATATGGATTGGGGACGGGTTGCACTACAGATTGATAAAAATCTGCTGACCGAGGATCTCATCAAATTTCATATCGGTGGGTATTTTAAAATTGTTGCCCGGGCAAAGTATGGTGCCGATCCGGGGTTTGAAGATTTACCAGAAGATATTTTTAAAGATGTGCTTTCCGATGAGGATGAAGCCCCGCCGGATATTGAGGAATTTCAGTCGAAGAAAGGGTTGTTATCAAGTAAGTATCAATATGGTATTTGGTTGATGGCAGGTTTTAGCACCAATCGTTTTACGGCAGGGATTTCTACGATTCTATTTGGTATGCTCTCTTTGGATATTGGAGTGCTATTCCCTAACCGCTATAATCGGGATTTTGGGTTTCTGAGTAATCTGACAATCAGTTTCTAACGCCCTTCCTATTAAATCCACGAATTATTCCATCCGCTCGATCGATTCGGATGGTTGTTCTGATTCCTTTCCCAATGCATATTCCATAATACCGGTGTGTTCGTCCCACATCATTTGAATGTAGTTCTTTTTAGCTAGTTTTTGGAGGATGCGCTCACATTTTGTTGTGCTCATTTGCGTGCGACGGGATGCCTCAATAACGGTCAGAATCCCGTTATTTTCATACATGGCGTTGATAATGCGCTGTTCGGGTTCCCGTATTCGTGGTAATTCCTTGGAACTAGGATATGCTACCGAAGGTCCCGGGCGAGTTGATCTAAAAACCAATGTGATTCCTAGGATAATTATCAGAACACCAAAACTGAGTCCAAAAAAAAGAAAGATTCCATACCCACGCATTCCTAAGCCCAGGAGAGCAATCAGAATCCCAATTAAAATAAGTATGGAACCGGTACGTCGTTGTGGAGTTCCAGATGGTGATTTATTATTCATAAGCTACCCTACGTTCTCATTGGGGAACCCACCGCATAGGGTGTTATACAATCCAATGTTGATAAAAAATACACCCGAATAATAATAAAAAAGACTAGTTCTGACGAACTTGTGAGTAAGTGTATATGCACATTAAACAACTATAAGAAATCTATAATACCTAAAAATCTTGTCAAATACCCTAAAATTGATTAATATATAAAGAGAGGCGTGCAGCTTTTTATGCATCCTTTAATTCATTGTGCAAAAAAGGACCGCTTGATGGGGTTCCGGTCATTCAATGGTACGGCAGAAGCCTCCGTCAAGCTATTTGATTGATAGAGGGTTTTAGAGGTTTCCATTCTTCTCCCCTTTCTCCTCGTGGAGAAAGGGGACGGAGGAGTGGGTGCGGAATGGGAAAACCCATTCTTGGTAAAAGGTTGAATCGCGTATGTGGCTATCAATTGAATAGGACAAGGTTGTAGATGTCAAAAGGGATTGTTGTCATTTGCTAGGGTCCCATCCGATGGGTGGAC
>CAYPZJ010000392.1:0-5041 GCA_964414635.1 uncultured Spirochaetia bacterium
AATGTACTCGATATCATCCAATTTATAACTTCTATAATAAGTAAATAATGGTCCGGTGTCAAAGCCAAGAGCAAGCAGGGATGTATTTCAAAGTGATGTAACTGCCTGTACTTCCTAATAAGTGTATTTTTGGGGGTGTCGCGTGTGAAGCCGCACAACACCCCTTTAATTACAAGGTAAAACCAATTAGGGTGATTGTGCTTTTCATCAGTTTGAAATTTATCCAGCAAACACAACATTGTGTTTGGATGGGATGATTCATTTATTCTTTTCTCTATCTTCGTTTCTCGTAAGTAAACATTCTACCTCACCTAGGAAATTCATCCTTGTTTTTATGAAAGTTTGACTTTATGAAAAAAATAAATAACTTAAGACACGTACCCTTGAGGGGGAACTGTGAATCTAGGATATGCCGGAATGACGTGGAGGCATCACCCACTGCGAGTAAAACCGTGGTGGCAAACTGCAGCATTACTTTTTATAATGATTAGCTTCGCCGCAGTGGTGTATTTCACCATGGATAATGATCTTATTGTATCGCTTGCAGTCTTGTTGATTTTATTTCTTGCGATGTTACGGTATTTCCTGCCAACGAGCTACGAAATCTCGGATAAAGGTGTAGCAGTAACATTCCTGAGCATTACGCGCTTTCGATCTTGGAATGAAATCCGTCGGTATGTTGTATTTAATGACGGATTGGTTGTATCACAGTTTTCTCGCCCCCATCGTCTTGAGAATTTTAGGCAACTGTACTTAAAATATAACCCAGAACAACAACGTGAGGTTCAAACCTGTTTTGAAAAGTACTACCGAGAGTTTAAAGCGAAACACAATGGCATCTGAGCAGAAAAAGCAAAGGCGTCGAGAAGCGTTTCAAAACGCTTTTTATATTGACAATGATGAATCGAATTTCTCCGAACGGGATATCCAATTGTTGGATAAATTTGCTGTTGTTGCCGTTCGGCGCCGCATGACCAGTGCTTTTATTTTCTTTCTTGAACTTCATCGTCCTCTTAATTACTTGACAAGTCAAGCCTTGACTTTTGCAACACCACTTTTGGATGTGCTTATGGGTATGGTGCGTCCGATGATCCCATGGTTATTCACCAAAGAGGAATTGGATCAACTTGCCAAGATCCTGGAAAATCGAAAAAGTGTAGAAAAGTTGATTGAGCGCGTGCATCATTATGAGGATGAGTATGACCAGGATCCTGCTGGATTTAAGTACAAATACCCTCGCAAAACCAAAGCATTTTATGAGTGGATTAAAAAACGCAATCCTGATGGCATAAGTGCTTCCTCTAATGTAGAGGAAGCCGACGATACACACCACCCCGATCGTTCCGATAACCGATAGCGGATGGATATGATTTGTACCTTGGAGGTTTTTTATGAAGAAATGGCGTCTAACCTGTTTTGTGGTATCGTTTTTTCTGTTGATTCTGGTTTTATTTGGCTGTGAAGAAGTTATTTATTTAGAAGATGCCGATACCATTGCGGAATACCCTCCGATTGTTGTCGAAAAACCGATGCAAGCCCCCGATGTAGAAGTCTTTAACCATCCATCAGATAATGGTAGCAAACTCACCGTTGCATGGACGGCTACTGAAATAGAGCGGGAAGCATATACCTTTCAGGAATGGTGGGTGGAGGTTCAAGCTACAAAAAAGCGTTATGAATATTGTGCAAAACGAATACAAACCGAGCTTGCTGCCCATCCCGAGTACGATTCCACTTACAAAGAACAATTAAATAAAGAAGCACAAGCATATGAAACACGTGCTGAGCTGCTAGTTAAAAAAGAAAAACGAATATATCAATTCAATTATCAATATCGAATTTTGTTTCGAGAATGTGCTTCCTGTATTGATATGGAGTTTCAAGAAATAGCCCGAATTGAACCCGATACGTCCTTTGAAGTAGATCATAAATATTCATTCTATCAAATGGCAGGACTGGATCGGCATGGGTATGAAATCAAAGGATTGACAAAAGGAACTGCGGGTTTGGTGCGGTTGGAAGTAATAAAAAGAGAACCCGAGAAAGAAGCTACGGAAGTAACCGCTGTGGCAGATGTTCCTCCTTCCATCGATTGTTATCGTGGATCTGAATCAATGGGACAAACGATTTTTGCAGGTTCGCAAGAAGCAACGGATGAACCCGAACCCGAACCCGAAGCCGAAGCCGAAGAGCAGCCGAGTGAACCAGAAGATGTATTGGTTGAGGGTGAAGAAACGGTGTTAGGTGAAGAGGACGATGCGTTGGATGAGGGTGAAGATACCGTACCTCCCGAAGAGGAAGGGAATCAAGATACTCCCTCTGTATCCGCTGGGATTGATGAAGAGTCTCAGACGAATGAGACAACTGAAGCGGGTGCTGAAGAGGGAGTGGAAGAAGATGAAGAAATAGCCGAAGGAGAAAAGCCGGAGGAGTGGGAAATAGGCGACCAAGCAAGTGAAGTCGCTTCATCTGAAGAAGAGGGGAAATCTACCGAACCAGCTGGACCAGAAATAATTTATGCGGTGGATCCTGAACCGGCAGCGCCAGCAGCGGAATGGATGTATGGGTATAAATTAAATGCCCTTATTATGATTGTAATCATTTGTGGTGTGATTCTATTTTTTATCCAGTTAGCACGGAAAAATCCCAATCTCTTCTTACGACGTATTGCTGGATTGGAAGCTGTGGATGAAGCAGTAGGACGTGCGACCGAAATGGGTAAAGCGGTATATTTTGTGCATGGATTGGTAGGATTAGCAGCAATTCCGACGATTGCTTCGATTAATATTCTTGGTAAGATTGCTGAAAAGATTGCTGAATATAATGCACAGCTAAAGGTTACGAATTACGATCCTCTTGTAATGGCTGTTAGTCAGGAAACTGTAAAAGAGTCCTATAGTAAAGCAGGTAGACCGGATGCATATAATGAAGACAATGTCTTTTTTGTAGCGTCCGATCAATTTGCCTATGCAGCTGCTATTGATGGAATGATTGTTAGGGAACGCCCCGGTGCGATCTTTTATATGGGATATTTCTTTGCTGAATCCCTTTTACTAGCTGAAACCGGAGTGATGACCGGGGCAATTCAGATTGCGGGTACCGATGCCTATACCCAGCTTCCCTTCTTCATCACTACATGTGATTATACCTTGATGGGGGAAGAATTGTATGCCGCAAGCGCTTATTTATCACGAGAACCTCGGATGCTTGGTTCTATTCGAGGGATGGATATTGGAAAGTTGATTTTGATGATTTATATACTCGTGGGGGTCGTTCTATACACGATTCATCCCGATTTGGCAATATTCAGAGAAATCCTATTCCCTATTGGTTAATGGAATCATATAAAGGAGACGACGTATGACTTTTATCAAACGAACTTTTCCCTTAATCTTGGCATTTGTAATGGGAATGGTGGGGATTGGATTGATGCTATCCCCCCATGATCTTTCCCAATTCTGGTTACGAAGCATTACCCAATGGATGATTATTATTGCGGCATTTTCATTTTTCCTGGGGTTCTACAGTATTTTAAATCAACATGTAAGCCGGATTCGTCGGCGATCGAAAGCCTGGGGGTATTCGATTTTTACGCTCTTTGGGATTGGGATTATGATGCTCGCAGGGATTGTGAATAATGGTAAATTTCTTTTTGGAAACCGGGTTACGTCGGATGAAATTGGGAAAGATATTGTGTTTAGTTTTGAGAACCAAAACGTGGTAGAACGATATTACAATTTAGTAACAGCCTATCCGCACCTGGCTCCTTTAATCAAACAGGATGAGGAGTTTAAGACATACTTACCAGTACTGTACAACATGACCGCAGAACAACTTTCCGAATCAATTGAAGAGGGAACGCCTTTAACCGCTCATCCAAAAGCCCTACTAGATAGGCGCACCGAATTAATGGAAGATGGAGCCCTTGATAAAGACGATGTAGAAGAATTGAATGCAGTAATGCTAGATGTAGCGGCAGCTCAAATGAGTGAACTTACGTTCTCAAATGAACTTCGTGCATTAGGGAGAAACAAATGGGGGAATGGTGGTTATGAGCCGTTTGTGATGGGAATATACCAGGATATGAATCGGTTTGTAGAAGCGGGAAAGGAATTATCACCTGAAGCGATCCAGAAGTATGCGAATAGGCTGGGAAGTTGGTCACAGGTGCAACTAGAAAATAATGGTGAATCACAGAACTTTGCAGAAAAATTAGCGTTGATATCTAAGGAGACTGTTTTTACAAAAGCCATTATTAAGGAAATGATACAAGCTGAATTTCCTTCTGTTGATCCTGCAACGGACGCAGGAATCAATGAATTGTTAAATATCTACACCCAGGAACGGAAAACCCAGTCGATTTCAGGTGTGAAAGCGCTGTTATTGTTAGGTATGAATGATAGCCATAGTGAGCAGCTAATATTGGATGAAGTGAGGGCACGTGTAAAATCAAGCCAAGCATATGCTGCAATACCTGATGAGACGATGAAAGAACACGTTTTAAATAATGTAGTAGGTAAAGTAGAACATGGTAGGGTGATGGATATTTTTCGATTTGCGGATGAAGATTGTAAAAGTGAAATTGTACAATCTTTTATCGAAGCACAAATGCAGTATCATGCACCATACTTAATCCGAGATAAAGAAAACCGAATCTATGACACCGTTGTAACCCGCTATAACTTGATTTCTTATTTCGATTATCTAGAAGAAGATGTTAAACTGGAACATGTACAAGATGCATTGATTGATATGAAAGAAGATCAGATTATTGTATTAACACCGGAACAAGGGGAACAGCTTTTTGGGGAAGGATTTGATAAGAATAATGAGATTGAAGCAATAGCTAGTCATATACGGAAACTAAATATGCAGCAGCTAGAAGAATACTGCCCGGATGAGTTCGATAAAGCAAAGCGGAATGCACATTTTGCATTATTGGAAGAAAAGATGCGTGCGGATCCCGCGTACGCTCATGTAGATTGGCTGTTTGATTTTATTATGGTTCCCTGTGGATCAACGATGTTTTCCATTCTTGCCT
>CAYPZJ010000393.1:0-5034 GCA_964414635.1 uncultured Spirochaetia bacterium
TCATAAGCTCCCACTGCACCACAGGAAGTAGTGAAAGTAGATAGTGAAACACCTGTTGACGCATTCGGCGTTTTCATTAATCCACCTCGTGTTGCAAAATAGACCATGCTGTTAAACTCATCGATATCCCAAGTAAATAATTTGGCTCCCGTTAGATCATTCCAACAATTACAAGCGGTGCAATCACAGCAGCAATCTGGAAAGGGGTAGAGCGCGGCAGAGGCTCCAAGAATCCCTTCAATACATCCATAATAATGATCACCATTGGAGTCCACATGATAATCCCGTGGCATCATCGTATTGAACTGGTAGGTTGGTGTTGTCTGATCATTGAATTCATCCCAGGGAGCTGCTTCGGTAAAATAAATACGGGAGCGTATTACCCCACTAGGGCTATGAGCACCAATTATTACACGCCCATCGGTTCCATAGTCGGGATCAACGAAACAGCTGGTGAAGCGTCTCATATCGTTTGTCAACGTTGTATGCCCATGAATTTCCGACCAGTTGGCTCCACTGTCATTACTCCAATATGCCCGTTTGATCGCGTAGGGTCCAGGCATGACATAGATATTCCCATCTAAATGACATGCGGCATATGCATCTCCGGTAGGATAACTGGCTACGGATGCAAAGGTAAATCCTCCATCCGCGCTATGCCATAAACCATTCGCATCGGCTGCGACCCACACATGATTTCCATACCGAAGGATGTCATAAACCCGTCCTGCAGTTGGAATCGTGGTCTCCTGAGTCCAATTCACACCCCCATCCTCGCTATAGTATACTCCCGCATGCGATCCAATAAAAAACCGAGTAACACCACTGGATGTGACATTAAACGAAGTGCTGGATTCAACCCAATCAGATAAGCATCCCTCTGTATTCGTAGCGCGAACCCGAAATTTATAGGTTCCAGCAGTATTAATCGTTTGTTCTGCCGTTCCAGCACCACTGTCAATTGTTCCTACCGGATTCCATGAGGAATAGGGATCTACCGAATACTCCACTTCATAGGTGGTATCTACCTCGGAAGTCCATTGGAAAAGGAATAAATCCCCTACAGATCCATCCGCTGGAACGATTAAACCGGTTGGATCGCCTGGCCGGGGGTCTACTGTAAACTCATAATTTGTTGTGTCGGTATACGCTGAGAAACAACCTGAATCTTCCATTTTCACACGATAATAATAGGTCCCGGAACTTAAACCTGAAATCGAATATGAAGGCGTAGCTGTGGTATCTTGTCCTGTTAGGGGGTCAAAATCTGTATTTGTTGCCCATTCTACGGTATACGAATCGCCACCTTCATCCGACCAGCTTAAATCCACATCCGCCCCTTCACATGCACTTGCCGTAGTCAGGTTTGGAACTGGTATTGTTACAAATGAAGCTGTTTGATTTACTGGGACACTCCCACACCTGTTCCAATATGCATAAACAAAAATTTCATCCCCATTAAAGATTCCATCAACCGTTATCGTCGTATCCATTCCCACTTCCTGTTCTCCGCCTGAACTCGTAATCCGATACGCAAAATGTGTAAATGTACTATCCGGCGCCTCCCAGCTTAATTCAGTTCCTTCCCCTTCACAACCTGATATGTTAAGATTCAAGGGTGCAGATGGTGCTGGTGTTAGGTTATAGACAAGGGATGCTGCAGTTCCCAAACACCCGTGATCGGAAGCATAAAGGTTTACTGTATCTCCATCTTGTACACTTGGGATCGTTGTAACTATAGTAGAATCGGTAGGTGTCAAGTCCCCCGAATTAATCTGGTAATAATATGAATCGGCTTCTGCAACAGAATCCCAGACTATATCAACGTCGGATGTATTACAGGTTGATGTAAAAGTAGGATTGAGTGGTGTCCCAGGTGAATCAATCAGTTGAAAAATAGCGGAATCACTGGGATCACCCAGATAATCGTTCCAACTACCGGTTACACGCCAATAGTAGGTTCCAGGGGTAAGCGAATCATCTACAATTGTATATGTCAGCTCGGTTGTTGTTGTTGTAAAACTCAGAGAATCGAATGTCGATTCCGAACTTATTTCTAAGTGATACATATCATAGCAGCCCGATGCGGTCCATTCAAAATTTAGATTACCAAGACACAAGACGGATTCGGATTCTGGGGAAACTAAAGGTGGTGCTGCACGATCTAAATAATAGAATGAAGAAACTGCTCCTTTGTAGTATTGGAAAGCATTTCGAGCCCGTATCCACCACGTAATTGGCTCATCACACGTATTGGGAGGTGTCAATGGCGATAGGAGTGTATACGCGTAGTCAACTTGACCAGGTACTGCGGGTATCTCAACTAATGGGCTGGAAGCATAACTTACCCAAATTTCATAATAATCCACGCTTTGTATCGTAGTTTGATGGCTCCATTGAAACGTGAATAAAGGATTGATGACTACTTCTTCCTCGATGGGGTAAATTAACTCAGGAGGTTCGTAAATTTCCTGAAATGTATCGAGTTTTTTACAGGTACTTGTTCCTAACAGGAAGAAGGTCACAACAAATATCGAAGTAAGTATCCCCCATTGCCAAAAGGTATAGCTATTCATCACTGATTCCCCCAAAAAACTGAATTAACCGCTTAATTTGCGGTTTGAAAAGAAATGTTTACCCGTAGTAGTACCTGTGTTTGTATCAACTTGAATACCATATCCATGTTACCCGATTTTACCCATTCCAATATGTATGGATTTGCATGTGTCGATTTGTATAAACAGTCTCAGTTTAGCTAGCGCGTTAGCAAATCCAAATTCATGCTACTGCCTGCAACTACCACATCTTATAATATAGTTTATTAGTTCTATTTATAACTCGTTTAAATTGCTTTTCTCACTATTGCAATTATTGCTAATAAGCAAAGCTAGAAGATTAGGATGAGTGTTTTTCATTCACCGAAACCAAACAATGGGAAATGAAGATACACTAAAAGGCATGAATATTCTTAAATGGTGGATAATATCTCAGCGTGTGTTGAAAAACGCAAATGTAGGGGCATGTCTTGCGCCTGCTCTTTCCAATATCCTGTTCCAAAGGGCAATCGCAAGAGTCGCCCCTATCAAAGATTGAATGATTTTTGATTTTTTCAACACTCCCCTCAATCTTACCCCTGCAAAACAAAATTGAAGGGATAATCCTCTGCAATTGCTCTTATTCGATTGAGATACTCCAATGGTGGATTACATACTGATAATTTTCCGTTTACGGAATGATTTCGGAGATTCTCCCACATATTGGGTGAAATAACGAAATAACGAAGAGGATGTTTTGAACCCAACTCGAAATGCAATCTCTGAAATATCCAGACTGGAATTTACCAACAATTCTTTCGATTTGGCAAGCCGAACTTCTACCAAATATTGATATGGAGTTTTTTGGGTTGTTTTTTTGAATGTACGAAGGAAATGATATTTACTAAGACTACACATGGTAGCAAGTTGTTCCAATGAAATATCCTCCATGTAATGTTCTTCCATATAAAAACATGCCTGTTCAATACGTTTATCCATTTCTGCTATAACAACCTGCCGATCTTCCAGTTGTTTGGGGGTTTTCATCCGTTTGGCTAGCTCATGACGTGTGATGGAGGATAGCACCTCCATCAGATAGATATTGACTAACATGTGCTCCAACACATCTCCATTTTTATTAATGGTATCGTATAATTTACGAATCAGCTGCAAGGTGTCCCATTGTTCTCGTAAAACGCTATTGGAAAATAATAACTCCGATTTTAAAGGTAGATCGGGATGATCTAATAAATATGCATTTCCACGCGTCATTAATGCAATAAAGTGATCAATTTCTTCTGGTTTATAGAAACAAGTCAGAAAATCATGATCCGCAATAGGATCTAAATGAAACGCATGGGGTTGATAGGGTTGGGTGATGAGGATATCGTTAGGAAGGATTTCTCGTTGCTTCCCGTCGAGTGTATACGTTGCCTTTCCTTTTATAAAAAAACTTAAAATCAGTGTATCTTCCGGTGCCTTATCACTCATACCAATTTGTTTATCCACATAAGCAACCGCTTTAAAAAAGAAGTTTTCGGCTTGACGCTCAATGGAATCAGGGATCTCAAAGGTTGTCATGGACTACGTTCCCCATTGGTATTGGTTGATATCGTTTCTTTTCATTCACATTCCTAGTTTATATGAAACTACATTTCACCTACACTAAAGAATAGGATATATATTGATTTTGTCAAGCAAAATGGATGAATTTAAAAACGAGGTAAAATGGTTCATTACGATTACCCTCAATAAACGATAAATGATTGCTGAGCAGAGTCGAAGCAAAACATAATTAGAAAACATTTTTATTCAGAATATCTTGTGGATTTATCCAAGCAAAATCTGGTTTTTGCTACTTGGTTATGATTCGATTATATTAAATGCGGTGGCAGATACGATCCACCAGGTCTGAAGCTAATTGATCTAGCTTCCGTTACAAAGACCATATAGAACCCATATCATTTCAGAGGAATGAACTACGCCCCACTAATTGATAACTAATTTTTATCTATAACAGATGGGATACAATTTTTTCTGCTGAAATGACGCATATAGAGGTTAGCAAACGTGAAACAACCCTGGTATCGCCGATTAATTCGGTTTCTTTTTCTCAACGTGTTTGGTATTCTGTTTATCACCCTACCGTTTTTACTCACTCTAGCTTCAGCAATTTATGCATATAATTATTACAATTCATTGGTAGCCCTGTATGAGGGACAATACCGTAAACCATTAATGGAACGATTTCATAAAGATTATATAGATATTGTTACATTTACCAATCGCTTAACAAAAGAACAGCGCAAACAGGGAAATGAAGGGCAAATTGCTAGTCGTGTTCCTAACTTTGCGGTTCCATCTGTGGTATATGATAAAAATCTGAATGAGATTGGAAGATTCGCTTCAGAACAACGGGTACTTGTCCCATTGGAAGGAACATCCAGCAAGTTTTTATATTCCTTAGTTGGGATTGAAGATCGCATGTTTTTTAGTCATG
>CAYPZJ010000394.1:0-5031 GCA_964414635.1 uncultured Spirochaetia bacterium
CCTTCTATCCAAATTCCGGAACTTTTTTTAAAAGTGTGCGTAACATCAGTTATTAATATAATCTTAATAATTCGGTAATGAAAGTTTCACATTTCCTTATCATCTTTAATGTAGACGTTTTTTGTCGAAAAGGAGTTATCTTATGAACCATATTCGGTCTACATTATTTCTCACAGCAATAAGCACCGCGATTGTTTTCGCGATATTATTTGTGTATTGTAAAAGCGAGGAACCGGAATACACCCCACCCCAATCAACTACGGGGAACACCAGTTCAACCGCGGGATCAACCACAACTACGACTGACCCAGGAACATCGACTACATCTAATCCTGGTACAACCGGCACAACGGGTACAACATCGACAACCGGAACGACCGGAACCACGGATTCGACTACCTCAACTGAGTCCACTTCCACATTTGACTTTCCTGCTGCAGGGGAGGTTATTTTCAATGAAATTGTTGCAACCCCGACTTCCAGTGAAATGATTGAATTATACAACACCACCGGTAATGAATTAAAACTGGGTGGATGTACCATTCAAGAGTTTGGAACTTCAGGCTCCCACGCTACCATTGTTGCGGATATCACAATTCCCGCTAATGAATATCTTGTTATCCTAAATGTTTCAACGGATGGCGTTTGGGCAGATCATACCAGCTCGACAGCAGTGTGGTATTCTGATGATGATTTTTGTGATAAGAGTATGAGTATCAAGAATGGAGGTGACCAACTCACTTTAATCTGTGACAGTACGGAAATTGATAAAACCCCAGCTGATACCACTTCCATTGAAGATTATAATTATAGTATGGAACGGATTAGCACAAGTGATGGTAGTAACATCGCTAATTGGCAAAAATGTACTGCTGCAGGAACGTATGCTACAGGTGGTTTAGTTGCATCCCCTGGGGAAGTTAGTAGTCCAGTAGCAGATACGACTGCACCAACAGTAACCACCTTGGCTCCAACAGATAATGCAACGGGAGTGGATCCAACCTCTGCTATTGTGATAACCTTTGATGAAGAGATGAATACTGGAGTTGGAAGTGTCACATTTAACCCAAGTGTTACAGGTGTTAGTGGTGCCTGGACCGTACCCGATACAGTATATACCGTATCCCATGATGCGTTTAGTGATGCTACCCCGTATGAAATCATATTAACCGGGTTTGAAGATGCATCAGGCAATGCATTGGATACAGGATCTGCATGGACACCAAGTACAGGTGAAACCACATATAATATTGTAACATCAGGAACAGATACAGTAGATCCACAAGTGAATGCGACGTTGGCTTATGTTAGTGACGATACCTTTGAATTAACCTATAACGAAGCCATGGATCCAACAACCACGGAAACACCGGGTAATTATGCTGTAAGTGGGTCTTGCACATCCGGTGAAACAGTAACCAATGCATCGTTAGCTGGAAATACGGTAACCTTAACGCTTTCTGCTGCGGTGACTTGCGCAGATACCGAACAGGTTATTATCACCGTCAGCAATGCAGAAGATCTGGCGGGGAATACGGTTGATCCAGCTGCGAACGAAGCTACTTATACGTATTCCACCCCTCCAACAACGATTTGGCAGGAAAGTTTTGAAACGGATGGACAAAGCACGAGATATACTGCTTCTACACCATTTAATGATGGAGGGAATGATCATTGGAATCGAACGGATGGTTCCGATATCACAAATACTTCTTCTGCATATAGCAGTTTTGATGGAACGTATTTCTGGGCTGCAGAAGATGTTGATGATGATGGTGGAAATGGGAATCCTGAACAAACGATTTCCATAACGGGAATCACAATCACTGGGTATACGAATCTGACTTTCAAAGGATTGTTTGGTACGGGAAATAACAACGGTCCAGGTGCATCTCAATACGATCAAGCGGATTACATAAAGATTACATACTCGATTGATTCTGGTGCTGAAACTGATCTGTTGTGGTTCAGCTTTGTTGACGCCGGAGATGATTATAACGAACCGCTTGCGTATGATGCCAACATGGATGGAGATGGGGAAGGAACGGTATTAACGGCAAGTCTTGCTGAATTCACTGCATCCATCCTAACAAATGGTGATTCGTTAGATCTTACTATCAAAGTCTCTATGAATTCAGGAGACGAAGAAATCGCATTTGACAATCTTCAAGTCACCGGTGTAAACTAAAAAATACCGCGTATTAACTAGTTAAAAAGGGCGTCTGGTTTTATTATCAGACGCCCTTTTTGGTATTGTTAAGTGTTACAGCTATTCACGAATAGCCCACCATTGTATCTACTTTATTAAAACAATCCCGAGATATTCCCTTCATCATCTATATCAATCTTCTCTGCCGCAGGTACCTTAGGTAATCCTGGCATACGCATGATATCTCCAGTCAACGGTACCAGAAATCCTGCTCCACTGGATACGAATACCTCCCGGACTGTTAGTTCGTATCCTTCGGGACGACCCAGTTTTGAAGCGTCATCGGAAAGGGAATTTTGTGTTTTGGCAATACAAACGGGAAGTTTATCGAACCCATTTTGATAAATCTTTTCCAGATCCTTTAATGCTTTCCCCTGGAAGGATACACCATCAGCCCCATAGATTTCCCGTGCGACGGCTTCAATCTTTTCTTCAGGTTTCATATTCCAATCATACACCTGTTTCAAATCCTGCTTCGGTTGTTCAAGTACTTCCATAACTTGTTCAGCTAATTCTACTCCGCCTTTGCCACCTTCAGCCCAAAATGTAGAAACTGCGACGGGAATTTCTGCACGATCACAAATTTCTTTTACTACATTGATTTCTTCGGGGGTATCGGTCGGGAAACAATTTAAACAAACGACGCCTTTTTTATTGAACTTGCGAAGGTTTTCAATATGCTTATCCAGATTAGGAGCTCCTTTACGCACAGCGTCAGGATTTGAAGTGGTTAAATCATTGAAATTCATACCTCCATGGAGTTTCAATGCCCGAATGGTTGCCACAAGCACAACCGCATCGGGTTCAAAACCACCATAGGGGCTCACAATATCCATGAATTTTTCACCCCCTAAATCAAATCCAAATCCTGCTTCTGTGATAGCAATATCCGCAGTTTTCATAGCAAGTTTGGTAGCGGTGATGGTATTTGCACCCTGGGCTATGTTAGCAAACGGACCACCATGGACAAAAGCCGGTCCATTTTCAAGGGTTTGAACCAAATTGGGCATGAGTGCTTCTTTTAATAATGCAGTGGCAGCACCTGCTACATTTAAATCCCGTGCGAAGAATGGACTTTTATCCTGGGTTGGTCCAATGTAGATATTACCAATTCGCTTTTTTAAATCCGAATAGCTCTGACTTAAACAAAGAATCGCCATGATTTCAGAGGAAGCAGTAATATCAAACCCACTCTCACGAGGAACTCCGTTGGTTTTCCCACCTAAAGCGAGCACAATATTCCGTAACGCTCGTTCATTCATATCCATAACCCGTCGCCACGTAACTTGCTGGGGTACCAACCCTTTTTCATTTTTAGCATGAATATAATTATCTACTGTAGCAGAAATAAGGTTATGCGCCGTGGTAACCGCATGCATATCCCCAGTAAAATTAAGGTTAATGTCTTCCATGGGAAGCACCTGGGAGTATCCACCACCTGCGGCTCCTCCTTTAACTCCAAAACAAGGACCCAAAGATGGTTCTCGCAACGCTACGACAGCATTTTTTCCAATATGTTTTAATGCCTGGGTTAATCCAATACTTGTGGTGGTTTTCCCTTCTCCTGCTTTGGTAGGTGTCATGGCACTAACCAGAACAAGATGTCCACTTTTGCCTTCTCCCATAAGGCGGTTCAAACTGGTCATTTTTACTTTCGCTTTATAATCCCCATACATGATTAGATCTTCTTGTTTCAATCCAATTTGATCGGCGATTTCGGTAATGGGTTTTAGGGTTGCTTGTTGTGCAATTTCAATATCACTAAGGTGGCTCATATGCGCTCCTTTTGCTAATGCAAAATTTAAAAAAATATGCAAACACTCCGATGCCCGTGGCATTCGGAATAGTTGTATGTTGGGAATTCTATTTGTGTTTGCATCCCGTTTTTCGGTTTTCCCGTATCTAAAAAATAATAAAGACATGAGTTTCTATCAACCATTGTCTGTAACTCTTATGTCTAACGTAAATAATCCTGTATGGAAGTGATTGAACGTACTAAAATCGATATAAATTGGTTTAGTACGGAATAGAATACCCATATAATTCAGAGGAGGTTGAATTTGTAGGAAGAAAAGGCGCTAGTGTGGCTGAATAGGTATTTCATAAACCTTACATACATTTACATTCCAAACGAAATATTCGTTTTCGTTTTCATCGATGGCAAGTATATCAAAATAACATTGTTCTTCTGGATAACCTGTGAAATGTACTTCAATCCGCTGTCGTGGTGCAAGCACGGTATCACCCAAAACATCTTCTTCCCAATCATCGCTATCAGCCGGAGAAATGTAGATATAATAGATGGTTTGCTCGGTGTCATTAAGTATTTCACATCGTTTGGGATCTGAAAATCCTAAGGTAGCACACCAACATATTAGAAAAGCAGCAGCAGAGGTAATCAGTAGCTTTTGCATCGTAAACCTCCTCGTAATACTATCCCCACTAAATAATATACACAATCAAACAAGGTTTGACAATTTCCGCTTTTCAGATGGTTCGTATCCATAATAGTTAGACTGAAACGATTTCATCACTGAAAAAATAAGATCTCACCCAAAAAGGGATGACTTAGCCCTTTTTCACTACCCCATCCGAATCATCAATACTAAATAGTTCTGCTTTAAACACTTGGAGTAAAGAAGGAATATTTCTTTGGATAAAAGCATCGGTATGGTCTATATTTTATTATACTGAATATAGGAAAGTGAATGATTCATTGTTTTAAACAACATTTAGCGCATAATCTAAACAGGTATTCTTTGAAACCACACATGCGAAATAGACTGCATCAAATAAAGGAGAAACCCTATGAACCGATTACC
>CAYPZJ010000395.1:0-5031 GCA_964414635.1 uncultured Spirochaetia bacterium
CAGAATAAATTATCTAATTCAAATATAAATACAACATGGTATAAAACATCCGTTATTCAGTATTCATATTTTAGTTACAAACAATAAGGGATTTCACAAAAAATCTCGATAAATTTTGCAAACGTTGCCTTGTGACATGTTGTAATGGTATTTAAGGTTGTATTCGATTTAGAAGCGTTTATAATAGGTATCACTCCCATGCAATCCCAACTGGCTTGGATTAACGTACTGTATTGCTATTCGTATTTCTGTCTTACTTCAACTATCGACTTGCTATCTTGTCTGGAGCCACCATGAAAGTCCCGTTGCAGACATACAGCTTTACTACTTCGGGATGAATAAAAAAATAACAATTGTATTTTTCTGTAAAAACTATATACTATTATAATTGTGAGCTAAAAGCTCCTACAATTTTTTATGCACGTAATAAGCTTGGAGTAATGTATGAAAATCCAAAACATCTATCCCGTTCTTTTATCCTCGCTGCTATCTTTCGGTATTATCCTCATCGTTGGATGCGCCACAACGTTAGACGATTTTTATTTTGGAATCGAAACTACAACGGATCAAACGGTTCCCACACCCCAAACGACAACCAGTTCCAATACGGATAAACTTTTATCATCAACGAATACCACCAATACGGGGAGTACGACATTATCGCAATCCTATTCCTATACCACATCCACCGATGTTCCGGCAACGTTTCCTGAACTCACACTGATTACTCCCATGGATGGACAACAGCTTTCTTCCACTTTTCAGATATCGGGTACTGCTTCAGATGATGTCGAAGTATTTGATGTCTATGTCAAACTGGATGATGGAGAATATGTGAAAGCCCAGGGAGTTACAAACTGGAATTATACCTTCAATAGTGTATCCCTTACAGCACATACCATCACCATTCGTGTTCGGGATAACGATAATAACGAGACGACTCGAACCGTTTCTGTTGAGGTGATTGATGACAATACACCGCCTACCGTAGCATTTACGAATCCCTTATTAGGAGAATGGATTAAGGGAGAATGGACGCTGGAGGGGATTGCAACGGATAATAATGATATTTCCAAGGTTGAATTACGGGTGGATGATGGCAGTTATGGGCTTGCACTCGGTACAGATTCCTGGAGTTTTGATATCGCAGGTTTGTCAGATGGATATCATTTCTTATCAGCCCGAGCTTGGGATTATCATGATAATATGAGTTCTGAAGAAATTTATATTGAGGTTGAGAATAATCCTCCGGATTTAACCCTACTTTTCCCATCTGAAAATTATCATGTAGGTGGGTTGGTTGCTATAAATGGAACGGCAGATGATTTTGGTCAAAGTGGTGTGGATACGGTGGAGGTTAGTATTGATGGGGGGGATTGGGAAC
This sequence comes from uncultured Spirochaetia bacterium, assembly GCA_964414635.1. GTDB lineage: Bacteria > Spirochaetota > UBA6919 > CAYPZJ01 > CAYPZJ01 > CAYPZJ01. The sequence continues at coordinate 1,385 of CAYPZJ010000395.1, forward strand.
TAGCAGATGGCACGGAAACCTGGCAATATAACTGGAATACAAGCTCTTTGGCTCTTGGAGAGTATACCATTGAAGTTCGCTGTACCGACAACGTAACCAACACAACCGATGTGCAATTGATAACCGTAAAGAAAACAGAATGGGCGAATCTGGGTTCCCACTTAAATGAAGGCACTGAGTCAGCAACCTATCCGAGCATCGCAACCAATGGGGCTACTATGTATGTAGCGTTTCAGGAAAAGGTGAGTAATATTTATCAAGTCTATGTGAAACGATGGAATGGTACAACCTGGGAAATTGTAGGCTCCGATGGTGTTGCAGGTGAATTAAATCTAGATAATACCCAACATGCTGAAAATCCTACCATCTCGTATGACACAACGAATAATGTACTCGACTGTGCATGGAGAGAGTATGATACGGGTTCTGGGCAATATAAAGTGTATGCAAAACGATGGGATGGGGCAAGTTGGACCCAGCTTGGTGGAGCGTTAAACAATGTTGCAGGGCAAAATGTGCAATATCCGGTTCTAGCACACCGGCGTGGAACGGGTCCCATCGTTCCTTATGTGGCATGGGCAGAACGCCATGATACGTGGGATGGGGCATCGGAAACCTACCAGGTTTTTTGCCGCGAATGGAGCGGGGCAGCATGGAGTAGTATCATTGGTGGAAGCGCGATTAACAATGAATATGATCATTATTATCGTGTTCGATATATTGATCTTGGATTCGATCAAGAAAAACCCATCGTGATCTATGCGGAGGATACCGACCGTGATAATGGTACGAATTTTGATATCCTCGTTAAAAAATGGAACGGGAGCAATTGGTCCTACATTGGATCAAACCCCCTTGATTCATCTTCCTATTCTTATTATCCAACGGTGGATGCAGATGATAGTACAGGGGTTGTATATGCAACCTGGAGTGAATACAACGGATCGTTTTATAATATTAAAGCGAAGAAATATGAGGGGGGCAGTTGGACTGCATTGGGGAGCGCCTTAAGCGAAGATACTTCTCAGCACGCTTATTACCCAGATATTCAAATTAATAGTGGGTATCCCTATGTCACATGGTATGAATCCGACTCGATTATCAATCATGTGTATCTAAAAAAATGGGATGGGGCATCCTGGTCTCTTCTTGCTCAGGATACGGATTATGGTTTGAATGTAAACCCCTTATTTAGCGCCTATCATCCCCACCTCATATTTAATGCAGCGGATGTTCCCTATGTTACATTTATTGAAACGGATGGGGTTCAAGCTCGTGTATTTATGAAATATTATACCATTCCATAACCACCTGATTACGGAAGAAATACATAGGAGTTTTGCCATGGCAAAAACAATGCGCGTACTAATATGCATGAGCCTTTTTATCATAGTGATTATGATAGGCTGTGGTGTGGTTTTAGAGGACTTTTATGAGATACAACAACCTACAAACACCACCGGAGTAACATCAAACACCATTACAATACCATCAACGAGTACAAATCCAACTTCTCAAACAAGTAATCCAACAACAACAACCACAACAAGCACTTCGTCAAATCATAGTTCCAGCCATACATCTACGACGACTACCACATCAAATACAACCCAGACCTCTACAGGAATACCAAGCAACGATACGGATCCACCCATTATTCATCTTATTGCCCCTCAGGAAGGAAATACGACGGGATCATCATTTACCATAAGTGGAACATGCACCGACAAAAATGCCATTGCATACGTAGAAGTGGAAATCGATGGAGGGGGATATCTAACCGCTACTGGTACGAATCGCTGGTCTTATCTGGCATCTGGATTGAGCAATGGCTCACATACCTTATCCATTCACGCAGCAGATATTGTAGGGAATGAGCGTGATATAAATATTGGATTTACGGTGGGTACGGATAATACTCCTCCGTCCCTTAGCATCGATGATCCTGTAGCACTTGGATGGATGGCGGGGGACTGGACGATAACAGGGACGGCTTCAGATGATGGTGGGTTGAGTAGTATTCAAGTTCGGATCGATACCGGAGGATTCCAAGATGCAACAGGACTGGAAGGTTGGGCGTTCCCCGTTACAGGATTAGCGGATGGGACGCATTTTATTACAGTTAAGGCTACAGATTTATCAGGGAATATGGAAGTAACGGGAATCCAAGCAGTAGTTGAAAACAATAAGCCTAGCGTGGCATTTTCCTTCCCCCAAAATGGGGATCAAATTGGTGGTGTCGTCGCTATTTCTGGGACAGCGAGCGATGCAGGAGAAAGTGGGGTGGCACTTGTGGAAATCAGTATTGATGGGGCACCATGGGTATCCTGCACCGGCACGGATAATTGGAATTATAATTGGGATATCACTGCTCTTCCCATTGCCTCTTATCCATTAGAAATACGGGCAACCGATGCAGTTGGTATTCAATCGGATGTTGTATCTATCACTGTGGATAAAACGAGTTGGGGACAATATGGAGGATATGCTAACTTCACTTCCCAGGATGCAAACAATTCCGCGATTACCACAGATGGAACGGATTGTTATATCGCTTTTCAGGAAGACAATGGGGGAACTTCCCAAATCTATGTGAAAAAATTCAGTGGTGGAGGATGGATGCTTCTCGGAAGTTCCCTAAATATGGATCCATCCCATAATGCAAATTCACCAGATATTGCCTATGATCCGGAGCACGATCGGTTGTATTGTGTATGGCGAGAAGAAAATGCATCCGGTATTTGGCAAATCTACACAAAGATGTACGAAGAGGGTTCCTGGGCAAGTATAGGGGGATCCTTAAATTATTCCGCTTCCGAACAAGCCTTCTACCCTCATATTGCCATTCGGAAGGGTTCCTTACCCGCTGCACCCTATGTGGTTTGGGGTGAAAACTATGGGTGGGATGGTAGTGATCCTACAGAGATATATTGTAAGTATTATAATGGTATCACATGGAACCAAGTCGGCGGGAGGGTGAATCATCCATGGGACTGGTATTATCGTCACCGAGATACTGCGATTACCTTTATTCATGAAAAACCGTATATCGGATTTATCCATGATGTGGATCGAGATAATGGTACCGATTATGATTATCATGTTTTTTATTATGATGGTGACGGGTGGCAGCAGCTGAGCCCAGGGGGCGGGTTAAATGTAAACAGTGGGCAGCATGCCTACAATCCCGATCTCCAGGGAGATGCTACCAACCTGTATGCAACGTGGCGTGAATATGATGGAACCGCCTATCAGGTTCGATCTGCTATGTATGATGGATCCTGGTCTGCTATTGGTGGGAGCCTGAATGAAGACCCCACAAAAGATGCGGTATCGCCTTCCATCCAGTTTGCTAATGGGAAACCAATTATTAGCTATCAAGAAACAGGAACCAGTGCAGAAATCATTTATGTAAAATATTGGAATTCGGGTAGCAGCACGTGGATGCTTGCGACACTCATTTCCGATCAGGGATTAAATGTAAATCCTTCCAATTCTGCGTATGCTCCAGATTCGGTCATCATAGGAGGGGATCTTTTCGTTAGCTTTACCGAAGATGATGGGTTGTACCGAAAAATCTATGTGAAGAATTATACCAGATCGGAAGAGCACACGTCTGAACTCCAGTCACGTGAAACGATCTCGTA
>CAYPZJ010000396.1:0-4985 GCA_964414635.1 uncultured Spirochaetia bacterium
GGATTCGTGAATTTGCAAAAGGGATTGTCCCCCCCTTGCTGTTTATCATATTTATTTGTGGGCTAATTCTTATTGAACCCGATTTTTCGACCGCTGCTTTTTTTTTCCTGCTGACGGGGATTATGTTTTATATTAGTGGAGCACGATTAAAACACCTGATTGCTTTAGGTGTCCTTGCTCTGCCTTTTATTTTATGGATTATAAGTACAGATTATAGGGGAGAACGGCTAGCGAATTGGTTTAGTCCCGAAACGAATCCCTTTGAAGGCGGGAATCACTATATTCGTTTTCAAGAAACCTTCTCCAATGGTGGATTTTTTGGTGTGGGTATAGGAAACGGTGTCCAAAAATTGTATTTGCCCGAAGCCCATACTGACTCGATTTTTGCTGTGTATGGTGAAGAATTGGGATTTTTTGGTTGTTTGGTCGTAATTTTACTGTATGGTATTATCGCTGTTCGAGGTTTTCAGATTGCTCTTCGGCTTGAAAACCGTTTTATGGCATTGCTTGCTTTTGGCATTACTATCATGATATCATCCCAAGCGCTTCTCAATATTGCTATTGCTGTGGGAATACTCCCTATCACGGGAATCCCACTTCCGTTTCTAAGCTACGGTCGTACGTCTGTCGTTGCCATGAGCATTGCAGTAGGAATTTTATTGGGACTTTCCCGACAACCGGATGGATTAGCTGCAATGGAAAATCAACCGGAACAAAAGCGCATCCCCCCTCCCAAACCCAAGGTGGAACACACATCATCGGGGGATGACGAAGCAGCTGCTTAATTGAATCGCAGGGTTTAGAAAGCGTCCAAGCTACGTGCATACGGTTGCCCGAAATCATATTTCAATTATTTTACCTAAAGGAACTGGAAGCGCTATGGAAGTACGATTTTTAGGTGTTCGGGGATCCTATCCCGTAGCACGAGCCGATCAATATTTGTTTGGTGGACATACCACGAGTTTTTATATTCAGAGTGGAAGAAGAAATCACCTGATTATTGATGCAGGTACCGGGATTATAAGTCTGGGTAAGGAACTTATGAATAAAGAATTTGGTAAGGGGCGAGGGAAATTGGCAATATTGCTTACGCATACGCATTGGGATCATATTTTGGGGTTCCCGTATTTCTCACCGTTATATACCGCTGGAAATGAGATTACGATTATTACAGCACGATTGGAGTACTCGGATATTGATAGTATTTTTGATGGGTTGTTTAAATCCGATATTTTCCCCGTTCCGTTTAAGGAACTAAAAGCCAATCTAAATTTAATGGAATTTGATCCACCCCAATCATTCACCCTGGATGATTTTCATATCCAATGTATGCAAATCAACCATAACAATGTTACACTTGGGTTTCGGGTGGAGTGTGATGGAAAGTGTTTTACCACCCTAACCGATAATGCCATTATTGAATTGGCTCGTATGGGGGACGGTTTCCCAGATGACAATGCAGAAGAGTTGGATGCATTTATACAATCCTATCGAATCAAACAAAAGGAATTTGCTTGGCAATCCGATGTGCTCGTTTGTGATACACATTTTACACAAAAAACAATCCGTGGAAAGGAACACTGGGGGCATTCGACTCCAGATGAAGCCATACGATTAGCACAGGAAATCCAACCGAAATACTTAATTTTGCATCATCACGATCCTGAAACATCAGATAATCAGGTGTTTATGAAGGAACGGTATGTTCGAACGGCTTTAGCAAATGATCCTATTCAGGTTTATGCCGCATATGAAGGATTGACACTGAGTTTATGAGGTAACTATGATAGTGAAAGCATGGGGAACACGAGGGAACTACGTTTGTCCAGGTCCCAATTATATTAAGTATGGTGGGAATACTTCGTGTTTCGATGTTATGGATAGTCAGGGTGCACGTCTTATTATCGATGCAGGTTCTGGACTGATCCTACTTGGTAATGACATTGCTGCACATCATAAAAACGAATCGGAGTTTCACATTCTGCTATCCCACACCCATATTGATCACATCCAAGGCTTCGTATTCTTTAAACCCATTCATATGAAAGATACTCTGATTCACTTGTATTGCCTTCGAGAGGAACAGCAGAATCTTAAACATACTTTTGATCGGTTGTTTCAGATCCAGTATTCTCCCATTGGTAATCTGAAACGTCTATCAGCAAATGTAATATTTCATGATTTAGACCCCGAACGGATTTATAACATCGCGAATTTCAACGTCTTACCTGTTCCAACCAATCATACCTCAAAAACCATGGCATACCGGATTGACGACCAATGGGGTCATCGTTTTGGATATATTACCGATCACAATGCAGAGAATAGACCAGAGATTAATGATACAATTTGTCATCATTTTAAAAAGACATCCTTCATTTTTCATGATGCCATGTTCACTCCAGAGAAACGAAAACGGAAATGGTATCGGGGGCATAGTTCCTACCTGGGAGCAATTGAAAACGCTAAGGCAATCGGTTGCAAAGCAATAGGACTGATTCATCACGATCCCAATCATACGGATACGATGTTAGATGACCTTCAAAAAACCGTCTTATCCGAACTCACCGCACCTCTAAATCTTTTTTATACACGAGAAGGAACCAAAATTTCATTGGCTCGCTTAGATGCTGATTAATGCCAACATCCGCTCATGGGATGGGTTCAACGAGCCTGCGTGTAAAATACAAAATTGGTAATAGACCACAAATGGAAGTTATACCCTAACTTAGTATGTCTGTTGAACCATAGGAAACCAGATTTCCATTTGTCACCAATTATAAAAATAAAGCCGATTGGACCGAATGGTTTGGTGTTTCACATAATCCGTTGACGAAGGGAGAATTTATGGCAACTCATATCAACCCGATCGATATTTCTGATGAGTATTTCAATCGGGTTAAAAAGATGTTTACTGGAACGGATATCTATTGGAAACGTGTGCGCTATGCAGTATTTAGCCGGGATAAAGGTATCCTTGTTGGACTAAATAAAGCAGAAAACTTTTTAAAATCCAATGCAACAGATGTTACAATACGTTATAATGCTGGGGATGGTTCCCCAATGGAACCACAACAAATTTGTTTGATTTACGAAGGGTATATTGGAGAATTAATCAATTTAGAAACCACCATTTTAGGATACCTTAGCTTTAGCGGATGTGCAAGCCGCATGCAGCAGATTGTGGATGTGGTAGAGGGGAAGCCCGTAATTGATATGGCAGCGAGGCATTATCCATGGCAGATAGTCGAGGAATTGGCGTATGCTGGTGCGTTGGCGGGTGCATCGGGAACAAGTACCCGAGCTGGATTTCATTATGTAATGAAATGGCTTGGAGATCAAACAACGGTGAAAATTCACCCAGATGTACAGATTCCATTTGAGGTTCGATTAAAAAAGAAGTATGGGGGAAATCTGTTTCGGTTATATGGTACTTTGCCCCATGCTGCGGCTGCTGTGTTGAAAGATATTCACCCAGATGATCAAATGTTTTTCCCCAGCGTTCGTGCCGGAACGCACTTTATTCAACGATTCCCACACATCCCTCTTGTGTTATTGATTGATTTTGAGGGGAGAGAAGAAGATGTCATTCGTCAAGCGGTGGATGTTCTGGGGGATCAACTAGCAGGTATTCGTTTGGATACTCATGGAGCACGGTTTTTCCAAGGTGTAGAAGCGTTATCTTCTTCATCTGAAATCACTGCGATAACCGCGGGGATGACTGATATAGAGAAAAAGTGGTATGGCGGAAAAGGGGTTTCCGTTCTGGCAACGCGTAGAGCACGCACTATTCTTGATGAATTGGGGCGATCGGATGTTCAGGTAGTTGTGAGTAGTGGATTTGATGAAAAGAAAACCGCTTTTTTCCAGACTCACTGTCCCGATTCATTCGACGCAGTTGGAACGGGAAGCTGGGTATCCTTTAGTTCCTTTACGGCTGATATTTACGAAGTGTATATAGATGGTCGTTGGCACCCAGCATGCAAAGAAGGACGGATAGAAACCCTTCGATTTCCATAAATAGCGTTCTGATGCCCGTCTTTGCACTGTTAGAAACAACCTAGGCAATCAATTTACTTGTCAATGTAATTTCTGCAGCCTGTAATAAACGTGAGACGGGACAGGTTTCTTTTGCTGTTGTTGCATAGGTAATAAATTGTTCAGCATCGATCCCGGTAACTTCACCTACGGTTTCTAATTCAATTTTAGGAATATGGAATCCATCGTTCTTTTTTTCTATGTGTACATGAGCAGTTGTACGAATAACCGTTGGACGATACCCTTCGCTTTCCAAAGCTGCTGCAAGTGCCATAGAAAAGCAACTGGCATGAGCAGCTGCAATCAATTCTTCTGGATTGGAACCGGATTCGTCTCCAAAACGTGTACCAAATTGATAACTTCCTTTACAGCTTTTACTTTCTAATTCATAGGAACCGGTACCCTCTTTTAGTCCACCTTTCCATTCTGCTTGTCCAAATCGTTTTATCATATACATCCCTCCAAATAGATGTTAATCAGTATTTTGGTTTTTCAGATCACCGTGGTAAGTGAAGCTTATGAAACAATGATACATAAACCGAAGAATCACTTGCCACCGATGCCTGGTATTCACTCATCGAACTGGTACTGGAGTGTATCCAATGAACCAGATCATATAAAGATAATGCAATTGGTATGCCAGCTATAGGTAAAAGGTACGATTATATTCGAAATGAATTTCAAGTCTAAATATGATGTGCGACAATGCTGTACCACACGTTGTCTGAAAGGATAAGGTTGTGCGTTTGATAGCATTGTAACTGCTTTTTTAGGGTGCAGCATGGAAAAGGATATAAAGCAGATTTGAGATTGAATTAATACTCATCCTGGAATAAAATTCACAACCCTAGGTAAGCAAAAAAAAAATCTGAAAAATTTCAGAAGCGTAGGGTAAGCACAATGAGTATTTGGATAAAACTGCTGAATAGAATATTACGTTTGACGTA
>CAYPZJ010000397.1:0-4922 GCA_964414635.1 uncultured Spirochaetia bacterium
GTGATCACGCCTCCAGGGATCTGAAACCCGTACAAATCGTTCACAAACCGATCCCGCTCACAGCGCAGAATCTCCGTCTCGTCCCCGTCGTTCACCTGCCAGTACATTTCCACGTTTGCCAACGCATGATCGGCATCGCCGTATCCGTTCAGAAGATGATCGTACACCGCAACGCGCACGTCCAACGGTTCATATCGAAGCCGTGCACTCGTCAGAAACGGATCGCCAATAATGGGCGCTTCGTCGTCTCCGCGGTTGAAGGTATTAAACGCCCCCACCACGTACGTAGAAAAATGGTAGATGCGGCTGTCGACGGTATTTTTTTCAGGATTCCAGCTGCCACCTACACATTCATAACGATCGGTAAGGGGGTTATGGTGAAATATTTTTAGTTTTTCGGCGGGGATCGCGTAAATTTTCCGTAAGGATTCATCGAATTCCAGCGAAAGATATGCCGGATTTTGCGTGTCGAAATACGTCGGTTCTGGACCTAATTCGATGGGGTTTCCTAACGGGATGATGCCCCCTTGCGCTACGTCATCGGGAGAAAGGGCAGGATGCTGGCGCATTTCCACCGTGGTATCCAGACTGATCGACTGAGGACGTACGAGTAAGCGAGTGGTTTGTGTTTCCCCTTCCAGTACTCCACCACCGGTACGGGTGATCTGGTCGGTGGCGAGTAGGATGGGTGCTTGTTCTGGATTGTCTGGGGAGTTCTCTATAATGGGATCATCGCAAGCAGTTGATTGGATGATTATCATTGCAATAAAAAATATAGAAAAAACGGTTTGTTTTGTTCTCATAGCTTGCTCCAAAACCTGTTATAATGCACACCCATTCCCCGATTTTTCCTCGAGGAATGGGGTACCATCTTAATTTCTCAGTTTTATAACTCGATCGCCATGGGTATCAGTGACGTAGATGAAACCGTCTTCATCCAAATCAATACCAGAAGGTTCGTTATAACAATACGTTCCTGTATAATAGGGATATTGTGAAATGGTGGTTTGCCAGCTAGTGTAATCATCACCGATCCATTTAACCGGTGTCCCAGTGCTATCCCAAACTACAACGCGATTGTTGTAGGTATCTGCTACATAGATATTTCCATCTCCATCCACCGCAACGCCTTCTGGGGAATTAAACTCATCCATTTCCCACCCATAAGGTATGGGTTGAATATAGTTTGTTTGCCATCCAACCATACCTCCACCAATCCAACCTTGAAAAGAACCATCCATGGACCATTTGCTAATCCGATGGTTGGAAGAATCAGCAATGTAAAGTGATCCATCCGTCCCAATTGCTATATCCGTAGGATAACTAAAGGAATATGGTTCGGAAGACCCATAGCAGAAATTATACCCAAAGTCGTCTCCTTGCCAACCCTCCTGATAACATCCCAAGAAATGGAAAGTATCCTGATCTACGTCCCATCGTACTATTCGATTATTAGCTTGATCTGCCATATAGAATTTCCCAGTACTATCCTGCACAACACTTGTAACTATGCTAAACTCGTATCGTTGATAACCGCCTACACACCCCCCCATAGGATTTGGATTCCAATATGAACTTCCACATCCAAGCGAAGCAGACACCTCACCTGAATCCTTATTCCATCTTGTTATACGATTATTTTCACTGTCAGCAACATACAACCACTGACCCGAAGCAAACATATGAAAAGGATGGTCAAAATAATTGAGCTGATATCCGTGTACTCCAGGGATCGGAACTATTGTTGTCCAATTTTCAAATCCACCGCCAACCGAGCCTATATATGTTCCTGCTCGATCCCATTTACTTATTCTCTTGTTGCTTTGCGATGACACATAGATGTTTCCTTCATCATCTATTGACACACCCAAAGGGTAGTATAAGGATTGATGACTTGTAGTTGGTAAGCTATCCGCCTCCCATCCATCATACCCTCTGCCGATCCAACCTTCGTATTTGTTGCAGGATATGGAATCATAAATCAGTACCCATGTATCGAATGCGGTTTGGCAACTACTACCCTCAAAATATTCATAGCTCCAATATGCTCCCCCCGAGGGCCAGGAAAACCCTGAAAGGTCTATATAGGCTTTATCACCTTCCAAGATTGCAGGACTCCCATCAAATTGCACATTGCTTATCTTGCTCCCCGAACCTTCTTCAAAATAAATAAATGCTTTCGCATCCTGATATTCACACAGATCATTTGCCCAAACCGCTGGATTATCCGAAAACGTACCCGTGAAAATTTCCATTGGAGCAGCGTAAGTGGTGCTACACCCCAAAGCACTTTCTACATTTACTTCCCACATATACGTTCCTTCTACAAAACCCGCTAAAGGCGCCTGATAAACATCTCCACCCATCGCCGTGGCACTTACTCCATCTAGGGTAACACTCGTCACAAGCGGGTCGGAACCAGGATTGAGATATAACACGGCTTCCGTATCACTGACACAATAATTCGGTGCCTGATCTATGGGATTAGTAGGGGGCGACTCAATCTCGAAGGTGCGATAGAAAGAAGAGTTGCACCCATTCGTCCCATCAACCCAAATATTCCACGTATAAGATCCCGCCGGCCATGGTCCATCCATTCCATCTCCAATATAAATACGGAGTTGATCCCCATCAAGCGACGCATAATCTTCCATATCGGTATGTGGATTCCACACCCATGCGGAAATCGTACCATCCAACAACGCCGGATCAAACTGCAACACCGCATAATCATCCCCATAGCATACATTGGGAGTAGATAAAATGGGATCCCGTGGTACCGGCTTCAACTCAATTGTACGTTCAAATGTTGCCACACAATTGTCCAATTGTCGTTCTATAAACCAGGTATATTCTCCGATTTCCAAATGATCTACATCATAGTGTATAGTCGTCCCATAGGGTGTTGGGACCAATTCATTATTAAAAGTTACCACGGTCGTTTCGACATCGGTTTGATTACTAATATTGATACGGGCAGAAGGATTGCTTGTACCCATACACACGTCTGAAGCATATGTTATCGGATCCTCCATAGGTTCTCCAACGGTTAGTTCCACACAATGATACATTCCTCCCAACGAAATACAGACCGATCCGGTATCACCATACACTGCACCCGCGCTTAATGTCAAAAGTCCCGCCTGTGCTCCCAATGTTACGATGGTTCCTAGGTCATTCGTAACAGACCAGTAAGGAAAAATTTGGATCCAGTTCCCATATTCATCCTTTCCAATCGCATCAAATTAATACGTTTCGCCCTGTGCTACACAAAAGGTATCATCATCGATGATTTCTGAATTACCAATTCCAAGGTTATGAAGAATATGAATGGAATCTAATTCTCCAGCGTGAATATGTAAAGGGATTGGCTTCAAATATCTATCCGCAACCCCTTCAAAATACGGTTTTAGATTTCCATCCCCTGCACCTTTTGCAAGGAAAACATCTACGGAATCCGGAAACGACCCGAGGGTGGGTGGATCTACTTCAGGATCATTTGGAATAACTTCCCAATACAACGGATCAATGATATCATAACTGACATTATTGATCCATCTATTGGTATCTTCATCCCAATGGTAGAATTGGTTACGAACCGTACAATCAACCTGTGCTTGAAAACCACCAGTAATAAACAATTCAGTAGGATTAACCGATTCAACCCGTAATGGTTTACGAAAAGTGCCTTTCACCACAAATGTTTTTGTTGATACATAGCCCACATTGTCTCTAGCAGTTACCGTTAAATGTAACGAATCTCTCATATCCGTTATCGGATTGGGATTGTTTTCATCAAATCGCAACTGGTATGTGTTGTTAGAACTGGTGTAGCGTGGCAGGTGAATCTTGTATCCGGTCGATTTTACGGTACCGTCCCTTCCAATCACCTCCCAGTAACATTCAACATTAGCAATCGCATTTTCACCATCCCCAGTTACTGCGCTGGTATGATCATGAATATTGAATCGTATATCAAAAGGTAAACCTAATAAAGGAGCAGGATAAAACTCGGGTGCTCCTATGATGGGCAAATATACCCGCTCATCATCAATTACAACACTTTGCTTCGATTCATCGGTGAATAGGTTATACGCCATCGCAACATAAGTGGAAAAATGATGTATGGGTGTACTAATGGTACCATCCTCATTTACGGTTCCACCCAAATCAACATATTTCCCTAAATATTCATTATAGTAAAAAATCCGTACATTTTTCGGAGACAAGTCATTATGAACAAGCATTGTTTCATCGTATGGTACGGTCAAAATTGGAGTATTATCTACATTAAATCCCATATGATGAGGACCGAACGATACTGCTGGGCCTAAGGGTAATAATCGATCATGTGGTATTAATTCATCCGATGCCAATAAACGCATTTGTACCGATGAGGGCATGGCGATTGAATTGGGTGGTACGAAAAGTTCAGCATTCCTTGCTGGAATACCTACCGAACCGCCCGATTTATCTATCCAGACTTCAACCATATCGGTATCATCAGAGATGGGTTGGAATAAATCGTTTTCATCCCCAAAACAACCATATAAAAACAAAATGGGTAATACAACTCCAATTCTTATCACATGCAAAAATTTCATACGTTTTGCCTCCAGTTTGGTTTAATTTAAAAGCGAAGCTAACCATGTTATGATGCTTCAATTCACCAAATAGCTAGGATCTATAGCTACTTATTTCACCACCAGAAAAATATATATGCTTCTAAAACCATTGTCAAACATCAAAAAAAAAATACTAACAAACCATAAAATATTTAAAGGTGTTTTTTATTAAACATTTAACACTATCCGCAATGGAAGCCATATTTCAAAATATACAATTTTTTTGAAAATAATTTTTTTTCTTAAACAGGGATCCTGTTAGTTTTTCGTAATCCAGCATCCATAGTGCATCAAAAA
>CAYPZJ010000398.1:0-4904 GCA_964414635.1 uncultured Spirochaetia bacterium
GATTCCCGCTTGTTTTGCTTTGGTTAAGTTTTCTTGCGTATACGTTGTACAAATCGCTCGGGTTTTTTCCATTACCCGATCCAGCGACGCTTGTTCTTGATTTTCATATTCTTCACACCCACAAAGTACGCCTCCCACATTATGCCACCAATCAACTTGATAGAGAATCCCCTTGTTATCCAATATTTTAGCGATCTCAAATTCCTCTTCCTGGCTGGATGCTTTTAACAGGTTATTCGCTCCACCGATAATAATCTCATAAGGGAGATGTGATGCAATCGTACTATCAATAAGTCCACCTACCGCGCAGGGAGAGAAAATTTGTGCTTTCGTTTGAAATAGGGCATCCGGTTGAATGATTTCAATAGAAGCGTTGGAAAAACGAGCTTGTAAATCCTGGCAGCGCTGTGGGTTAATATCTGTGATAAAGAGTGCTGCTTCCTCTTCGAGATAATGCGCGGCAAGTTTCTCTCCAACCGACCCAAGCCCCTGTATTAAGATTTGTTTACCTGCTAAGCGATCCGTTCCATACCGAAAACGAGCCGCTTCTTTTGCTGCTAAATATACCCCATATGCCGTTGGTGTTCCTGTTGCCCCCACAGGTCCCCCGGGCCCACCTGTTATGTTTAGTGTGAAATGTGTTTTTAGTGCATCGGCTAATTCGGTGGGAAATCCCATGTCCGGTCCGGTGAAATTACGGCTGCGATCCAGGCAATACGCAATAAAACCTAATGTTTCCATGTTTGATAAATCAATTGGATCCATCATAACGGTTATTTTGTTTCCACCGTAGGGGATACGAGCGGCAAAATTCTTAAAACTCATGCCTCTACCCAGGTTCAACCCATCAATCATCACTTCATATTCTTCTTCATCCAATCCATGTCGACGGATCCCACCTGCTCGGATTGCATGGCTACGGTTATTCAACCCCAATACATCGCTGTGTACGTTATTCATAAAACGGATGTTGTATTTTTTGTTATAAAAGCAATCCATCATTTGATGCTTTCCTTTTTGTAATAAGGTCAGCACTCGATTTAGATGAGAGGTATGTCCATGTTTTTCAAACAATGCACGGGACTGCTCATCATTCAAATATGAACTCGTACTCAATAGTGGTGTGGATAAATAAAAAGTTTTGTTATAATTCTGCCAGGGATGGTCTTCATTCCACTCTCGTGAAATAAAAACAGAACTCGTATCCGTGCGCCAATCATAATGCAGGCTTAAATGGTTGTATCCTTCCTGGTCTAGTACATTAAATAGGCTCTGATTCATAGGATTTCCTTTCGTTCCGCTGTAGGATGATGCAGATGGGAATTAGTGATGCGTACAAAACAGCGTTCCTTCCTTGTTAATATATAAAGAAGGGAGAGGTTTGACAATTCCAATCGTTTGTACGTTGAATCACCAAGATAGGGTGTTATTCTTAACAGCAGGATGAAAAATGTATGATGTATTTCATCACAACAACTCTTAATTCATATATTCCTTCTATCTTCTTAGGAATCAATATTCTTGTAGTCCTGTTTTACCCGGTGCCCCTCTCTGGATTAGCACTTCAACAACAAGCGGAAATTGGGATGCCAACAGTTACTTGTGTGGTAGAAGACTCGAACCAATGGATCATTTCTGGGCATGCAGATGGGCGGATAAAATGGTGGGATCCAACAACATATCGAATGGTATATGAACAGCGATTTATGGTATTCCAAGATCAGGTCTACCCACGGGAGCGTAATCGTTCTATTCAGAACGAATCCCATCCGTCGCTTTTTTCTGTGGATGGACTCGCAGTCCACCCTTCCAATGGCATAGTCGCACTTTCATCTACCCAGACTTTTTCTAATGGAAAAAGTGCAGTACTAATCATGGATCCAACCAACCCCGGTTATTCTCGTACTTTACCGATTCCAACGGGTACGCGATATCTTACATTTAATCCAAACGGAACTTATTTATTAGTAGCGGTCTCAGGTAGTATCTATCTATTTGATTCGATATCCTGGGAGCAAGTAGGACAGATAGCGGTATATGGGACAACAAGTAGCCGGTATCATCCCGATTTTGGTGGATTATGCTGGAAAGAAAATCAACTCTTGGTTACTAATCGGTTACTTCAACCCCGGTTTTCATTCACGGAACTAGTCGGAGTAAATCAACTTGAAACTGTTTTTGTACCCGATTCTTCTGGCGATACGATCCCGCCAGATAAACCTATTATAAACGATGAATCGATTTTCACACGCTTCGGATATCGATTCGACGGACACACGCTAGCAATTCAGTATAATTCGAATCGTCGGTTGCTTGCATTACATCATACCGATGCATTTCATCGCGAATCTCGGATGGTTCTTCTGGATTTAGCACAAATGCGTACGATTAAGACATGGGTGGGAGGCGAGCATCATTTTTTTTATCATCCTTTTTTTTTGGAAAAACAAGATCTGTTTTGTTTTCTAGATAAGGCTGGTAATTTGTATGTATATCATCTGGCATCGGAAACATCTCATGAAGTCATCCTCCTTTCCATTGAGAATCCAACATCTGTATATGTTTCATCTCAAAAACCGGGAACCTTTTATATTGGCTCGTTTGCACAGGGAATTATTGAGCTCACCCTAACGGTTTCGGATATGGGAATTCCCAACATCACCTCCCGCCGTGACTTTGAAAGTGAAGTAGAAGCGGGAGATCACATTTTGGATTTAGAGATTTCCCCTGATGGAGAATTGATCGCAGCGGCATCAAGCAGGGGAATCATCGTCTGGCGGATCAGCAATGCGTTAATGGTTTTCCAACCTATTGAACATCAAACCCATGGTGCATCCCTGCTTTCCTTTGCTACTGTTAATCCCCTACTTGCAGTTGCAGATCAGGAAGACAATCAAATTTTTATTTGGAACTACCAAACACGTTCTTTACGAAAGCTGATATCTGGCTTTTCCAGTCAAATCCGATTATTGGAATTCTCCCCTCATGATCGGTTCCTGATTATAGGTGATGAAAGTGGACAGCTAGGTATTTTCGATCTAGAACAAAATCGACTGAAGTTTACCATCCGTGCTTCGAATCCTATTACCAATGTAGCGTTTCATCCCAATGAACAACTGGTGGGTTGTGGGTTTGAAAATGGTAGGGTGTCAGTATTAGATATTCGTCAGCAATCCTTTCGATCTGAATACACCCTTCCACAAACCAATCCTTCGCTACCACGTATTCCCCACTACATCGAATTCACTCATCAAGGGGCATACCTGCTGATTGCATCTGAACAGATGGCACCATTTTATTATGATTGGGAAGGGCAACGGTGTATGGGTGAGATTGGAAATGTTTGTGAACAAATGATTTATTGCAAACCCCGTGGGTTGTTGGTCGAAAAATCGGCGGGAATGCTCTCATTTTATAATATAGCCGATCAGGTTTATGAGTGGGCACAACCGGTATTTCCATCAGGCAATTATGTATTTGCCCTTGATGATACGGGTAGTACCTTTGCGCATAGTGCTGCAAGCGCAATTTATGTATACTCGATAAAATAACAGAACAACTAAACGGGCTTAGCCTATCCACCGTTGGAGTTTCTCCAAGGCTATTTGAAGGGTCCGATGCTCTTTGGCAAAGCAGAATCGGATATATTGTCTCCCTTCTTTTGATTGACTATAAAAAACGGACAATGGAATGGTCGCTACTCCTGCTTCTTTGATTAACTCACTGGAAAAATCAAAAGCCTTTTTAGTACTATGATTTGCATACCCTGCGACAATAAAATAGGTGCCCCCCGGTTTTATAGGTTCAAAACCAAGCTCTTCCAATCCCCGAAACAACAGATCCCGTTTTTCCTGATACATCTTCCTCATTTCTGGTACATATGATGATAATTGTTCTAGAGCGTATGCCATACCATATTGAAAAGGAGTTGCAGTTGCGTATGTTACAAATTGATGAGTACGTCGAACCGCCTGGGTCAATGCTTGTGGGGCACATGCCCATCCAATTTTCCATCCTGTCATTCCGAACGTTTTACCAGTGGAGGAGATGGTTATTGTTCGTTCCCTCATATTGGGAATAGAGGCTATGGCATGATGTGAAATCCCATCAAATGTCATATATTCGTAGACTTCATCCGAAAGAACAGTCAAATTATGTTCAATAGCATAGGATGCAATTGTTATTAATTCATCCTGTGAGAATACCTTTCCAGTAGGATTATGAGGCGTATTAACAACAATCAGTTTGGTATGAGGTGTTATAGCCGCTTTAAGCTCGGATGGATCAAACGTAAACGAAGGGCTGCGAAGTGGTATAAAGATTGGTTTCCCGCCTGCCAATTCCACACAAGCTTTATACGAATCGTAATATGGTTCAAATAGAATTACTTCATCCTGGGGATCTACCAATCCGAAAATGCTATCGAAAATCGCTTCGGTTGCGCCGGATGTTACTGTAATCTCAGTTAGTGGGTTGTAAGAAAGATGATATCGGTTTTTATAGATAGAAGCGAGGACGTTGCGTAGCGGGGCAACTCCCATCAATGGAGCGTATTGATTATATCCAGCTTGCATCGCATGTTGTGTTTCTTGAATAAGCCATTCCGGTCCATTGAAATCGGGGAACCCTTGTCCTAAATTAATCGCATTAAAATCGGTTGCCATCTGACTAATTACCGAAAAAATGGTAGTTTCCATTTGCTGTACGCGCTTAGCAAGCCGATTCATTATTTGTTTTCTTTTGAGCTTTTCTTCTCCTTATCCTTTATTAAACTTACGAAATCAAAATCCCACATGATTCCAACCCCCCAATTAAAATCTACGGGTTCCGATTGGGATTCCCATCCGGAAAACTCATGCCATACCTGAAATTCAGCAAATGCAATTCTCCAAAACTTCACACCT
>CAYPZJ010000399.1:0-4902 GCA_964414635.1 uncultured Spirochaetia bacterium
AGGATAAGGACGCAGCAAAAGAGGTGCGTCGTTGCTCCCCGAAACTAATATCCGTTGAAATTTTTTCCCGTAAATGGTGAATATTTAACAAGGTCAGATAATCTTCAACCGAGTACCGATACGTTCTCTTCCTAAAATTACGTTGTGCAAAATTTACTTCATCATAAACTTTCTGTAAAAACAACTGGTGGGTGGGATTCTGAAACGAAATCCCGACAGTTCCATTCCCACTCCGAGGTTTCTTCCCCCGAAAGGTAATGGTCCCTTTCTTGGGTTTTAAGACCCCTGATAGTAAAAACGATAACGTTGATTTCCCCGCTCCATTCGGGCCTACCAATCCAAGAATCTCCCGCTCATTAATAGCAAAATTTATATCATGCAAGACCCAATTCTGTCCTCGTTTACAATACACATGATCAAATTTTACTACCTCTGAACCAATTTGTGGATCCGTTTGTGTCCATTTTGTATCAATAGAGAATGGCTTGTCTTCCCATGTGATCGGCTTGTTCTGAATTTCCGAAACCCTTCCATCTTTTATCCAGACAATCTTGTCTGCATAAGGAGCAAGCAATTTCCAACGGTGCTCAATTATTATTATGGTCCGTCCCGTTTCGTCCCGTAGCTTAACTAAAGATTGAATCAGCCGCTGACAGGATTCATGATCAAGTGTAGCAAGCGGCTCATCCATAATCAAAATTTCTTGTCCCCGAACTAAAATGGAGGTGATCGCAACCTTCTGTTTTTCGCCACTGGATAATTCAGAAATCTTGCGATAATACAGTTTTTCGATTCCCAATATGTGAAACATGGGATGTTCAATTTCTTCGGGACGCTTGTCTCTAAAAGGGAATTCATCCCGCACTTCACTTTCATACAGTTGGAATTCTGGATTTTGGAATACACATCCCACTTTTTGCGCAATCCGCCCGATATCTAAATCCCGCGTATTTTCATTTCCCAAGATAATATTCCCCGCATAGAGCCCTTCTATGGAATGAGGAACCAAACCAATTAGAATCTTCAATAACGAGCTTTTACCTGAACCAGAAGGACCACTTATTACATTAAGTGTTTGGGGTTGAAAATCAAAATTAATTTTTTCCAGGGTATGACCATGACTTTGGGGATATTTGAAATAGACGTTGTCGATGGCTATTTGTGTATGATCTGTCATTCACGATTTCCTGAGTCAATATAATGCATGAGTTCGGAGTTCGTTCTGTTTATGCACGTACAAACGTTTTTTCAAATCAAAAGGATACTGTTTTAGCAACATAACGGCTGACACAACGCTGTGTCAGTATATCATAATTGATTACACCTAAAAATACCTGCAAACATACATACAAGCATGCTTCGAATAGAGTATATTAGGAAAATCAGGGGTCGTCAACTGGTGTTTACACTTACTTCAAGACACCTTTTATTTACACAATAAAAATGATATGCTCAAAACTCTTACTGACACTGCTACGTAAAAGATGCCATTTCTGATTCCTTCATTGCAACCGCATCCATAGGTTGCTGTAGGAGTGATAGTTAGAAATATAACTCTACCAAAAAATAAAGGTGTCCTGAATTTTGATTCCACACTACTTTCTGTTCTGAAAATATTTTATTAGTTTCCCCCTATTGATCGTCTAGGAGGTTCCCAATGAGATACGGTTGCTGTGTACCGGCTAGCGCGGATGACCTGCCAACTTATTCCGAACGCATTCAAATAATTAAAAATGCAGGATTTGATTATATCGAAGTAGGTGTATCGCAACTGGCTGCATTATCCGACGAAGCATTCCAACAAGTCCGCACTAAAATAAATGAAATAGGAATCACTGCTGAAAGTGCCAATGGGTTTATGCCTGGAGAACTAAAAGTTACAGGTCCCACAGTGCAATGGGATCAAGTCCAAAATTACCTGAAAAAGGCGATTGGACGCATTGCTTCATTAGAAGGCGAAATCATCGTTTTTGGCTCAGGCGGAGCCCGATCGATTCCGGATGGCTATACCGGTTGGAAACAGGATATTGAAAAATTTCTGGGGCTGGCAGGCGAAATTGCCCAGCCGTACCATATCACCATAGTAATCGAGCCATTACGCAAAGCAGAATCCAATATTTTAAACCAATCCGTTGATGGGAAACCGTTTTGGAATAGACACATTAAGCAACTCATCGATTTTTATCATTTTGAAGAAGAACAAGAACCCATCGATCATTTTCAAACCGTTGGCGATGCGCTGTATCATATTCACGCAGCGGATACGGGACGTTATTATCCTGGTTCGGGATCATATCCGTATGATCAATACAAACAAGCGATAAAACAAATTGGATACGATAAGCGAATCAGTATCGAGTGTAGCTGGAATGATTTTCCAACGGAATGCAAAAAGGGATTAACCTTCTTGCAACGCACGTTCGGATGAGGATGATCCAATCAAATAAGCGTATTATTCACAGTAAAGATGATTCCTACACGGATAGAGCCTGCTCCCACCCTTCCCATATACAGTACAGCAAGTATCCATTTATATTGTTCATGATCTGCATAATGTTAATCGGTTGTGGTGGTACGATGGGTTGTAATCAATCCAACCAAGGAAAGCAGATAAAAAGAGTATTAACAACCAGCATGGTTTCTCTTCCGCATCCTTCGTTTCAACCGATCCCATCTTCACAAACGTTTGACGAACACGCAACCGAGCAATGGGGAACCATCCGAGAACCACGCTTGAAACCTGAATTACTGGACCTGGGAATGCATCGTGTAGGGGGTATCGTTATTCTTCAACGTTACCTTGTTGTGCCGAAAAGCTGGGCACGGACATTGGCTCTCTTTGATGTAAGCTCCGATGCACCCTTTATCCATGTTGAGCTAGAACGCGTAGAACAGCTCACATTCCCATTCAATGAAACTCTTCAACAAATTCTACAACAATTTCACAATCAACTGCAACAAGAAATCACCTCTGAAGATCCGCTAACACCAATCGTAAAAAATCAGCCTCCCACTAGTAAAGAAATCATTAAACCCAAATTATATCGACTCACGATTACGCTTTACACAGACCAGGCATACCTTGCAGTTCTAAATCGATATGCCAATTCTCTGGATAAACTCCAATCACAATGGATGCCCTTGTTGATAGGCTCATTGAAGGTATTCATTGATCCATATAAGTATCGTTCGATTAAGGTACGCTACCGATTACGCCTCCATGCTGGATAATCCCAAAATGGAAATATACCAGCTCGTTAGCAGTGGGATATATATTACGCCAATAATCCCAGGTGGTCTTTTCCCCAAATGAATTGATAAAATCCAGAGAACGTCCCCAGTCAATCCGAAGGGATTTAGTAATCCGATCTGCATAATCGAAATACTCAACCCGAATTAACCGATCAAGTTCATTATAGAACAACCGCATGCCTCCAACTGGTTGTAAATAATCAGCATGCCGGCATGTAACACTCTGGATTTTATCCGAAGCAGTATACGTTATGTAATATGTTTTACTAGAATATCGGTTATCCAGTTCATCCCACCCCCGATACGCAATATGCAAAAGACGTTGGCGGATAGAATAGTTTAAAACCCATTCATCCGCCTTACGGAAATTTACATACCGAATAATCTTCAATGGAAGATTAGGAACACTACCAGAAAATAACACGGCATAATAATTCTGCTGTGCTAACGCTT
Source organism: uncultured Spirochaetia bacterium (assembly GCA_964414635.1). Classification (GTDB taxonomy): domain Bacteria; phylum Spirochaetota; class UBA6919; order CAYPZJ01; family CAYPZJ01; genus CAYPZJ01. The sequence continues at coordinate 3,706 of CAYPZJ010000399.1, forward strand.
CCTTATAACTCAGTTCCAATCTGCCCTGTAGTTGGATATGATCAAAATCCTGGAAATAACGATATCCTTGTTCTGAGGTTACCGTGGTGGGATTCAAACACAGGAAACCACCACAGAGAAAGATTACAATAAACCTCACCTGCATTCTAACGAACATATACCCTTTTTTCCCCTCCTTCGCATCGTCCGAATACCCTTATTGTTTATCCTGTGTGTTCTCGTTTAGAAACACCTGGTGTTAAATCTAATAAAGTGTATTACCATTCCTGGCTTCGACCTACAATCGCTGCAAATCCTTCCCGCTTGATGGTATCCCGTTTGTTTACTGCCGCCTGATGGGTGTACAATTTTGTAGAACGTACGGCATATAACCCATTACACAAACGATAAATCGCCAAATCACAAATACCATGGCATCGTAACCGCTCGTATTGGCGTACGGCATGGCAGAATATGCGATATGCACCCGCTTGAATGAAGTATTGTGGCTCCTGGTTACATGGATTATCACAACAATTACCGCACCCATAGTCTATTCCCTCTGGGCAACAATGTCTACAACAATTGTGGGTGTTGTACTGATCACATTCATTTGTACGGGCACAATGTTGATAGTAATAAGGAATTTCAACGGTAGGGTACGCGGATCCTCCATGGAGATAACAATCATCACAGCCTTGTGGTGGCTGTGCTGGTTCAGCACATGCTGGACATGCGAACGTTGCTTGAATGGCTAGCAGGGAAATCCCCACTATGCCAAGAAAAAGTATTATCTTTCTCATATACTCGTCCCTCCAAAAATATGTTAGTCAATTACACAATACTGTTCCCCTTCCCCAGGAATTTATACTATAATTTACAATAAAAATCAAGTAGGGATCAATTTTTTTTAGGTTTTTGCGCTTTTTATTTCGTGGAAATCCTTTAAAAAAAATAATACATCCAACGAATTACCCTATCAATCTGGTATCAACAACCAATACAATAAACGCTTATATTTTCATAACAAAATGTACTAATTTCCCTACTATAGTTTATTCCAAACAAAAAAAACTATCCCCCACCGCAACCATTTGCCAACATATATATGCCTGACTACTGCAAATTGTCTCAGCAAGGGTTAATCCGTTCAACCAATTTTGAAACAATACGTGTACATCTACAATCGTGTCTTCATATGGTTCATTAACATATCCA
>CAYPZJ010000400.1:0-4895 GCA_964414635.1 uncultured Spirochaetia bacterium
GGGGTCAGTACACAAAAATAAAAAACCTATATTTTTAAACAAAATCAAAAAAATTTACTTGTTTTTTTTCTCAACACGTTTTATATTCTAGATTGCTAGGTATTGCAGCGTTAGTCTTGAGTTGAGGTAACCATATTATGATATCACGTAAACAGGTTTGCATAAGTATAGTTATATCCATAATTATTTTTGGTTGGATATACAGCTGTGAATTGTCGAACATCGATGATGCCCCGTTTCAAGCGTTAGTTTTCTTTTCAGCGAGTTCCACACTGCCGTCGGATTCCACTACAACAACTAAAACGATTGAAACATCCACAATCAGCACCACGTCGACATCGTCGAAAACCTACACGGAAACAATCCCGACGTCCAGTACTGATACGATACATTCAAGTTCTGCGGAAACTACTGTGGGACCGATACCGGGTGTTTTTCCCGATTCCGTAATTCATATAGAAGCATCCTCAGGTGTGGAAGGACAAATGAACGTAATCAATTGGCAGCTCCCATCGGATCCGACTGTCTTAGGGGTAGAAATCCGCTTTAGTTATACTGAATTTGGTGTTCCTCCTGAACCGACGGAAGGATGGTATGTGGATCGTGTTGGGGTAACGGAAAATCCGAATAACCGGGTTATCCATCATGGTTTGGTGAATGGTGTCACGTATTATTATGCCTTGTTTACATTCGATGCGTTGAATCAATACAGCACAGGCGTTACGAGCCACAGCACACCCAAAGATCTGGCTCCTCCAGATGAAATAACTAACCTTACTTTGGACACGAGTACGAGTAATCAGCTGAAACTGAGTTGGGAAAACCCAGCCAGTCCAGATTTTGCGGGAGTTATTATTCGCAAATCCACAGCAGAAAGTCCTGCGGATCGCAATGCGGGTAGCGCGGCACCCACGGGATTGGCAAACAATTGTGGTTATAGTGATGGGGTTATCCCGGTTTCTGCGTCCAATAATTCCTCATGGACGGATACATCCATTAGTAATGGACAAATAACGTATTATAAAATTTATACCTATGATACGGAATGCAATTACTCCTTTTTGGGAGAGGCGGTGGATGGAGCCGCTCCATTGTTACCAGTAAGTGGGTTAAAAGCGTTTCCTGGATATCAACGGGTTTATCTTGAGTGGGATTTGAGTGGTGGACAAACTGCCGAGTATATCATCCGATATAATACAACTGGTGATCCTATCACAAGTGAGACAGATGGATTGCCTGTTAAAACAGTAGTCAATCCATTGGACCCAGGTATTGTGCTCCCACCAGTAGATGCAGCACCACAGAATGTAATTGAGCATGCTGAACAAGATGGGGGAGGACCGCTGGATACTGATAAGACGTATTATTACGCGGTTTTTGCTCGTTCGGTAGCGGGGATCCTATCTCCGCCACGCCATGTTTCAGTCGTTTTGTCTTCTGCAATGACTGAACTTCATTACGATGGATTTGAAGGCACCCACGATTTCTGCACGACGTATGGAGTTAGGGATTTGGATACGGCTGTATCACATATTTTTTGGGGACCGGTAACCGATTCGGGTATGGCATTTGAGGGGAATGGATTTGCGTTTAGTGGGGCTTTAGTTGAGGCATCAGATAATTGTGCAACTGCTACGGGATGGAGTGCAGGTGGCTCGTATGCTCGGCAACAGGATTCGTGGATGTCGTACGATCTTGGGGATCAGTCTACTGCACAACGGATTATACTTGCGTACCGGGTAAATTACCGTGAAGATGCACGGGATTGTCATTATCCACAATATTTACAATTTAAGATTTATGTTTCTACGGATGGAGATGAACCGGATACCAACGCGATCTATGTGGGAGATACAACCGAGCAATACTGGTCCTATAGCTCCTGGAGTGGATGGTTCTTGCGGGTGGTGGATTTGACACCGTATAAATCAGCAACGATGAAGCTCGGAATCTATATGAATTCAGATGATGATGGGTGTTGCTCCTGTTGGGGTGATACAACGAGTGGAGGAGTCCGGTTGGATACCCTACGTATTAACGTTCAGAATTAGCTATGGAATTGCGAGGAGAATAGATATGCAATATATAGTACACAAATTTATCCTATTTAGTAGTTTATTGGGTGTCCTGGTTTTCCTTTGGGTGTGTGCAACGCCTCAGGATCCCGACCCATTATTTGAATTTTATCAACCACCGCAGATAAGTTCATCACCAACCCAGGTGGGGACTACATCCAGCTCTGATTTTACCCTTAGTTACGGAACGGAGCCAAGTACTTCAACAGAAACTACTACTTCTACTGAGGAAAGTAGTTCTACTGTAGAAACCAGTAGCACTATCGTAGATGTTCTGGAAGATGTGGTTGATTTTATGGTCGCTTTCAATAGCGATACGGCACGTAATGTGTTGACCTGGACTGTACCCGATACTTCATTTTATAAAGGTGCAATGATCCGTGTGAATACCTATCAGTTAGGTGATCCCAATGCAACATTCCCTACTACGCCAACGGATGGGGTTCAGGTGGCAGATGTTGGGTTGGATGAAACGCCCAACAACCAATGCTATCATCAAAGCTCGGTTCCATGTCCCCCTGATCCAACCAATGTATATTATTATACGATATTTGCGTATGATGAAAGCGGGAATTATACAAAAGGAGTATCCAAACTTGTTGTTCCCCAGGATCTTAATCCGACCGTTCCTGTCCCAAGTGCAGATGCAGTGTTTGATCAACCAAATAATCGCATTCTCGTAGATTGGTCGAATCCATCTGGTGATTTCCTGCGCACCATGGTACGCTATTCCACGAGTTCCTATCCATCTAACACAACTACCGGGACTCATCTCGGAACCTATGATGAGGCTACAACCGACGCAATTCTTGGTAGCCCCTCTCATGGTTCGATTTATTATTTTTCGTTTTTTGCGGAAGATTGTCATGAAAACTATGCTGACCCAACATTTGCAGAAGTTACTATTCCAATTGATCCTATCACCGATTTGCAGGCGTTTCCAGGTCCCGAACGTATTTTTCTTAAATGGACGGCAGCTAGCGGAGCGGCGGAATATCATATCCGATATAATACTACAGGCACAACGATTAATTCGGTGGATGATGGAATGCCCGTACGTACCATTGGCTATCCAGATAACCCAGGTGTAATTCCTGCCACCGCGGTCACCTTGGAGCATCATTTGGATGAAAACGGTGATCCTCTTACGGAAAAAACCTATTTCTACACGGTGTTTGCTGAATCCGCGGATGGAGTCCTTTCAGATGGAGTCATGATTCCCATTTATCTATCTTCCGTAACCGTTGAGTTTTTTGATGATTTTGAAGGCAGCCACGACTTTTGTACTACGTACGATGTTTATGATTCTTGGCAGGTCTTTATGCTATTTGGGATACTCCATAACCCAAATTATGCTTTTTCTGGATCGTATTCCGCTTTCAATCATGCGATGCAGGAACCTTCGGGCGTTTGTGAAGATGCATTTTCACTGTATAGTAAAGACAACCTTGAAGCTGCGAATACATGGCTTAGCCTCACGTTAGATAGTACCGATCTTTCGGTATATTCCCAAGTTATACTCACCTACCGATATAATTATAAAAGCTCGTATAACTGTGAACAACACCATCCTTCAGGATATACCCGTGTGTGGGCTAATGTCACCGGTAGTATCGCGAGTGATACAGATATCGTGCTTACAGATACGTATATGAATACGAATAGTTGGACGGGTTGGGAGTTGATGGTGGTGGATATTACACCTTACAAAAGTGTCAATCAAACTACTATTGGATGGCAGACGTATAAAAATTATGATAGTGATTGGGGGGTTCAAAGTTGTAATGGGGGTTTATATCTTGATGAAATTCGTATCTATGGTATAAACTAGAGATGTACACAGGATGATGAGGTATACGATGATAAAAAAACGAGTTATGCTAATCATATGTTTTAGTTTGTTGGGGCTCTTTGTCGCTCTATTTCCCGCCTTTAGCCAGGATGACGATTTCCCTGACGATGCCTTTGCCGAATTAGAAGAACAGGAAGAAGCAGCAGTAGAGGAAGCCGCACCGGCTGCTTCAGCAACTCCAGCACGTTCCACTTCCGCATCCAAACCGGATAAGGCGGAATCAACAGACGACGATGACGAGGTTGCCTTGGAAGCTTTGGAAGCCGGTGGAATTGAAATCATTGAAGAAGGGGAAGAAGTAGACACACAGGAATTGGAAGTCAAGGATAAGGATGAGGATGAAATATATAACCTGCGGGATCATATCTTTCGCCTTGGTATCGGTGCCTTCACATCGATGAATGGGGACTACCATTCCTCATTTGGATGGTCATTAGGATTACGAGTGGATTACCGATTTGTTTACATCCCTTTTGGGAATGCGACCGTTTCTCTACGCTACCATCAACAGAAAACAGAAGACCCGCTTCAGGGTCCTGTTACCTTACAGACGGGTGAAATCCTACCCAATATGGCATACGATATGCATGTGGCTCGTACTACGTTTGAAGCGGCGCTCGGGTGGTCCCTTCTGAAATTGGTTTATGTAAAGAAAATGCTGCGATTGGGTTTTTATTTGGGTGCGAATATCATACTTTCGTTTGTTGTAGATAAGTATTCTGTGATAATCAATGATTATGCGAATGAATATTCCTACGAAGTAAAGAAAGACTCCGACCCGTTTATCCCACTTGGGTTTGAAATGAACCTGGGCGTCCATGCGGAAATTTGGCATGGATTGGGTGCATTCGCAGAAGTATCTCTTGGTGTAAATGGCGCCGGAAAGTATAATACGAATTTTGGTGGGTGGTTAATCACTGGTGGTGCCATGTATCGTCTCCCCCGTTAAGTCTTATTCAATCTTAAAT
>CAYPZJ010000401.1:0-4879 GCA_964414635.1 uncultured Spirochaetia bacterium
TTGGATGCATCTATGCAGATCATGGGATGAGGGTGTTGATGGGGAAAGCATAGTTATGGGATGGTCTTCTGCAGAAAATTGTACCTCCGGCGATTATTGTTCGGAGGGAATTGTATTATCTGCGTTGGAAACGAGTGCAACAACAGCGATTGTGGATAGCCATCATTATAGTTATGGAGACGTTTTGATATGGGTTCGATGAACGGTTATTGGGTCGATTCTTCGGCTTCACTACGGAGCAGGCGATCTATTTCTTTATTGGTATTCGCCAGGATGGATTCGTATTCTTCCTTTTTTTCTACATGACCCGCCAGTTCGTCTGCTTGATTGGCAGCTCGGGTTGTCTCAATCAAAATCTCGATTACTTCAAGTATTTTATTAATATTCTCTTTAATACGCTGCCGTATGGAAAGCGAAGCGGGAAGATTGCGGTTACTATTAAACGCCCGTTCATAGTACTCCAAAGCTTGAGTGTACTCTTTCATCAGGAAGTACACGTTGCCTATTTTCATACAATCCAACCCAATTGCATAATGATTTCCTAATTCCTGATCCAACCGAAGTGCTTCGTTTAACCATTTTAGTGCGCTATCATACCGTCCATTTTTCACATTGATTTCACCAATGTTACTAAAATTGATGGCAAGTCCTGCTTTATTGTTTAACAACAGATTCTGTTCAATCGCTTCATTGAAGTAGAGTTTTGCTTTATCGTATTCGGCGAGTTTAAAAAAGCACATCCCAATCCCATTGTAACAAATGGATAACCCCTGCACATCTCCACAGGTGTTGTAATACCGTAGTGCTGTTTTATACTGTTCAATGGCTTGCTCAAATTGATCTTGTTTAAAAAAGAGCCGTCCATAATTCTGATAACTTTCTGCCAAATATAGCCAGTTATCGTTTTCCTTATTTAATTCAATCGCCTGGGTAATGTATTGTTCTGCTTCCTCATATTCTCCCAGTTCGGTATAGGTTGCGCCTATCTGATCCACCAAAATCCCAACTAATATCATATTAGAAGTAAGATAACTTTCATCTAATAACGCTTGAAATGTCGCCAGTGCTTCTTCATATTTCCCCTGGCTAAAACTCTTTAACCCACTGGCATAATTCCCACTAAGATTAAGAATCCGGAAATCTGCAATATTGCAGTTGGACTCGACCTCGGCTTCTGTGATGGTACTTCCACACTGCATAATTGTTCCAACCAGCGTTCCCAGTAGAAGACACCCTAACAGAAGAAAGCCGGGTACGGCACCATTCCCATGTCTAACCATTGCTTACTCCGGTAACAATCGTTCACTGGATTGCCGTCGTGGGATGACCTGTTGTGATGATGCTGCTCCGGCTCCTCCCCCCACAAAGCCTTCGACTTGTTGTAATACTTTTTCGGCTTCATCAATCACATCATCCAATCCAGTTAATACTTCGCCCAAGTCTTCATCCAAATCTTCGAGCATAATCGTGGCTTGATCGGTTAGCAGAACTAGATTATGGGTGAGTTGCGTCACATCCCCAGAAACCGCCACAATCATGTGGTTAATCTCCTGGGCAATCTGATTGGCGGTATTAAAAACTTGATTCACAATATTTCGTAACATCGGATCTGTATTTAAAGCAATATCCCGTAGAATGGCATTGATAAGGGTTGTTATATCATTAAGTGTTCGTAACGCTTGATTGGATAATGCATTCAATAGGATTTGTACTTTTTGTCCACTTTCATTAATTAGATTATTGATAATCCCTGTGGAATTATTTATCATAATCCGAATGTTATCGATGATAGCGTAAATTTCCTGGGTATAAATATCTAAATTCACTTCCAGTTTTGTAATCAACCGTTGTACATCCTCATTTATCAACCGATTGATATTCTCATTCTGAATAAGCACCACATCATCAACATCCTTCAGAATCTGATCCACTCCATCCAAGACCTTCCCAACTTTGTTCATAAAAGCTTTGGAATTATATAACGAGGGAATCAAACCTTCTCCATACCGAATCTGTCGGGTAATCGATTCCACATTACGGAGCAAGGAACGGACTTCCCCATGCTCATCGGTCAACATGGTGGTAAGTTTGGTGATATCATTTAGAATCGCAGTCAGCTGATCGGGTTGGACCGATTTATACTCGCTTTTCTGAAGTAATGCCAGTCCTTCAGGAAATTGATTGGAAGGGATCTTCCGTCCATCCTCCAAAATATCGGGAACATGCCCAATGGTTATATTCACAACCCCACCCGCTCCAAAAAAGGATGTCACACTTGCTACACTATCCTCACGGATTCGATCGCAGTATTCCCGTTTCACCTTTAATTGTACATCAATGAAATTACGATCATTTAGGTTGAAATCCACCACCCGTCCAATTTCCCATCCATTATCAAGAAAATAAACCCCCGCATCAATAGCCAAACCTGTTTTGGTTTTCACTTCTGTGGTATAATAGTTGTATTCTTCTAGGGATTCCCACCACTTATTGATCATAATAACCGCAATGATTACGGCAAGAATTGCAACCAATAGGAATAAGCCCACAACCCGTTCAATTTTCGTCGGTTTCCATTTCAAAACCGGCTACCACCCTTTATCCTGAGGATTTATATCGTAAACTCAAACCAACCACCTGCTTCGATGGCAAAGTATGTAATCAAGCCATAATATAATAAACATAAAATCAAAGATCGAATGATTGCTTTGGTATTAATACTGGGGATTTCTGTAAACGAAAGTCGTACACTCATCCCATGATAACAGGAAACCCCAGCAATAATCATCCCAAAACCTGCCATGTACAACATATCGTAGACTAAATCTTGAATCCGCATCGCTTCCCAGAACGTTTGGATAAAATCCATCCACCAAACCCCTTCAATCAATGCAAAGTAAGCAAGATTGGCTATGGTACTAATGAGAATAAAATATATAAATAGTGCCATCATTGCAATGGCAATTCCAATAATCCGAGGGAATACAACAAAATGGAGCACATCAATCCCCATCATATCCATTGCTTCCAACTCATGATTCACCTTCATATACCCCACTTCAATGGTAACAGCCGAACCGGTTTTCGCAACAATAATCAGCATCACTAATAACGGTCCAAACAGTTTCAATACCATCAGAATCATAAATAAACTTTGCCACCCCTGTTGGAAAAAGTTAATGAATCCCATCGTCGCATCTTCCAACAACCCCACGACCAATCCTACAACGAGTCCAATTACAATTCCTAATATAGTAATGGCAAAAATCCCACGCACCCCGGTGTAATAAATCTGTTTGATGGCATGTTGGATAATTAAGCTTTTTCCTTTTCGCAATTGTGAAAGTGATGATAGGAGGGTTACTACTGGAAAAATCATAATATCGATGTATTCCAGTATCCAGCCTTTCAGTTTGAATAATCCATATTTGGGGATGGCAATCAGACGCTGACTGATGGAGGGCATACGTTATATTCCTACTACCTTGAGACAACCAAAATTATTCTACACTTCGACTACGATCAGTGTGCGTTCATTGAGCGGAGCCGAAAAGAATCCTGAACTAATGACTCTCGTTATTCTAAGTGTCCATTGGTACTACTACTTACTCACACTTCTCCATCTCTTCATCAATCGCATCATGGTAGGATTCCGGAAGGTATTCTTTCGCTCGTGTTAAATCTTGGATAGCGAGCGTGCAATTCTGCTCTTGCTGGCGTCGAATCACCCCTCGAAAATAATACGCTTCTCCAAATTGTGGGTTAAGCTCCAGGGTACGATTCAGATATTCCAGGGCTTTGTCATATTCATTGAGGTACCGGCTATATAAAATCCCCAGATTACATAAGGCTTTATCATAGTTATTCTTTACGTTTAAGGCAGCATTGAAATCATCCGCCGCTTTTTTGAATTCTGCGAAATGCACCATCCGAACGGCACCCCGATTATTCAACGCTTCGTAATTAAATGGATTTAATTCCAACGCTTTATTGTAATCGGCAAACGCTTTAGCAAAATCCTGTTCATAAGACTGATAAATCATACCCCGCAGATTATACACCCAATCATATTCTTTGACTTTTATATCCGTCGAAGATTCAATCATCCGAATTGCTTCATTGTACGCATCCAAGGCTGCTTCCGGATTCTTTAAGTCTTCCACTCGATGCTGAATATATCCTAATCGTGCCAGAACTTGAATATCCGCCGCATTGCGTCGATGGAGCTCTTGATAATACCTAAATGCATCGGAATAATCATTATCTTCATACGTATCTTCCGCTTTTTCCTGAAGTTCTTCCACGGTATACATGGACAATGTATCGCCTGGTTTCGTACTTGCGGATTCCGTTTCTTGAACTGATGGGATGGTATCTTGAAGCGTCTGATTCATCGCTTTTGTATCCGTTGTTTGTGGAGATGGTTCAGGGCTGGTCCCCTTAGTTTCACTCGTTGTTGATTGGGTACCCTCGTATTGGGACAGGTTTCGCTCTTCACAACTGAAGAATCCCAAAAGGAATCCCATGCTGAGTAGAATGAGTATAAAAAAACGATGCGACACCATGGATTACCTCTCTCATGCTGGTCTATTAGAAATATAATGGGATTTTTTCTTTGAGTCAAAAGGATCTGGGTTTGGATGAATCTCAAAGTAATGAAAAAATATTTAAGACAACCTCAGAGGAAGAAAGGGTCTTCGCGAGAAGCGAAGCGCCGAAGTAATCTTTTTTATACAGAGATGCTTCAGGTTGTTCGCAATTGACTATGTACTTGTTTCATCAGTATGAGATTCATCCCAAATGGGTGGGGTGGGAGTTTAAAATTGGTAATTCCCACTATCGATGAATGAATTCATCGGCTATCATCCCCAAGTCGACC
>CAYPZJ010000402.1:0-4833 GCA_964414635.1 uncultured Spirochaetia bacterium
ACAATCACCGTCTCTAACGACATCATGCCGCCGCAGCGAGGACACAACAGCGGATGCAGTTACGATGTTATTATACCGGCAATCGTATCCTTTAGGGCTTAGCGTGATACTGCATTGTAGCGAATATGTATTGACAGTGAAAATTCATCCTGGAATTAAAAGCGCACTCAGGTTTGGTGTTATACTTGACATTGCGAACATTTTTGGCTATAATCATAAGCACTGAAAGGCTTTTGAAGCCGGAGAACCTGGAGAAAGACACATGATTCATACGAACGATTTACGCAAAGGGCACGTTGTCATCATTGACAATCAATTATACGTATGTGTAGATCAAAATCATCATAAACCTGGCAAGGGTCATGCCATGGTTCGTGCAAAACTACGAAATATAAAAACCGGTTCTACCAGTGATTACACGTTTCGTACGGATGAAAAACTGGAAGAAGCCGTGATTGAAAAAGTCGGAGCCACTTATTTATACCACGATGGCGATCACTATATTTTCATGGAACAGGAGTCTTATGAACAGCTTGAAATTCCTGAAGACGTCATTGGCGATGGTAAGAATTTCCTGCTGGAGAATATGGAAGTTATTCTGGACAAACATGATGAGGAAGTTATTACTATACAGCTACCGATGTTTGTGGAATTTGAAGTGATTCATACAGAACCCGGACTCAAAGGGGATACTGTATCTGGTGGGACAAAACCAGCAGAAATATCCACAGGCTACACGGTTAATGTTCCACTCTTTGTCAACATTGGAGATGTGATTCGTGTAGATACGCGTACGGGTACGTACATGGAACGAGCGTAATCGTAAATCCAAGAACGACGTGCATTCCATCTCAACGATTCATCAGTGGTATCACACAGGCAAACAAACCCCTGAATCCTATATTCGCTCGTGTTTAGAAACTATCATTCAGGAAGAGCGTTCGGAACAAAGCTGTCGGGCATTCATTACTGTGGATGCTGCAGCAATTCAGAAACAAGTGGCGCAACTGCCTTCATTTGATCCAACCCGGTATCCATTATATGGAATTCCTATCGCTGTAAAAGACAACATTCATGTTGAAGGGTTTCCAACCACCTGTGCATCCCATATGTTAGCTGATTTTCTTCCGTATGAAGATGCATATGCTATTAAATGCATAAAGCAGGCTGGAGCGATTATTATTGGGAAAACGAATATGGATGAATTTGGAATGGGTAGTTCAACAGAGTACTCTGTGATCGGTTCCACTTCCCATCCCTTGGATTCAACAAAAACAGCAGGAGGGAGCAGTGGAGGAAGTGCGGTTGCTGTAGCAAAATGCTATGTTCCTATTGCTTTGGGTTCCGATACGGGTGGTTCAGTACGACAACCTGCAGCATTTTGCGGAATATATGGTCTAAAACCAACATATGGTGCGGTTTCCCGAAATGGCTTGGTAGCCTTTGCGAGCTCATTTGATCAAATTGGGATTTTCGCAAATCAGGTGGATGATCTGGAACGTACATTCCAACTTATTTCGAGCCTTGATCCTGGTGATATGACGTGTATCGGTGGAAAATTCCGCTTGGATAAGGAGGAACAATCTGAATACCATTCTATTCGTATTGGTATCTGTCCTCATTTATATGAATATATTCGGGATCCTTCTATTTACGATGCATTACAAGAAACTCAAACACAATTAGAATCGCTTGGAATGGAAGTGGTAGAGGTTTCCATTCCAGAGTTCGAAGGTAGCCTTGCAGCGTATTATATCCTGGCGAATAGCGAAGCCAGTTCCAATCTTGCTCGCTTTGATGGATTGCGCTATGGGAAGCAACACTTCCATGAAGGCATTCAGAAAACAATTGAATGGAGTCGGGATGCTGGATTTGGATCAGAAGTAAAACGACGGATTCTACTGGGAACATATGCTTTATTACGGGAACAAGAAACCGAAGCACATAAGCAATCTCGTATACATCGTAATAGATTAGAAGCTGCTTTTAAACAACTGTTTACCTCGGTCGATGCACTTCTTTTACCCACCACTCCCGAAGCCGCATTTGATTTAGGTTCCCGGTTGGATTCCCCCGTTTATATGTATCAAGCCGATATATTCACTGTTCTTTCTAGCCTTACTGGCGGGTGTGCTTTGTCGATTCCACGCGGTTTAAATGAAAAAGGACTCCCCATTGGATTACAAATCCTGGGAGATCACTTTCAAGAACGGATGATCCTGGAGATAGCGCACCGCTTGGAACAATGAAAGTATACAAAACAACCATCCTAGTACTCTTCATAAAACCTGAAAATATATTTTCGGCAAATTATCCTATCCGGTTTCGGAGAAGCGAGTTATATTTATAATATGTTAGTTGCATCATATTGGATACCGATGCCGATAGAATCAAACAGACTACACCCCATGGAGGATCAGATGAAACGAAGGATACCCCAAAGTATTGTGATTGCACTTTTTACATTATCGTTTCTCATATTCGGTTGTACCGAAGATACATCGCATGATATCACCCGTGGGGATGCTGAAAACTTTTACATTTTGGTTTCCAATGCGCTTTGGAATTTCGTCTACATCGATCTTGCCACCAATGTGGATAGGCTTTATGAAAATACAGCGGTCAAATCAACGACATTTTATGAATATACACCAATCGTAGATTCCACCCCTCCAACCTATGCCATTACTGGGGGACCCATTCGTTCGAGTACAGAATACCTTAAAGCCACGGGACAAATGAGCTACGATGGTGTAAATTATGTATTGAATAGCGAAGTAATCTTTTTTCAATTTTCCAATCAGGAAACGCTTTCGGAGGAACCTGATTATATAATAAACCCAACAACTAGATTAGAAGGTTCGGGGACACTCCAATTCGATTTTGAAGGCAACTATACCCAATATATCTATTCGGTCTATGGAGATTTATATGCCCATGGTCAGTTTACTGGGGATGTCCACCTCGATTTCGCGGTAAGCCAAACAAGCTCCGAAACGTCCTATGCAGGTACCATTGCAGGATATGAAGTGGCTCGCATAATGGGTTATTAGGAGTATCAAGAGTGTTTCACCATGGTATGGGATATAATTCTAACCTGAAAATCCGCTTCTCAACAGTGCACTGATGCATCCATTCTTAAGCTATCGTTTTTACCAATTTTATTTTTTTGTATGATCCTTATTGGCTACTGAACAGAACTGTATTATTTTAAACCCATGGAAAATTCGAACCACGATCGTTCTAACCAGCGCGATGCATATAAAATCATAGAACTTTCCATTCGCCGTCCCATCTTTGTAGTAATGATATTTAGTGCCCTTCTGGTATTAGGTCTTATAGGATATTCCCGATTGGGTGTAGAATTGCTTCCAGATACAGATTTTCCGTTTGTATTTGTACAGGTTGTTTATCCCGGTGCCAGTAACGAAGACGTAGAATCCATGGTAGCGATGCCCATCGAAGACGCGATTGCATCTATCAATGATCTGAAAAACATCCGAACCGATTCAACCGAGGGGGTCGCACTTATTCTATCCGAATTCAAACTCCACGCGGATGTAACGGATAAAGAAAACCAGGTACGCCAGGAAATCGCCCGAATTCGACGTGCATTACCCAAAGAAATAGAAGAACCTATTATCTTACGTTATGATCCTACTGCGAAACCCGTTGCCTACTATGGTATATTTTCTAGTGTTAATCCAGGTAATCCTCAGTCAACCAAAGAATATGAGGGGTGGCAATTACGTGAAATTGCGGACGATTTTTTTAAACAACGGTTACAGCAAATTAATGGAGTGGGTTCGGTTGAAATCCTGGGGGGAGAAGAATTAGAAGTTAAAATAAATGTGGATGCCGCAAAATTAAAAGCTCGGGAAATCACACCAGGAGAATTAATCCAAGTTCTGCAGGCATCGAACCTGAATGTGCCCATCGGAAAAGTAGAAGGCGAAGATGTGGATACACCGGTTCGTGTGGAGGGGGAATTTCAAAACCTTGAGGAAATCCGTGAGTTTGTTATCCGACGGATTCAAGCTGAAATTGCACCTGGTGTTTTTTATGATCTGGGGAAAGTCACACTGGGGGATGTTGCTGAAATTACGATGGGACCCAAACCCAGAAAAGCAATCACGCGTTTAAAAGGACGACCTGGTGTAGCACTGGCGATAAAAAAACAAACCGGAACAAATGTGGTGCGAGTGGCAGAGGCAGTTCGCCAGGAAATATCGCGAATCAAAGATACCGGTAAACTGCCACCAGGGGTTGAGGTGATCAACATTGTGGACAAAGCGGTCTACGTGAATTCTGCTATTGATAGCGTGACCGAGCATTTATTTATTGGTGGTATTCTTGCAATCATAATCGTTTATTTGTTTATGTGGAACTTTCGTACCACCATTATCACAGGTTTGGCACTTCCTAACTCAATATTAGGGGCATTCTTCTTTTTATGGATTATCGGATATTCTCAGAATTATCTCACAATGCTTGCACTCACCCTGGCAATTGGATTGCTTATCGATGATGCGATTGTAATGCGTGAGAATATATTCCGGCATATGGAAATGGGAAAGAATGCGTATCAAGCAGCACGGGATGGGGCGAAAGAGGTTGCTTTAGCGGTACTATCTACAACAGGAACCATCCTGGCGGTTTTTTTCCCCGTTGCGTTTATGGGAGGTTTAGTTGGAGAATATTTTGCTCATTTTGGTATTACGGTCTGTGTAGCAACGCTTATTTCTTTATTTGATGCCTTCACCATGGCTCCCATGCTATCATCTCGTTTTATGGAGGAAATCAGGGAGAAAAAACGACACCCACGGGGTATGG
>CAYPZJ010000403.1:0-4825 GCA_964414635.1 uncultured Spirochaetia bacterium
GTATAATCTAAAACATAAAATCTATAAAAACCCAGAGATGAAATCGCACCCCTCATTCAGATGGGAGTTGTATTCGATGGTTTTTTTTGTTATTCTTTGGGTAGCTGTAATATTATAAGGATAACCTATGTCCGATACCACTTCTTTAGTTATTATTTGCCGCCACTGCAGCTCGAAAAACCGGATTAATCCGGAAGTAGCGGTCCGGAATTTGAATGGAACCGTATGCGGGAGCTGCAAGAAGAATTTATTTCTTACAGAGTTTGAATATTATACCGAGATATCCTCCCGTGCGTATGAACACCCATGGGATAAGCAAACCATGGATTATCTAAAAAAGATTCCTGGAGTGGCAACGGTTTTTAAACTGATTATGAAAGAAACGACGGAACGCTGGTTTCGTATGTTAAATATACAAAACTATATCCAAATCCATGAAAAGCACCTAAAAAAATATCACGAAATGGTGGTATACGCATCAAAAGTGTTGAATATGGATACGCCTGCAACCTTTATCTATCAAAGCCCAATTCCTAACGCACATACCTATGGGATTGAAACGCCTTTCGTGGCGATTTCAACTGGAGCAGTAGAACTGTTAAATGATGATGAGCTGATGTATGTTATTGGGCATGAGCTGGGTCACATTCAAGCAGGACACGTGTTATATTTGACGATTGCTCAGATTCTTAATTTTCTGTTGATGTATCTGGTGCTAGGACCGTTAGGGATTGCAAAATATGCGGTACTACCGATTTATATGGCATTAATGCACTGGAAACGTTGTGCTGAATTAACATGCGATCGAGCTGGATTTTTGGTATGTCGAGATTTTAATGTTGCGATTCAATCGATTATGAAACTTGCGGGGGGATCTGCAAAATTAGCGGATATGCTCGATGTGGATGAGTTTTTGAAGCAGTCCAAACAATCCGAAGCGCTTCAGAAAGAAGATTTTCTGGATCGGATGGTCGCGTCCTGGCAATTATCAGAACAAACCCATCCCTTTCCAGTACTCCGCGCAGGACACTTAGATGAGTGGGCTAAATCTGAAGAAGCTCTGGCAATTCTAAAGGGTGAATACCTCAAGCGGGATCCCGAAGACGATAATACAGCCTTTAATGAGGACGAATTTAATCAAGAAGATCCCGAAGACGAGCCGGATTTTATTACCAATGTAAAGAAGCTGTTAGGTTTATAATCATTCTAATAGCCTTTTCCCCCGTTAATAAATATCCTATAATGAATGATTGACTCGAAAGGCGCATGCTTATACTTTTTCATAAGTCCTGCAGCCCGGTTAATCCAATCATTAATAACACAGTTGCATATCAAACTCAAATCGTTTGAGAATAAACACAGTTTAAATAAGGAGATGAGCATGGCACAATCCGTAATTCAACCCGAAGCAGTTCATGAAACGCTTAGAAAGTACATGTTGGCTGATGGATATGAAATGGTATTTGATTATGAAAAAAGCAAGGGACCCTACTTCCATGATGCTTTATCAGGAAAGGATTATTTAGACTTCTTTTGTTTTTTTGCTTCCCAGCCTATAACCTATAATCATCCCAAAATGAATGATGGATACTTTCAGAAAAAGGCAAAAATTTTTGGAGCAATTAAACCGGCTAATTCAGATATCTATACAACCGCTTTGGCAGAATTCGTTGAAACATTCCACCGAGTTGCGATTCAGGGTCGATTTAAGTATTCTTTTTTTGTATCGGGTGGTGCCTTAGCTGTTGAAAATGCGTTAAAAGTAGCGATGGATTGGAAAGTGCGGAAAAATCTTGCGAACGGAAAGGGTGAACGAGGAACCAAGATTATGCACTTTAAAGAAGCATTCCATGGGCGCTCCGGGTATACGCTTTCTTTAACCAATACCCACGATCCCAATAAATACAAGTATTTTAGCCGATTTGATTGGCCCCGGATCATTAACCCTAAGTGTTTTTTCCCTTTGGAAGGGGATCGACTGAATCAAACGATCGAATTGGAGAACCAAGCAAAACAACAGATTGAATCCTACCTCCAAAAAGAAGGCGATGAAATCGCTGCGATTATCATTGAACCCATTCAAGCAGAGGGGGGGGACAACCATTTTCGTCCCGAATTTTTTGCATTCTTGCGGGAGGTAGCTGATTCCCATGAAGTATTATTAATTATGGATGAAGTACAGACCGGATTGGGTGCTACTGGAAAAATGTGGGGATATGAACATACCGGAATCAAACCGGATATTATCTCATTTGGAAAGAAAGTACAAGTATGCGGGATCGCAGTAACCGATCGGATCGATGATGTTCCCGAACATGTATTTCATACCTCCAGTCGTATTAATTCCACCTGGGGAGGGAATGCCATCGATATGGTACGCTCTACCCGATACCTGGAGATCATCGAAGAGGAAAATCTAGTAGAACACACTCGGAAATTGGGTGAAATCATGATGAACCGTTTGGAACAAGTTCAGACATCGTATGCCGAAAAGATTAGTAACCTTCGAGGGAAGGGAACAATGATTGCCTTTGATCTCCCTTCCGAATCGGTGCGCGAGCAATTTATTGAACGCTGTAACCAAAATCAATTGTTACCGCTGTCCTGTGGGGAACGTACCATTCGACTTCGTCCTTTTTTAGATATGCCCGAAGCAGATGCACTCAAAGGGATTGATATTATGGAACGGGTAATAAAACAACTATAGAGGCTAAAAGGCAAACGCGAAGCGGAGCACGGGGGAGAAAAAGCCAACCTGATCGGCTTTATTTAGTAAAAAATTTGTATATAACTCAAGACCCACTCGTATGTTTTCGGTTATCCAAAAACTGGCACCCCATCCCAGGGATACTTCTGTCCAAACGGAATTGTTGGAACTGGAAAACGTAGGTACCAGACCCAATCCAATACGTCCATCCAAATGCAAACGCCCATCTAAAAAGAAAGGAAGGCTGTACGTGGGGAAGAATAAGATACGGATAGGGATATGGGTAACATGAATGTTATAATCTTTTATTAACGTTTCTCGATCATCAATACCATACCCAAGAATTCCCAACGCAAATCCAATAAAATTGATCTGGAATCCTACCTCCCCCGTAATGGGTGGACGGTGTAATTGATTCTCTTTTGCATTGCTTCCCAGAGAAGTAATTAACCCAAACGATCCAAACAGTTGTTTATCGTCCCAACTTAGATCCTTAGCGGCTAAACCTCCCAGTAGACCAAAGCAAAAGATACCAATAAGCAATAATCGTAGGAGGGATCTAGGCATCATGCGTCTTCAGTTTCTTCGGATTCGTCGGATTGTTCCGAATCTTCTTCACGGGATTCATCATCATAAATATCGGGAGTTTGTCCACGCCGTTCATCCACATCGACATGCTCATCGTCTTCATCCACATCGAGGGTTCCCAATCCCTGAGGATCCCGTTCATCAGCGGGTTGTCCATATGTTTCAAGAGGTTCCGTTCGGTATGGATCGGTTGCAACCGGATCGGCTTCATCAGTTGGAATTTCGTGCCGTTCAACAGAACCAACCGCTGCGCGAGGTTGCCCCACCAATGCCCGCATTAACCGGGCGCTGGTATCTCGGCTTTCTTCTTCAACAACAGGTTCTCTTCGTGCTTGGCGTCCCCTTAATTCATCTTCGATTGCTTCTTCTCCAAATACTTCATTGGTTTCGTCATCCAGAGGACCGACGATAATTCGTACGCGTCGATTTTTTGCTCGATTCTCTGGCGTATCATTGGGGACAACGGGATGAAATTCCCCTCTACCCGCAGCCACAATAAATCGTGGATCCATATTGTAATCGTTTATAAGCATGTGAACAACATTGGTAGCTCGAGCGGTCGATAATTCCCAGTTCGATCGAAATTTTTCCCTTCCCCGGGGTGAAATGGGAACATTGTCGGTGTGCCCCTCCACAATGATACTTCGCCCAGTTTGTTTCTGTAATTGTTCTGCAATAGTGCGTAAGATGGGTAGGGCAGCAGGTTTTAATTCCGCTCGTTCAGGATCAAATAGAATATGGTTAGCAATGGTGATGAATAGCTGATCTTCCTCTCGGGTAACCTGAACGTTTTCATCATCGGATAATTCCCGCACCAAATCATCCATAAGAATTCCCGTAGCATCCGGGCCTTCATCTTCTGCAAGTTCCATTTGTTGTGCTTCAAATTCATCCAATTTCTGCTGTAGTTCTTGGTTTTTGGCTGATAGCATCGCGACTTGTTCATTGAACGCATAGCTATCCGATTGAAGTTTTTGATTCAACTCGTGTTGTGTACTTTCCAGCTGCGCTCGCAGGGATTCCCCATACATATTGTATGCTTCTCGAAGATTATCAAAATCCGCTTTAATTTGGTGGAGCTTCGATTCCGTTCGCTGCTGATCTTGCATTGCTAAATCCCGAGTACGAAGCAATTCATCCCGTTCGCGTTCCGCTTCGTTAAGCGCCCGTCTTCGGCTTTCCAATTCATCTTCAATGGAACGAAGTACATAATCCAAATCTTGTGTATCGGGATCCATACCAAAACGTTCATAGATATCACGCATGGTTGCTACCATATCTTCACGTATATTATCCCGTTCCGCTCGTACGGCATCCAAATCATCTTCTAAATCATATATTTCATCTTCCAAGGATTGGATTTCTCTATCTTTATCCGCTAATCGATCATTGTAGGACTCACTTTGCGCTTCCAACTCTGCTGCTCGGCGCTTAAGAGCGTCGGCTTCTTGATTTTTCTTTGCCAGTTCTTCCTCTAATTCCGCTACTTTCGCTTCTAACTCTGCCGCACCACAACTTACAAACCCCATA
>CAYPZJ010000404.1:0-4808 GCA_964414635.1 uncultured Spirochaetia bacterium
ATCAAACAACCAAGGTGATTTATATAAACCAGGACAATATGGAGAAAATCAATGAGTTCGTTGCTAAAGCAGAACCGGGAACGATTATTCGTATTGCTCCTGGTGAGTATGAACAAACATTAATAATTGAGGAAAAGGCATATTTAACTGTAGAAGGCATTGGTGAGGTTTGGCTTATGACACCCCATGGATACGATGATGTTGTAACAATTTCTCAAAGTGAGCACATTACAGTGCGGAATGTTAATGGAATCCATATTACCGAACCAGGATATTGCTGGGGTTCAGTCTACGCTATCTTTGGTTCGATGGATGTCCGCGTTGAAGAAGCCGTGATGAATGGCAGTGGTGATATTGGATTACGTGTTTTAGATAGCACACAGGTTTATATTACCCATAATTATATCTCCCATTGTACTACTGGAGGAATTTATCTATCAGATGTGACCGATGCGGTGATTCGGTACAATCTAATTACAAATAATGATGGAAATTTTGGAATCCACCTTTGTTCCCCTTCAGCCCGAGTGGAGTATAACACCATCGCAAGAAATAGCGCTTATGCACTCGTTTACAGCGGATCAAGCACGGGGAATAGTAGAGCCATTGTTCGGAACAATATCTTCTATCGTAACACACCTGATTATCAAGGTGGTGAACACCAGGCGGCAGATCCTTCAGTCATAGCCTATTCCAAAAATCTGGTGTATGAGGATTACTTGTTTATGCGAATACTTAATCGTTATCCCCAAATACAATCTCAGTTTATTCAAGCGGATCCCCTATTTCGAGATGCATATTATGACATGTTTGAATTAGAGCCAAACTCCCCAGCGTTGGAAGCCAGCACCGACACCCTCACAGTAGGTGCCTATCAAGGTAACAAGGTGGCTGTTCCACTGGAATATTGTTCTCAACAGATTCGTACCGAGTAATACTATTATTCCTGGAGTGCTGCAGCAACAGCAGTTACGATGTCGTGGGATTGGGGTTCTACTGATGAACGAAACCGATTAATAATCAATCCTTCTTTGCTTATCAGAAATTTCTCGAAATTCCATTGGACGCTTCCATTTAAGGCAGCATTTTCAACATTTTGGGTTAGGTAGTTATACAACGCATGTTGATATATCCCCGTAACAGAGATTTTGCTAAACATAGGGAACGTAATTGCATAGGTACTTGTACAGAATTGCTTAATCTCTTCGTCGGTTCCGGGTTCCTGGCTACCAAAATCATTAGCAGGAAATCCAAGAATAACAAACCCTTGGTCTTTATAGGTTTCGTATAGATCCTGCAATCCTGTATACTGATACGTATATCCACATAAGGAAGCAGTATTTACGATTAAAATCACCTGTCCTAAATAATCACATAAATGTTTTTCAACCCCATCGATATCAAGCATGGTGAAATCCAGGGCTGCTGGACAGTCCGATCCTCCATCCGGGTTGCTAGAACTGGTTGTGGTGTATAGCAAGGTGCTTGAATTTGTAGACGTTTCTGCAGGTTCCTCATCAGGGCATGACGCCAAGACAAATGTAAATACAAAGACAAGACACACACTACTGATTAGTATTTTATACATGGGGGACTCCTTATTTACAACGTTATGTGTACACGGGTTTTCGTGTTTCTCATAGTATAGCAGGAAACCCCTGTTTTTTCAAGCATTGAAATGATTTATGCCATTTCACGAAAAAGTAGTTGCTTTCGGAAAAAATGGGATTATCCTTTAAACAAACGCTGAGTATATCCTAAACAGAAAAAGGATTAACTACCAAAGGAAGAATCAATGCGTATATCCCTCCCAACCTTGATACTATTTGTATGGTGTACTAGTATAAGTTTTATACTGCTACAAAATACCTGTACCACAGAAGAACCTTCCACTACCAGTACAGATACAATTTCTAACTCAAGTACAACAATATCAACCGAATCCTTAGCCAGTTCTTCTAGTTCTACAACCACGGTGCTATATATCCTTGCTCGTGAAACGCATATGGAAAATCCTGGACTCACTTCTTACATTGAATTCCGTGAATCAGAAGGATATACGGTTCAGCGTATTTCGGTGGATTATATTGAAACCGGGGGAACGGGAAGTGATCTCCCAGAAAAAATTCGTAATACCCTAATCAATGCCGTTCCACCTGATGGCTTATCATATATGCTGATCCTGGGTAGTTTGGATCAAGTTCCCAATCGCAAAGCGTACCCGGATCCTGCCGACACCGATCGATGGGTCTATACAGATTATTATTACTGTGATTTAACGGGTACCTGGGATTCCGATGGTGATGGATACGCCGGGGAATATGGAGAAGATGATCCTTCTGAACAGATTACTATCATTTCGGGACGTATCCCATTTGATGAACCCACTATTATCCAGCAGGTCCTCGAACGGATTGTTGCGTATGAGCAGGATCAGACATCGTATAAGCGAGAAATCCTTATTGGAGCCGCTCGATTATTCTACCAGAACGATACGTCAACAATGGTGAATGAAGTGATTGAACATACTATTATACCTGGAGGTTATTCAGAAACGACGTATTATACCGATCAACTGGGTACATACTGTGATGGGCAGTTGGATGCTTCCAGTTTTTTAACTGCATGGAATCAACAAGATTATGGGGTTGTGTTTTTTACTGCCCACGGTGCGAAAACCTATGTGGTGTTGGGACCCAACCCAGATATGAATGATCATTTTTTAGAGTTAGGGATTCCACCTTCGGTTGATAAACCTGCTTTGGTACTTACTTCAGCTTGTGGAGTAAACGATCCTGAAGTCGCTTCTTTAGGGAAAGGTTATCTTGAAACTGGAGTTGCTGTGACGTTTTTTGGCTCTTCCCGTACCACGACCCCGGATTGGGAATATGTTGCAATAAATGCCCAAATGGAATTCCTAACTTATTTACTTGCCGATGGAGACACCTTGGGGAAAGCTACCCAACGCATGCTTGATTATTATACATCCCGTGTAAATGTTCCAGCAGCGCTCGCAGGACCCGCTCATTTTCAAAATCTTTACGGATTTAATATTGCGGGGGATCCAACAATTAAACCATGATAGAGAACTATAAAACCCGCGAATGGAAAATTGGATTGGGTTTTTTGAGGACGGTGTTTAGAATAGGGATTAAGGAGATGGGTATGCAACATAGGATAATACAAAAGAGGAATCAATTGAATAGACTAGGCATCGCGTTCATATTAATGCTAGCCATGCTGGTTCAGGGAATTCCAAGTTGGTCACAACAAGCGTCCGATTCAACAAACGATGAACAAGCAACCCAAACGGATTCCGATGATGCGAATCCAGAACTAAACATGCCTCGCATCCGATTGGAAATTGCACGATTGGGCAAGGATATTATTGATGGGGAGTATCGTTGGCATGGGAGATTGGATCTCACGGTCAAATTAAAAGGGGATTTCACGCCACGTTCCTGGTTGGATAATTCAAGCATTATAGAACGTTCGGGTTTTCCAGATTTTGATCGTCGCATATTGCGTATTTTTCGTCTGTTTATTGGAACGTTACCCGAAGGTTCCGACAGCATGTTGGCGCTAATTATAAAGGAAATCAATGTAGAAGTGCATGTGGATGAAGAACAGGTTCAGGTAGCGTATACATTGCATAGCTACGATGCCTTTCGCGCCCGAGCAATGTGGGCTTTTTTTGCGAATTCCATTGATCAACTGCGCTTACGGAATGATTTAACCCAGGATACGCAACTGGTATTGGAACACTTAACCCTAGATTATTCTCCAGATACGTATCATTGTACCGTGCATATTGATATCCCCCGCTCGAAAATGGATCCTGTGGTTGAGTCATTATATCAGCAATATGGAAGACGCTAATCCGTACAAAATGTTTTAATCTACTGTTCCAATAAGCAAGGCAATATCATCATCGTAGCTTCCATCTTGGGAATATTCATCGATGTGTTGAATTAGATTGGATTTTATCGCATTAGCATCGGATAACGAAGCGGGATCCACCCCCTGCAACCAGGTTTTAAGCCCATCTAAACCAATGGGTTCCCCTCCCTTATTCCGAATTCGTAACAACCCATCACTAAAAAAGAAAAACACATCGTTGGGTTCTAACTGAAAATGATGCTCGCCTATGGCTCGTTTGGAATCCAAGCCAATCGCTGTTCCGGTGGGAAGTAAATCAATAACTTCGTTTGAATTGGGACGGTAGAGTATTTGGGGAACATAGCCCGCTGATGCAAATCGTAATTGCAGCTGCTTGGGGTCAAACGAAGCAACCAAGGTAGTAAGATAGAGCCCTTTGGGAAGTAAGGAGAATATTTTGGAATTATACATCTTCAAAAAGTCAATGGGAGTGGGGGATTTAAATTCGATGTTATGAAACAGCAGTTTCACAACGGAAGCAATCCAAGCAGCGGGCATCCCTTTTCCACATACATCGGACAGAATAAGGAGTAGCTTCTCGTCACTAATTCGGGCATCATACAAGTCTCCCCCTGTATATTCCTTTGGCAAATATGATGCGGTCAAATTGAGCCCATCAATCGTTGGTAACGTCCGGGGAATCAAGAGATCCTGTAATCCCCGTGCAAAATCATTCCCACGTTGGCGAAAATCATCCCCTTCCCTACGAAGCATATCAGGTGCCTGAATGGATTTTTGTTCCTCACCAGGTGTTAGCACGCTGCTTTTCCCAATAAACAAGAGATTCACTTCTTCTTCGGTTCGCGGCAAAATACGAACCGTCCAGTCAATTAGATAGGAAGTTTGGGTTCGTGTCTAATTGACTGGAC
>CAYPZJ010000405.1:0-4798 GCA_964414635.1 uncultured Spirochaetia bacterium
TGTACCGCATTCCAAGATATTGGAGAAACCTGGGTTGTAAAAGTATCGGATGCAACCTGTATCGAACGGGGGACATGAAGCTCCGATACCAATTCCCGCATGTAGATATCCATATTCTCTTCACCAAGTAGAATCCGTTCGGTAGAATTATCTATTTCCTGAATTACCCAATTCAAGCTCTCATCAATATCCGACATGGTTTCCATTTTTTCAAGATGGTATTGGATACTAAGCATCCATGTATTTACTAAATTATAAGAAATGTACACACTAAAACTGAGAAACCCAATACTAAGCGTTATGATAAGAAGGGTAATCAGGTGCCGTCTTAATTTGAGATTAGGCATGATTGAAATTCCTGTAATATGGAATCTTATTGTAACAAACTGTCAAAGGGTGATTAATCCTCATGCTACCATCCCAACGCTTCTTCCTCCCTTCAACTACACTCAGGGTTTGGGATAGGGGCTTTTAAGATGCCCGTTCTTCTGCCCTTCCCCAGTTGGTAGGAATTAGGAGCTGAATTCTAAACCCATTTTTGGTTAAAGAATAACCGGGATAGCCTTAACGGATGTAAAGTATTTGCTTATTTCGCCACATCCAGTTTGACATATCCTGGTAGGATATATTCCATTTGTTTAAATGCCACTTCTTGCCAAAAGTATTCGGGATTACAATAAAATGTTACTGCATATTTATTGGATTCTTTATTGATTAAACCTAACCAGTATAAGAAAATACGAAGCGCTGAGCTGTTTACAAATTCTAATTCAAACAAATCCGCAAGAATTTCGGATTGCTTTTGACTCATAATAGATTCGTGGCACTCAGAAATAAAATCAAGCATCTTTTCATTGGGAATTTTAGGTGCATACGTACCCTTAAACACCAGTTTCCAGGGTGTCGATTGGGTATAGAGCTCAAGCGTAAGCTGATCAGTTGTGAATTCTTTTGCAGGTTTCATAAGCATATTCCATCAGATCGATTCGTGTACTACCCGATCCTACTCATATGACGCTGGTGTTATCAAAAGGACAAGAACATCGCCCTCTCTACCTTAAGTATAATACAAATAGTTACTTTTGCGCTGCACTCTCCCACGTTTTTTTTAAAGGATCGGTTAATTCTTGTCTGATTGGTCAAACGGTATCAGACAAAATCACCTTACTTTTCTGAACTTGTGAAAAATGTGCTCGGTTAAACCTTAATTTTACAACAGTACCACGATGCTTGTTTTCTGAAATAGCACGAAGCGACGTTATTGAGATAGAGCCTTTGTACGCTCTCATCAAACGTTTAACAAGGGGTAATCCCAATCCAACTCCTTTTTCTCCATCCGTACCTTCTTGTTTCCGCATCTTGTTTATATCATATATTATTGGCTGAATAGTTTCCGGGATCCCAATTCCGTAATCCTTTATGATTAATACGGTATGATTGTCTTCATAGTCTGCATTAATCTCAATCACCGAGTCACGATATGAGAATTTTATCGCATTACCTAAGATGTTTAGTAATACATATTGAACCAATGAATTCCGTTCCGCATACACCGCCCATCCTTCAGGGATATCCACTGTAATCTCGATATGCTTTTTATCAAGATCCGGTTGAAGGATTCGGATTGCTTCCTTAACAAGAGAAGCTAAATCCAGCGCTTCCAATTCAAATTTGCGATTCGCTAATGATAGTATTTGCTTAACGACATTCACCGTATTTAAACTATCATCCAAAGAGGAGATCAATAAAGGTTTCAATTCATTGTATAATCCAAAATCATTATGCAATAATTCCAACGAAGCAATCGTACTGCTTATGGGATTAGCCATATCTTGACACAAAATATTTAAAAGGGCATGACATTCGCTTTTAATATCATGAAATTGGAGTTGTGTATGAATTCGGGTTTTCACCTCTAACGGATTAAAGGGGTACAGAATATAATCTCGCACTCCCTCATTATATGCAGGAACAATCATATCCACATTGGAATCCTGCATAATCAATACCATGGGCACATCGGCCGTAAAACTGCTATGATTAATAATTCGGCATACCTCCAGACTATCCATTTCTTTTAGGGAAGCACTTAAAAGGATCAAATCCACATGATTTAAAGCTAGAAATTCCAACGCAGCAGTAGGGCTATTATGTAGGATTCGGTGGTATTCATCCTTCCCCAAAATACGATGGAGTTCCGTAAGAGAATCAGGATCCTCATCTAAAATTAAAATATGTGCAGCTGCTGATTCCACCATAGATAGATTATAATACCTCCACTCCAATCAATACAATATCATCAGTAATAGGTACCTGGCGACGAAATGAAGAAAGCTTGCCAAAAATTGCAGCCAGCGTTTCTTCCAAATCCGGATGCTGGGTTTGTTTTAGGATCTCATAAAAACCTTCATACTCAAGCAGTTCTCGATCAGGATTGATGGTTTCTGTAATACCATCTGTGTAGATAAACAAACGATCCCCTTTTCTCAGGGTTAGTTGTTTCATTTCATACTGAATATCATTTAATATTCCCAAATAAGTCCCGTGGCATTCGAGTAAGCGAATATCTTCCGTTCTGCTTTCGTATAAAAACGGTAATGGTAATCCTGCTTTGGAAAAGCAAAATTCCACTTCACCCGAATCACGATTTTTTGTAAATAAGCCATAGAGTGCAGCAAGTAAGCTATTAGGCATATTCCCCAGTAATTCATGATTCAAAAAGGTCATATACCGGCTGGGATTCAATCCCTCTCGATAATACATCGATTCGGTCATAAATTTCACCAGCGCTGTGTATAAAGCAGCCGATACCCCGTGGCCCTGTACATCACCAATAAATAACCCTAGTCGATCCGGTGGACGCTCAAAAAAACCAAAATAATCCCCACCTACTGCATCCAAAGAGCGATTCCAACATACAACCCGTACGAAATCCATCTGGGGTAGTTGATCGGGTAGAAAAGCGGAATGTATATTGCGAGCGACTTCGAGATCCCGTTCCATGATTTCATTGCGATTCCGCATGGTTTGTTCTAGTTGTTTCAATTCTGTAATATCTTCCGCCACTTTGAAATAATGGGTCATATTGCCGCGCCCATCTTTGACGGATGAAAACGAAGCTAATTCCCAATACAATTCGCCATTCTTTTTCCGATTACATAACTCTCCACGCCACTCCTTCCCTTGTTTTATTGTATCCCACATCCTAATAAATAATCCTTTTGGGTTTTGCCCAGAATTCAAAATCCGTGGGTTTCTTCCCATTACATCTTCTGAAGAATATCCTGTAAATTCCGTGAAACGTGGATTCACATACTCAATATTACCTTCTAAATCCGTAATCACCACCGAACTAGGACTTTGCTCAACCACATGCGTGAGCTTTCGTTGCATATCTTCAATACGTTTTCTACGAATTGCTTTTTGTATGGTAGCCGTCAGCATATGAAAAAAGGAATGCCCGATACTCTTGGTTAAATAATCCGCTGCACCATCTTGAATAGCACGAACCGCTGTTGTTTCATCACCAATTCCTGTAATAAATATTACAGGAATGTCTTCCCGTACCACATCCAAAATATCAAACCCCGATCCATCTTCCAGAAGATAATCCGTAACAACAATATCGAACTTTTCTTTCTTCAGGATAGCTAACGCTTCTCGAACGGTATCAACAATCATAAAATCATAATTTAGGTTCTCCCGATCGATCATCCGAGAGAAAGCGATCTGGAGGATGCGGTCATCCTGTACAATAAGCAGTTTAGTGGTTTCAGACATACAAGTACATGACCAAATGGCAGAGATTCATTTATTTATCCAAAGAAATAGAGGTGCTCATCCCTCTAATTATAAAATACTAAAAAATTGGCTAAAGTATAATTGTTGCCAAAAATGAAACACCGAATTACCTAAAAATTAATACCCGATCCCTCCCTCCATAATCCTGTATTACCTTTATAAGATTCCATCCTTCATGATTGAATAGGTTTGTAACTAACGAGCGTTGCGAAGCTCCGACTTCTAAAACAAGCATCCCCCCGTTCTTCTGTTGAATTGTTTTTAACTCCCTGGAAAAACGTCGATAAAACCATACGCCTTGTTGTCCCCCAAAAAGCGCATCGCGAGGCTCATACAAACGTATCTCTAATTGAAGTGATTCCCATTCCTCCTGTGCAATATAGGGAGGATTGCTTACCACCCAATCACAAAGGGATGCAAATCTATCAAAGGATTCCTCGGGATGAATTAATCTGAAATCAACAGCTTTAATAGCATGCCGGGTGGCATTCTCTTGCGCCATACTAAGTGCATCGGAGCTTATATCCAATGCAAGAAAATGGATATCAGATCGATGCTTGCATACTGCGATGGGGATACACCCCGATCCCGTCCCTATATCCAAAATACTACAATTAGCCGGTGCATTCTGAATTATATAATCTACCACATGTTCTGTTTCTGGTCGAGGAATCAAGGTAGATTCGTTGACATGAAATGCCAATCCATAAAATTCTTTGGTTTTAAGCAGATATGCCATAGGGATTCGCTTTGTTCGTTGCTGGATTAGATCATAAAATGCAATTTCTTGATCGTGATCCAATGATAATTCAGGATGGGCAAGGATGAATGCTTTTGGTTTATATAATACCTTGCATAATACCAGTATTACTTCTGACCATGCATTTTCAATATCTGCTTGTTTTAAAATTGAAACTGCTTTTGAGATATGTGATTCCAATGAATTATGGTTTGGATGCGGCTTGAAGTTTCTCATTTTTTTCTATCTGTATGAGTG
>CAYPZJ010000406.1:0-4779 GCA_964414635.1 uncultured Spirochaetia bacterium
GTTGAAGACTTGCGAACGGATTCTGTTGCCCTTGATTAAAATAATTGGATAGGCTTGCGGTCACTCCCAGTTCAAGATGGCGTCCCAGATTGAATAGCACACCGCCCTCCCCTCGGACAAAGGTATTATGAATAATTTCCTGACGACCAATGGGCGTGGCATTAAACCAGGAAAAGCCATACCCCATTCCCAGGGTAAACAGTGCATTCATAAAGGGTTTAATGGGCAGGGTGTATCGCACACCAAGCCCGAATCCTGCAAGCAGCCAGTGGCTGTTCTGATCGGTACGAAAGCGGAACCAATTCACCTCGTTTAGTTGCATAAACGTGAGGTTTTCCAGGATCGGTTTTTCACGGAAAAATGGAGGATGCCACTCGCCGTTGATATTCACCATCCATCCGTCAGTGAAGCGATCCCGGTAGTAGGGGTTGAGCAGAAAGGTGTATCCGGGTTGGATGCCGATGTTCACAAGGGGGATAAAACTGTTGGTTTCGTCGATGGTTTGGGTTTCCTCAACCGATTTACTCACTTCGGTTTGGATGGATTGGGCATAGCCTGAGGTTGCAGCCAGGATGAATAGGATGAGAATCATAACTGAATTTTTCATAAGGTTCCTCTCTTTTGTGGTGACATGTTCTGCCGGTTTGTTTTTTGAACCCACCCCCTTAGCTCCTCCATTGTACTCAAGGGAGGGGGGAAAACAGCACAACTTGTTCACTCGTACATGTGGGAGTGGGTTTCCTTTTCATTTTTCACCGGCTAAACCAACCGCCTTCTTAATCAAATCATCAGACAACCAGATACCACTTGTCTTTAACTGATTTAGTAGCGGAGCAATGCTAGAAATCAATCCCGTCTCCTTGGCTTTTAGAAGTATTCCAATCGTACCGGTTACTTTCATTCCCAATCTATTTGCATACCACCGTCCCATTTGTTCATCAATAATTACCCGATTTGCCTTTCGTTCCAGAGCTAATTCAATCACATCTGCTTCACCTGTATCCAGGTCAACCAAAAGCTGTGTATGTTCGGGGGAGTTAATTGTACAAATTCTTATCCAGGAATTTTGCTCTGTAATTGTGGATCCTGCTGCATGCACTCCCCCCTGCTTTAACTCAACCGCCACGGAGTCTGGAATGAGGATTTCCTGATACAACTGGTGAAGCAAGGTGATGTGATCCAGTAGAGCCAGACTGATTAAGGGGGTTGTGTTTACAACTACAGTGTCCTTAGGCATTTTTCCAATCCCCTTCCAGTTCATCAGGTTCTATACCCATCGGGGATACCGAAAATTGAGCCAACGTAAATAAAAATTCTATCCGACTTAATCCAGCAATTTTTGCCGCATTACCGGTTGTGACTTTGCCCAATTCGTATAGTTTCACCGCTAATAGGATTTTTGCCTGTTTTTCAAACTGCGATGGTGTTTCCTTGAGCGATACAAGCAATTCCTCCGTATAGGTGATGGTTATGGTATGCTTGGTCATATATGTTCCTTTACCTTTTACCAGGTCATAGGTAGTATGGAAAGTACTATTTTATCTATAGGTCTTGATTTCCTAGATATTAATCTAGGGAATATATTCAAAATCTGCACCCACACAATCTGGATTGGTAGGTTCATCTACGCATAACGGATAGGGGGTAGCAACTGCGCCAGAAACGTCAGGTGCAATACCTTCATAGACTATGCCCATTAAACCGGGATCAACAAGTTCGCCTCCCCAATAGTTGAAGGTACAATCCTGTTGTGCATCTTCTTCAATATATAGGTTTTGAAGCGTACCCGCACCTGTCAACAAATTATTTAACATATTGTTGTAGCGAATTTGAGCAGAATAATTGCTTGTATAATCCCAAATGTAAATACCTCCACCTTTTTCTGCTTTGTTAGAATCGAAATGATTGTATTCAATTATCATAGTATCAGAGTTAAGCATTAATTTAATACCTCCACCGAAACCGTCAGAACCGTCATCAGCAAGATTATTTATGAAAGTGTTATGATGGATATTGCTGTCAGCATACACTTGGAGTGCACCGCTATCCTCGGCTGTATTTTGTAGAAATATATTATTGTAAACTTCGCCTCCAGTTAATCTGAAGATATAATTCCCTGCACTTTCATTGACGAAAACATTTTTACTTGCAAGCCCATTTGTAAAAGTAAGCCCGCCATTACCCTCAAAAGTATTATTGAAAACCGTGCAACCTCCTCCACCAGGACAATCGATATAGTTAGGATAGGTTTTCAGAAAATATATTATTAGATATAGATGGCCCACCATTAGAAGAATATATGACTTTATGAAGGTTACGGTTACATTCATTTTGACTAAACGATCCACCTTGCATTTGAACAGTGACACTGCCTTCATTATCCTCGAACAAGCAAGTAGAAATCAACACATTATCGGTTGTCCATATAAACAATGCAGCACCGCTATCATCAGTATAATTTTCTCGAAAAATACATCCCTGTATTATATTTATTTCTGTTGTGATGTATAAACCACCGCCCCAATTGGCTCCTCCGGTATCACCTACCGAGTTTTTATAAAAAGTGCAGGTTTGAATGATGGATTTCGAGGTTCCAGAACCGTCTTCAAGGGAAATCCCTCCACCTTTTTCCTGAGCTTGATTATAGATAAATGAACTATTTGAAATAATAATTTGCTCATTATCAAATAAATTTGACTTTATTGCTCCTCCATAGAGAGAGGAATAATTATAATGAAAAAGACAATTTTCCACCAACATAGATACACGTGTTTCCAAAGCCGAATCGCCATATTCAAAAATTGAATACGTAACAAGACTTCCTCCCACATATTGATCCGAAACAAAATCTGTTCCCACAGCATCATCAGCGAAGGTAATTCCATCCCAATCCCCTGGCAAAGCATTCGCATTCGCAGAAGAAAAGACGATCAAATCATTGGGTTGTCCTTCAGAAAGCAGTGTTGCGCCTGTATCTATGTATAAACCTGTGTCATCTGCAAACATGAGCACCACACCGGGTTCGATGGTCAATACTGCATTGGAAACATGGACGTCGGAATTGACACAGTAGGGACTATTTACAACCGACCAGGTTTCGTCACTGGTGATGGTGTAATTTGGAACTTCGGTGCACGGTTCTAATTCTATCGTAGTCTCCGACCATTGAAGCAACTCACCAAGCCCGTTGTACACTTCCAACTTATACTGATAGGTTTCCCCACCCGTAAGCCCAATTTCGGTATATACAGACTCGGGGGAAATAAGGGTACTTACTAGTATCCAGTTGGGTCCCACTTTTCGGAACAATTTTTGTTCCACCGCATCATTCACTACGGTCCATTGTAAGCGAATTCGATCATTGGACACTGGAATTCCCGTAAATGCAAGCAGGTCATAGTAAATACGTATGACGTTAGAAATACCCGTCCAATCCGAATCGGTAGTATCTGTAACAATGACTTGCAGAGCGGATTGAGGGGTGTCGCACGAAAGGCTAACCGTAGCAATCCCATTCACAAAACCTGTCACCTCTGTTACGGATAGATTTCCTTCTAAAACATTCGGTTGCAACGAAACGGTACCGTCGTAATCGGTGAATATCTGTTCATTGTTCCCCATCGCAGTGATGGTTACAGAAAAATCACTGTTTGCGAATGCAGAAGCCTCTGCTTCTACCTTAAAATAATCCATCGCGATAGGTGCAAACACGTTGATGGTATCACTCGCACCCTGATAATTATTTCCATCAAGTGTTTTCGCCTGCAGTACAATATTCTCTGTCTCATGCAACCCAAGATTGCCATCGTAAGTGATCATAAATTCCTGCGTCCCTGCAATCCAGCCTTGGGGTTCGATGGTTTGTATGCTCCCGTTACCCAGGACCGACCATTGAATATCTTCTTTGTACGCTTGTATGATTGTACTTGTCTCCGTATTTATCACGGTTACAGTCGCCTTAAATGCTTTCTTATCAAACACCGTAGAATCAGTCACAATCTGCAGATGTAATTGCCCATTAAAGCTTGAATAGTCAATACTAATTCCCTCATCGGGTGTTCCCTCTCCATTCACTCCTTCTAATCCGAAAATTTTAAGATTGTAAGTAGAATTGGAAATATGACTATAGGTAGATAATAGTATCGTGCGGGGATCTTTATCCACAGCCTGGCTCACCCCGGTTATTGTCAGGGGATTGCCATTTTCATTTAAAATAAGATAGCTGGAAAGATTGGTAGCAGATTCCCATACCAAATCCTGTTGGAATTTTACCTGGATAAGATTGGGTGTTAAAGGGATAATGGATTGAAAGGTGAGTGGGGGAGAAACTTGGGTGAAAAAATGGCTGGAAAATTCCTCCAGTAGCGGATAACCATCGGTGGATTGTACACTTTTATAGAGTGTAACGGTATAGTGGGTATTGTATTCCAGCGGAAATTCTGGTCGTATTAGGATTTTATTCCCTTCATCGGTAGCAAAACTCATTGTACAGGAAATCATTTCTCCTTGTTCATTGGTTAATAGAAACGCCTCTTGAGCAGATTCCAATTCAACCGATTTATTGAATGTCATTTGGATACTTGTTTGTACAGATATTTCCACACTTTCATCTGTAGGACTAATACTTAACACCCTTGGTTTTTTAGCGTTCACAATTGCTGTGTTGAGTTGATCCACCAATTTATCCTGGAATCGACAACCCGTTGCCGCACTGAAAAGTAAAGTCCATACAATAACAGTAAATATGAAAAAATGACGTTTACTCTGCATAATGTTTCT
>CAYPZJ010000407.1:0-4769 GCA_964414635.1 uncultured Spirochaetia bacterium
GGTATAATCTAAAACATAAAATCTATAAAAACCCAGAGATGAAATCGCACCCCCACCGTATGTAATCCTTGTCAAATCCACTCCGTTTAAGTATACTTACGGTAGGTTATCTGTACCCTCTTGAATTAACTGGGAGCTTGTTATGGCAAAAGCAGGATCCGACATACCAACAGGATCAAGTAAATCCAATCACTCAAAATCACCTTCTTCGCTTACGGGAACACAAAAAGCAGCACTTTTTGTAGTAGCGTTAGGTCCAGAAGTTGCTGCGAAGATATTTAAACGATTAAAAGAATCGGAATTGGCTCGATTAAGCCAGGAAATTGTGAATGTGGAACGGGTAGATCCTTTTGTAAAAGCTAGCGTCTTGTCGGAGTTTAAGGAGTTGTTAAAAACAGAACACCTGGTTAGTACCGGTGGGAAAGAATTCGCCCAAGCAGCCTTAGAAAAGTCTGTAGGTAAGGCTCGTGCGAACGAAATCCTACAACGATTGGAATCGGAGCGAACACGAAAACCATTCAGCAAATTAAGTCAGGCGAATCCAAAAGATCTGGTAACCATTCTAGAAAACGAACACCCCCAAACCATTGCGGTGGTTTTAGCCCATTTAGACTCGACAAAGGCTTCCACTGTGCTACGTGAATTTCCAGCGGAGGAACAGGCATCGATTACCAAACGGATTGCTAAAATGGATAAAATGGATCCCGCTCTATTGAAAGAGATCGAGCAAAGTTTGGAATCCCAACTGGAACAAGCACAATCGGATGTAAGCTATGTCAGTGGTGGAGCGGATACAGTTGCCAGTTTGCTACAACATCTCAGTCGGTCTGATGAACAGCATATTATTGATCGAATTGAAGATGATGATCCCGATCTTGCTTTCCAGCTAAAACAACGGCGCTATATCTTCGAAGACATCACACGCTTAGACGACCGTTCAATCAAGCGATTGATAGCTGCCGTAACAGATCAGCAATGGATCAAAGCATTCAAGAAAGCAGACTCAGAAGTAATGGACAAGATATTCTCCCAGATGAGCAAACGAAGAAAAGAATTGATTGTCGATGAAATAAAACATCTGGGTCCTATGCGGGTATCTGAAATTGAAGAAGCCCAACGCACCATTGTTGCAATTATACAGAAGCTGGATCAAGAAGGTAAAATTATTGTGCCCCGTAAAGGGGAAGAAGATATCTTTGTGGAATAGAATGCTGCGTTGTGTTATTCTTCCTTCGTTTTATCCAAAAATATACACCGTTCATCACGCACTATCCTGTAGGGAACCTGTGTACAATCCACAATAGATGATGTTCGGGGGTCGGAATCATCTCCTTGATGTACAATCATTGATACAAGGTATTCAAACTGTCTTTGCAGGGAATCTATAGTGCCCGTGTAAGGTTGTCCAGAAACATTTGCACTGGGAGCCATAAGAGGAGTATCTATTCGGGTTAACAGATTAGCAATCCAGTTTTGTGGATGGGGGTAGCGAATCGCCAGCGTTGATTCGCCATATAAGTGTTCCCATTTGTTTTTTACGATAAAAGTTACGGGTCCGGGAATATAACAATGTAAAGCTGGAGGAATGTCGGTTGCAGATAATTTTGAAAACCAGGACAACGAACCAACAAGAACTAAAAATTGTTTATATGGTTTTCTTTCTTTGACTTGAACTAGTTTTTTTTGTGCTGCTTCATTGAAATAATCCCCGAGAATACCATAGATTGTGTCTGTTGGAGCTATAATAAGATTTCCTGATGAAAGATAGTTAATTGCTTGATTGATAAGATGTTCCGAATTAGTGGAATTCAAATAGTGAATCATAACTTATTGAGATGGCTTTTGATTCCTATGGGATAGCATCCGAATAAAGAACAGAAAGAGAAGTGTTAGCAAAGAACCACCAAAAATGATGATTGCATAATTGGGAAAGGATGATGGGGTTTCGGATGAATCCATCGGTATAGTATTGGGTTGGGAACTTCCGGATTGATTGGGTTGAAACCGGGGATCGATCTTGACAATAATTTCATCTGGTTTGGTAAACCCGTATGCTCGAGCATCCCCTTCGATGTAAGCGGGATCATTGGATTCATAGTGTAAAACCTGTTGATAGGCTTTATCTAGTTCGTCACGGAGTTGATTCAGTTTTAATTGAAGCTGGGTAACGACCTGTTCTTTTTCCAAACGAGAAAAATATCCATTCTGTCCATATATCCAGTAATATAAGCCATACCCCAAGCAGATTAGATAGATTATTCCAACAACAGCAATTAGTATCCGTTTCATCATTTCTCTTTTCGGTCGGATACTGGAAATCACTTTATTAAATTATTATCTTTGTATAAGAAATGTAGACGATACCACAAGACAAACAGCGGAGCAAAAACATGGAATCCATACCTAATCATCCCATCCTGATAACCACCTTTCTGAATCGTGTCCTATTCGGATTTATAATTATTTGTATGGGTATTATCTTGTTGGGATGTGGAGAGAAACGGGAACCTGAGGACTTGCTAATTGAATATGTAAAATCGGTTTCAGATATTTTGATTCAGTATAAGGATCAACAAGATCAGGTCATTCCTGAATTGAAGAAGCTTACCGAGCAGTACGAACCCCATTTAAAAGAATTGGCTGCTTATATGAAAGAAAAAAGTGCGTCCCTTTCGGAGAATGGAAAGCAAAAGTATTTGAATGGAATTCTAGGCAAGCTACGCCCTGCTATCAGCAATCTTACCAAAGTAGGTGCACATTATACAAGTAACCAGGAAGTAACGGAAGCACTCCGAAACCTGGCAAATCTTATTAAGGGATTAGAAATCAGCTGGTAGAATCCGCATGTTCATCCGCTGAATCATTCCAATACGGACGTACAAACACCCCTTCATAACGATGCAAATAGGTTCCCCAACGATAAACTAAAACACCATTCATAAATACATAGCGCATCCCTGTTGTTAAATATTCCGGATGGGCATACGAAGCATGGGTACGTAATTCCCGGGGGTCAAATATGGCAAGATCGGCTTTTTTCCCCACTTCTATTACACCCCGATTGGACAAGCCATATATTTCAGCTGGTAAACACGCCATTTTATAGATGGCTTGCTCTAATGTGAGCATCCGTTTTCGAAGAACATAGGTTTGAAATATAGTAGAAGCTACACTGGTAGCACGAGGATGGTTGAAAAACCCCAATGCAGAATCGGAAATAATCCCCACATAGTCCGCTTGAATAAATCGCTCCATATCCTCTTGAATGATTGATTGAAAGGTTGCTGCGGTATAATAATCCTGACGAAGTAAAGCTATCACAGCATCTTCCGGCGACACTTCCAATGCATCTACAACCTGTTGAATATTTTTTCCTACCCACTGACTATTGGCTTGGGACGCGCCAATATATATCCCTTCGGTCCCACCCCGTTCTGCAATTTCGTTTAATAGATAGGTTCGTAATTGGGTTCGGCGGTGTCGGTTTGTGGTACGTATATAAGAACGCATGCGGGAAGGGATCAAAAAATGCAAATAGGAACCAGATGCATGGAACGGATACACATCACCATATACTTCTGTTCCTGCGTTCCGATACTCCGCCATCATCGTAAGAATTGCTTCGCTAGTTCCACGATTCTCCTCACCAAAACATTTTAAATGAGAAATATTTACTCGAACCTCCGCTTGGGATCCAATTTCTAAACCTTCTTCCACTGCCTGTACCAATCGTTCCCGTTCACTACGAATATGAGTTGTATAAATAGGTTTGAACTCCTTCACTGAACGAAGTAAAGAGATTAATTCATCCGAACTGGCATAGGCACCGGGTCGGTAGGCTAAACCCGAAGATAAGCCCATTGCTCCAGCATTAATCCCACGTTTTAATAATTCCTTCATCCGATTTAATTCGCGCTGGGTAGGTGCTCTATTGGCATACCCCATCACATGACGGCGAAGACTATTATGTCCTACAAACAACCCATAATTGATTCCTAAGGGAGCCACCTTCTCTAGGTGTTGGGGGATATTCAACGGACTCGTGCCACAGTTTCCCCCAATTACAGTCGTGTATCCCTGACATATATATTGCTCCGGATTCCAAGACGTTCGCAAACCTTGATCCACATGAGTATGTCCATCAATAAATCCAGGAGTTACAATCGCACCATCTGCATTAATCAGTATCTTTCTGGGAGGAGATGCATTCCCAATATAGGTTATCTCATCATTTGTAATACCAATATTCCCTTGATAGGGTACCGGAGGATTCCCCCGATAAATGGTTGCATTAATAATGAGATAGGTTACTGGTTCCTGGTGCTTAGATAATTCAATACCATAAACCGATTCCAACGATGGCTGGGAATACGGTGCATGGGGAACTCCCATAAAAACACCGGTCAGAAGAAGGAAAAATCCAAAACATATTGGGGATCGATGAAGCTGCCACATGGATATCATTCAATTATTTTGTAAAAAAAATCATACGAACTGCAACTGCCATGAGCACAATTCCGAACACGCGTTTCATCCAGACTGGATCGGTGATGAAACGATTTGCAATAGTTGAACCAAGAAATGCTCCGAGAATAAAACCTAAACAAATAAATAAGGCTGCCCACCAATCAATATTGCCTCGACGCGCATATTCTAGTGCAGCAAGAATTCCAATAGGGGGAAGCATAAATGCAACAGACGTTCCTTGTGCTTGGTGTTGAGTAAATCCAAAAAACATAACCAGCGCGGGGATTACTAAAATACCCCCA
>CAYPZJ010000408.1:0-4769 GCA_964414635.1 uncultured Spirochaetia bacterium
AGTACCCTATAAAACAGTTGTGCAAGCCAAACTAGATGATTTTATTCCCTTACATGAGCTGGATCGAGAACCATTAACTTCCAATATGGAATCGGAGGGACGATTTCATCAGGTTCAACCCATCCCGCTTACACAAAAGGAACCAAATTATCATGTTTATATTAAAGTTATTCAGATTCATAATCAAAAATTCCTCCTGTGTACATTAAAGATGGTACAACACGATAATAAATCGAGTGAAGAAGCAACAAATAAAGTGGAACAAAATACAGAACAAATCCTATCCACCCTATTTGGAAGTTTACCAAATCCAGTCTTTATAGTTGATGCAGAGGATAACCGTATTTTAGATTGTAACATGGCTGCGTGTAAAATATTTGGGTATCAAAAATCAGAATTAGTAGGACAACCACGGTGGATGTTACATACAAGCACCGAGTCAACAAAAAAATTCAGCGAGTTGGTTCGGAGACAAACCCTTATATCCGGGTATTGTTTTATTCCAGAATACCATATGAAAAAGAAAAACGGTGATATTTTTCCATCAGAACATACAATTGCTGAAATACGGGATTCAAATGGCAACGTAGCCAGCTATATTAGTATTGTGAAAGATAACTCTGACCGGAAAAAAATAGAAAGGCAACTGAATGCATCAGATGAAGAACTGCGTTTAGCTTATCAGGATATGGCCCAAACAAACAAAGAATTGGAGCGAACGAATGAAGATCTCCGATTGGCACAACAACGATTATTTCTATTAAATCAAAGCCTCGCTGAAAGTGAAGAAAAATTTAGGAGAATT
The DNA here is from genome assembly GCA_964414635.1 of uncultured Spirochaetia bacterium. GTDB lineage: Bacteria > Spirochaetota > UBA6919 > CAYPZJ01 > CAYPZJ01 > CAYPZJ01. The sequence continues at coordinate 806 of CAYPZJ010000408.1, forward strand.
GCAGAGCAAGTACTGATGGGGATTGTGATTGTATTAAAAAACAAAATACAGTATATTAATAAAACCTTCCGTCAAATGGTCCATGATACGATTCTAGTAGATGAAGATTGGCATCAGGTTGAACAACAAACCTTTACATTTCTCGAATACGATATCCCCAAACCCATAACACTAGATGCTTCATCCAATACAGATAAAGAAGAACAGCTTCTTCCTGAACTATTACAAATCAAAATCAGTAAAGAATACCAATTTTTTATACGCTATACCCAAGAAGTCTATTATGAAGGGCAACCTGCCAAATTATATACTTATTTTGATGTAACTGCTCAAAAACGTGCTGAAGACGCGATTAAAGCTTCATTAAAAGAAAAAGAAGTACTATTAAAAGAAATACATCACCGAGTAAAAAATAATCTGAACGTTATTACTAGTTTGCTGGAACTGCAATGCATGCGTGCTGAGAATCCCAGCACCAAAGAAGTGTTACGAGAATCCCAAAACCGAATTCATACCATGGCACTAATTCATGAATTTCTATATAAAGCCGATGATCTCGCGCGAATAGATTTCAGTCAGTATATTAATCGATTAATTTACTTTATCATGAGTTCTTATAGCGTGAATACACAACAGATACACGTTGATACCGCTATTGAAGGTGTTTACCTAGATGTGAATACGGCAATTCCTTGTGGATTGCTTGCTAATGAAATTATTACAAACAGTATCAAGCATGCATTTCCAAATCAGCGGAAAGGAACAATTCAAATCTATATGGAAAAGAATGAAACAGATTTTTATCATCTACATATTGGTGACAATGGAATTGGGTTATCGCAACCGGAACAAACAGAAAAATCCCGTACGTTGGGAATGCAATTGATTCTTTCATTGGTCGAACAGCTGAATGCAACCTATAAGCAACGCAGCCACCCGGGATTACAGTATGACATCATGATTCCAATAGGTTAAATGATAGGAAACATGAAAAAAATAGCAGCCCGAGTTGATCTTTGAATGATCGCTGGTTCTTACATAGTTGGGAAAACGTGGGAAAACATATGGAGCATGGAATGAATAAAACCATACGGATTTTGATTGTGGAGGATGAACGCATTACTGCCATCTTTGTGGAAGAATATCTAAAACAACGGGGATACGAAGTAATAGGTATTGTATCCCAAGGTGAAGAAGCAATCCAACTGGTACGTGAAAAAATGCCGGATATGGTGTTAATGGATATTTCATTAAAAGGTGAAATGGATGGTATTGAAGCATCCCGCATTATCTCCGGAGAGTTCCATATTCCTGTTATCTTTACCACCGCAGCGTCCGAAGATACAACGCTGCAACGGGCTAAAAAAATTCAACCATATGGGTATATCAATAAACCTATCCGACCCTTTGATCTATACTCCGCTATTGAAACAGCATCCTATCGGTACAATACGGAATTATCATTGCGTGTATCTGAAGAAAAATACCGTCAATTATATCAAACCGCCTTGGTGGGTATGTTTCAAATACGAATTAAAGATGGAGTACTGGTTCTGGCGAATGACACGTTTTTAAAGATATTTGGTCAACAACAACATCGGCAGGCAGATGATATACAAATGAGAAACGTAAACCTGGTACGTGACTATATACCTGTTAATACACGGCAGGAAATGCTGCGTATTTTAATGAAATATGGTCGATTAGAACAATACGAAACCGAAATACGCCTACCCGATGGTACATATGTTCATGCTATGATTAATGCAAAGTATTATCGTCATGATAAAACAGTCGAAGGAACACTTATCGATATTTCAGCACTTATCGACACGCATTTGCAAAATATAAAAGAAAAGGAAGCACGGATTCAATCCTTGGAAAAAATCATCGAAATGCAATCGGGAGATCAATACACCTTTGGTGATATGGTGGGTAAAAGTCCAGCAATGACCATGGTGTATAATACCATTCGTGACGCAGCTGAATCCGATGCAGTCGTTCTAATAACAGGGGAAACAGGTACTGGAAAGGAATTGGTTGCTCTTGCAATCCATTCAAATAGCAATCGTAGTTCCAAACGCTTTTTACCCATTAACTGTGGAGCATTACCTGAAAACATCATTGAAAGTGAATTGTTTGGGTACGAACCAGGTGCATTTACTGGCGCCACACGTCAAAAAATAGGGAAATTTGAATTCGCAAGTGGCGGAACACTTTTTTTGGATGAGATTGGTGAGCTGACTCTCAATCTACAAGTTAAACTGTTGCGTGTCTTACAAGAAAAGAAAATCACACGATTGGGTGGAAATAACCCCATCGATGTGGATGTACGAATCATAGCCGCAACCAATAGGCAGCTGGAAGACATGATTGAACAACAAACTTTTCGAGAAGATTTATATTATCGACTGAATATTATTCCCATTCATTTACCCCCATTGCGCGAACGAAAAGAAGATATTGTGTTATTAGCCATGCATTTTATTAATAAATACAATATCATCTATAAAAAACAGATAGCCGGTTTAACCGAATCCTTGCATGATTACCTTCTCAACAACTATTGGAAAGGAAATGTACGAGAGTTGGAAAACTATATCGAACGAATGGTAGTACTCTCAAAATCCGAGGTGCTGGATTTTAGCAAAGAACCAATGATCTCAAAAGCAACAGATCGAGGAAAATTTTTCACATTTCCAAAAACAAAAACCCTGAAATCTAATGTAGATAAGTTTGAAAAGGAATTTATTTTAGACCGCTTACGAAGCAATCGGGGACAAATCACCGCGACCGCCAGAGAACTAAACGTTGCAACAAAAACGCTCTACCGCAAAATACAAAAGTATAATATCCGTGATGTATAAATTTTGGCAAGAGTGCGAAAACTGTTCGTGTTTGACAATTTTCTACCCTCCCCTTATAAAGCCATATATAGCCCGTCATTTCATTTTGTAATAAAAGTACTGGACAAGTTTGACCACTTCTATCATGTTACCATACTCCAAATTTGTATCGTACTGTTAACATATCTCCAAACCACCATGCTACTTTGGATATTCAATACCTTCCCGATTCAACTTGTACATACCAAAAAAGCCAGACGAACATGGGTTGTAAATCACAGAAAGCATTCCCCGCTTAACGAATTGGATTCGATTGAATTTCTTGGCACAGATATTGCATCCTAATTATGGATGGTCACCGGTGTGTGGGTTATCTAGTACCCTGTTTCTGATCCACGCACCCGATCTTGATTTGTATACCTGACGAAAACGATGACGCTATTCCTTTGGGGTTGGTTCCCCTCCCTAGCTTGCAATCCCAAAGGGATAGTCACTTTTTTTTCGGGTAAACTGGGAGTAAATTATGGATGTGAAACGTGTAAACGATATTATCATTGTAAGTGTAAACGATCGCGATATCAACACACCCACGATTGTTGTAAAAACTCCCTCAGAACACGCCATTCAAACTATTTTAGCAGAAGGATATCGCAAATTTATCATAGACTTAACCGATGTTAATATGATGCAAACTAAAGGAATTCGGTTTTTACTTTCTGCTTTTCGCAGAGTCAGTTTACAAAACGGAAGAATGGTTCTTTGTGGACTGAAAAACCAAAGTGAAAATCTGCTCCGGACTATTGAATTGTTGGAAGTATTTGAACACCGCATCAACCAGAAGGACGCCCTTGAAGTGCTCAATCCAACAGCAAAACCAGAACCTCAACCCGTTTATTAAATGCTGAACCGAATTAAAACATACAAAAAACTCAAATACCCAAGTAAAAAAAGAAAACCCGCCCAACGATACACTTTTTTAGGTAGTAAAAAGACAAAATACAGGACACTCGAAATCACTACAAACGGAAATCCATAATGGATGATGCGTTCCGGAATTACAAGTGTTCCCAGTAATGCAGGAATTCCCATAACCGCAAACGTATTAAGTATATTGGAAC
>CAYPZJ010000409.1:0-4752 GCA_964414635.1 uncultured Spirochaetia bacterium
CAATCAATCCGTCTGTATAAAGTAATAAAATATCCTGCTCATGTAAGTCTAATTCTGTTTCTGTGAAAAGCGCTTGCTCAATAACTGCCAGTGGTTTTCCCTTTGTTTCTAATTGCTCAATCATCCCTGAATCATGCTTGTATAAAAACGGTGGATTATGTCCTGCATTGGAATACCGTATTTTTTTTCTAGTCATATCCAAAATTGCATAAAAAAGAGTAACAAACATACCACTTTCGGAATCTTCATATAAGATTCGATTTGCTTTTTCAAGTACCAATTTGGGACTGGGATCTACCATTGCCACCGAGCGTAGCACCGTACGTGCGATTGCCATAAATAATCCTGCAGGCAATCCTTTTCCTGAAACATCACCAATTGTGATACCATATAAATTGTTTGGAAGTTCAAACATATCATAAAAATCCCCAGCCACTTCCAATGCCGAATCGGATATCCCTGCAATTTTCCCCCTCCAATAGGGAGGAAAATCTTTTGGTATAATATGGTCTTGCATTCTTCGCGTAACTTCTAATTCTTTTTGAATCCGCTTTTTCTCTTCTTCTTCCTTTAATGATTGGATATAGGCGTAAGTTTCAGCCAGTTGATGAGACATGGTTGAAAGCAACCGCAGGTCAAAATCCGAAAAGTTATCTGAATCTTCGCGCTCTGCTAGATAAAGCAGCCCCATCTGTTTTGATTGATGAGCAATGGGAATTACAAGATAGGTATGATGAAAAAAATGTTCAGTCTCCTTGTCATTAAAGAAGAATTCTTCCCAATTATTATTATCAAACACATCTATCAACGATTGCTGCACTCCTTCGGATGCATATACACGAAGAGCGTATTCACTTTCCAAACAGATAAGCCCTTGTTTTAATCGAAATAATCGCATAATTATGGAAAGTAAATCCTGAAAAATCCGTTCATCATGTCCTTTTTGTGTAATTACCTGACTCAATTCATGAAGCGCTGTGAGCTCATTCACCTTTTCAGTTACACTGGATAACAATTTTCGGTTCAAAATAGCAATAGCAGCCTGATCTGCTAAAAGAGCGAGCATTTCCTCGTCTTCTTCACAGAAATAGGCTCGTTGTTTGGCATTTACTACCTCAATAACACCAACCGGTTGGGATTCAGTTAGCATAGGCACACCAAGAATATTACGAGTAACAAATTGAGCTTGATTATCCACATTTTTAAAATGCCGTTGATCATTTGCGACATCTTTAATATTTAATGGCTTTCTAGATTGAAATACTTCTCCAGCGATTCCTTGATCATCTGGCATGCTTAATTGGGACAAAATCCCCTTATGGTGTCCTGCAATTTTGTGAAATACCAATCGCTTGTTCGAAGCATCCCAGAGTAAAAGTGATCCTTCCTCTGCTTGGGTGATTTCAGAAGCGGCATTAATAATTTTATCCAACAAATCATCTAAACTGATTTTTGAATTAATCGTTTTGGTTATATCTACCACAATTTGTAGTTTCGAGTGCAAATTTTCCTGCGCCAAGGGAACCTCTCGCATTCCACTATAGTGCTTATATTATAATAAAAAAAAAGAAATTTCTCAAGACCATAAAGATACAATCTCAATTTCGCGATTAGCGTTAATCAGCGGTCAACAATATGTTATAATGTAGATTGACATTTCCCTAAATTCCAACAAACTTAGATATATGGATATGTCAAATACACGTGCTATTATACTTGCAGCAGGAAAAGGAACTCGCCTTGGTGCAACACAGGTTCCTAAAGTTATGTATCGGGTACATACCAAACCCATGCTAGCCTATCTCATCGATGCATTACATGGTTGCGGTGTTACTGACATTATTCTTGTGGTTGGTTATCAAAAAGAGAGCATTCAGAACTATTTTGGAGATAGCGTCCGGTATGCATTCCAATCTATCCCTGATGGAACAGGGCATGCAGTTCAAGTTGCATTGGATACATATCCAGATGGTCCGCCTAATACATTCGTATTACTAGGTGATAATCCAGGTATCACCTCAGCTTTTTTATCATACCTTTTCAACCATCATATTTCAAGCAGCGCAGACCTAACCTTTGTCAGTGCTTATTTAAATGAACGAAAACCTTATGGAAGAGTAATTAGGGATTTATCAGGGAAAGTATTATATATAAAGGAAGAAAAACATGCTACTACGCAAGAATTATGTATTTCAGAGTTGTTTACATCTCAGTATTGTTTTAAATATGACGTGTTGAAATCATTTATTCCAAAACTCCAACCGACAGTACCTGAAAACGAAATTTTTTTAACGGATATAATAGGTCTTTTAGCACGCTCCAATAAGCATATCGAAAGTATAACCACTACTGATCCCTTTATTGTAAACGGTATTAACACTATAACAGACCTAAACGCGTATGCAAATTATTTTCAACAGCAAGATACTGAATCAAACTGAGCAATATTTAAACATCTGTCGAAGTATATGCATTCATCATTCCAGATTTTTTCGCCAGGGGGACACAAGGACTTGGTGTATCTATCCTCATAATTAATAAGTCGCTGTGTCTATTAGGGTTTGCTTCATTGGTTTATTCTTCAGATGGAAATAGTATTTTCATTAATTATGATATCAATAATATCATAATTAATGATACTGTGATTATATGTTATTATGAATATCATATATTATTATATTCATAAGATCGCAATATCATTATTACATATAGTATGTATCTATGATAGTATGAATTTCGTATATTCCGGCTCTTCGTCCGATTCGCCATATTACAAATACGAAAGAATCTATGTGCTGGCATTTGCTCCTGTCCAGGGTGACAATAGTAACTATTTCATTACATGAGGTTTGCCAAACGGTATACTTTCTATTATTCTTTGCTCTATGAAACCGGTTACGTATACTTTGCAGTCTACATACCAGGATCCCTTTTATAATCATGCGTTGGAATTAGCTTTACTTTTTTCGCTTCGACCTTATGAATGTTGTTTTTTTTTTATACCAATTCATCCTGCGTTGTTTTAGGCAGAAACCAAAATCCTTGGTGTGAGTGTAATCCTTTTCTTCTTTATGAAAACGACATCGAATTAGTGCGAAGGTATTCTGGGGGAGGAGCGGTGTATCATGATTTGGGTAATTTAAATGTTTCTATATTAATGAACCAAGCAAAATGGTATCCAGAAATGTTTATGACGAAAATCGTTGACTATTTCGCGCAATGGAATTTGTCGATTCAGATTGGTCAACGAAATGATCTTTATCTTGGGAAACAAAAAGTTTCAGGAAGTGCTTTTTACTATCATAAAGATTGGAAGTTGATACACTTTACCTTGCTTTTTCATAGTGACTTAACACGCCTTCAACTTACACTAGTACCCTATAGTAATAGTATTTCAACGAATGCTACATGTTCACACCGAGCATCGGTAACGAATTTATTTACAACAGATGAAATTATGAATGCATATAAAGCAAAGGAAGGCTTTATTTATGAATTCCCACGTATGTTTGGCATTGTTGAAGCTTATCCATTTCCAAAAACAACGAACCAAGTGGATGAATTTAATGAAAAGTATGCTCAACTCTGTTCATTTCCCTGGATATTCGGCAAAACCCCCTTTTTTACTTTTGAGAAATACCCTATTGATCCCAAACAATGGGTTACGTTGCAAGATATACCTTCTTTTTTGCTCAAATCAATTTGACTCCCACCATAGGATTCCTTATTTTTTAATACGATTATCAGGCTTGTTACGAGCTCTGAAAATCTTAGTTTTCTTAAGCTTCAGCCTTATTATTGAGAATTGAGTCAAGATCATGTCCAATTTAAAATTTCAAGTTGTTATTGTAAATACATCGGGAAAGGATAAAGGCGAAACGGAACAATGGAGTGTTCATGCGGCAGCAGGATATAATTTACTTCATTTGTTTCAGGCTCAAGATTTGGGTATCCCTGCTTTTTGTGGAGGAAGAAAGCGTTGTGGAAAATGTTTGGTTCGAGTTTTGGAAGGCGATGTACCCGTTACAAAAGCAATGGAAGATTTTCTAACTCCATTTCAACTGGAACAGGGATATCGATTAGCATGTGATACTACGATTTTAAACGATTTGGTAGTTGAGATTCCAACCGATCTCGCATTTCAATCTACCCACATACTAACACAAGGGATAGCAAAAACAATTATTCCCAGTAATCCGATCCAACTAGTTGATATTACCTTAATTAAGCCCACACTTGAAAATCCTATTTCTGATGTATCCAATCTTATTAATCATTGTCCCTTTTCTAAAAAGGAATTACAGATTCCACTCCCATTGAAACAAAAGCTTCCGCTTCTATTACACCAACATGATTTTTCTATACAGGTGGCGATTGAGTCAAATCAATGCCTTGATATTTTTGCACCGCATTCGCTTAAAAATAAATGGGGATTGGCATTTGATATTGGGACTACCACGGTTGCTGGTGTTCTATTGGATTTAGAAACGGGTGATGAGCTTGCTGTAACTTCAAAAGGAAATCCCCAAATTCAGTATGGTGCGGACGTAATCTCGCGCATAGAACAAACCATGACGAATGATTCGGCTTTGCGGGCTCTTCAAACTGCTATATTATCTTGTTTGAAAGAGATGATCGCCGACTTGAGTAACATAGCCAAAATAGATCCCGCACATATTTTAAGTATAGCGATAGCATCAAATACTACTATGAATCATCTTCTTCTAGGGATTCCTCCACAGCAAATTGCGC
>CAYPZJ010000410.1:0-4740 GCA_964414635.1 uncultured Spirochaetia bacterium
GTACAAGTCTACCAGAAGTACTCATACGCTGGATCGTATCTCCATGAAATTCAATAACTTTGAAATTTGCTCCTTCTGCTGTGATTTTTCCAATTAGGTGAAGGATGAGATCCTTTGGTGCTACCCATTCGGGAAAGGATCCTGTTACATTCACTTTGATTGTTCCAGGAACCTGAACATTAAGGATTTGTCCTAACGTCCACACACAAGCCATTTCCGTTGCACCAATTCCAAATGAAAACGCTCCCAACGCTCCGTGGCTGGTTGTATGGCTATCTGTTCCAACAACAACCATGCCCGGTCTAACATATCCGTTCTCCGGAAGAATTTGGTGACAGATTCCGCCTTCATCTCCGCGTACATCGTGGAATTTGCTGATTCTCTGCTCTTTAACAAACTGGCGAATCTTCTGTTGATTGGTTGCGGTCTTGGAGCTTTCTGCAGGGACCCGATGATCAAAAATCAAAGCAATCCGATTTGGATCCCATACTTTGGGTTCCACTCCAGTTCCTTTGTAGATTTCTAGAAATTGATTAAGCACAAGCGCACCATTTTCATGAGACATCGCTAATCCTACATTGGGTTCCACAATATCTCCGACCTGAACTTCATTCTGGTTTGTAGCGTGTGCCAGAATTTTCTGAACTATGGTCATTCCCATTTTGTTCTCCTCTATCTAAATTCAATCCAACCCTGTTGGAGTACCTGATTCCAACGGATTGGATTCCGTGTACGAACCATCGTACATAGAAATATTCCCATGCTGTATTAACAATAAGCAGCGATTGCCTCTGCCATTTCAAGGGTTGTGTTGGACCCGCCCATATCGTATGTGCGAACGTTTCCTTGCTGGATAATCCGAGCAGTGGCACCTTCAATCACCTCTGCTTTGTCCTGTTCACCCAACCATTCCAACATCATTTTAGAAGCCAGAATAGTGGCAATAGGATTCACTTTATATTGACCTGCATATTTCGGTGCGGAGCCATGGGTGGGCTCGAAGACAGCCAGATCCATACCAATATTCCCAGAACAACCAAATCCTAAACCACCTACCATCTGTGCACATAAATCACTAATGATATCTCCATATAAATTCGGAGCAACCAATACATCATAATTGTAAGGGTTTTTCAACAACCACATACACATGGCATCAATATTTGCTTCGTCCAGCTGTATTTCAGGATAATCCCGTGCCACTTCTCGCCCTTCTTCCAAAAACAAACCATCGGTAGCTCGTACCACATTGGCTTTGTGAACAACCGTAACTTTCTTTCTTCCAAATTGCTTTGCATAATCAAAAGCAGCTTTGATGATACGTCTGGATCCCCTTTTGGTATTTACCTTACAAGAAATAGCATATTCATCTGTTGCCAAGTCCGCAAACTTGCCAAACGGTTTGGATATCTCTTTTAGTAAGGATGCTAATTCAGGATGCACAGGATTAAATTCAACCCCGGCATACAAATCCTCGGTATTTTCTCGAAATACTACTAAATCAATATCATCCTTAAAATTAAGAGGATTTCCTGCATATCCTTTGCATGGGCGTAAACAGGTGTATAAATCAAACATCTGACGCATGCGCACAATAGGAGAACGATATACATATCCTTTCCCTTTCAAGGAAGGATCCAGTTCTGCTTCTGCTGCTTTGACTGGTTTAGACGTAATCGCTCCAAACATTGCCGCATCGACTTCCTTTAAGAGTTTCACCGTTCGCTCGGGAAACGCATCACCTTCTTTGCACCAGAATTCCCATCCGATATCTCCATGGATGTATTCAGCATCCAATTTGATCTTGTCGAACACGATCTTTACCGCCTCCAACACTTCAATCCCAATTCCATCACCAGGTAACCATGCAATTTTGTACTTTGCCATTTACTTCTCCTTTTAATACATATTCAACCCTTTAGGTTGGTTGCGTAATCAAACAATCTCATTATCTTTAAGCGATTGGATTTGTTCTGGTGTGTATCCAATCTGCGTTAGAATCTCTTCGGTATGCTGTGAAAGTGTGGGGGGTGGTTGTTCCACCATACCCGGCGTTTTCTCAAATTTTGCAGTAGCATTGAACAATTTAATCGTTCCGATTCCATCAACATCAACTTCAGAAAAGGTATTGCGGTATTCAATTTGGGGGGCTTTTACTGCATCCTGTAGGGTTAATATCTCCCCAGCAGGAACCCCGCTTTTATTAAATTGCTCTATCCAATAAGCCGTTGTTTGTTCTTTCAGTTTGACTTCCAATAGCGGGGTGAGTTCAAACCGATTGGCTTTACGATTATCCCGTTCCTTAAATCGTGGATCTTCTTTTAATTCTGGAACACCCAGGATATCTGCAACCGATTCCCATTGTTCCTGCTTGTTAGCTGCAATGTTGATATATCCATCTTTTGTCGCAAACATGCCAGAAGGAGCTGCCGTGAAATTATCATTTCCTAAAAGCTGAGGGGGTTGCCCTCCATGCATCCAGTTTGCAACAACCCAAGCCATCAGTGGCATAATCGAATCCAACAACGCAATATCAATAAACTGCCCTTCCCCCGTTCGTTCTCGATGAAATAGCGCAGACATAATTGCAAATGCGGCATTCAATCCCCCAACGGTATCACACACCGGAAAACCTGCACGAAGTGGGTTGAGGCGCTTATCACCATTGACCGCCATTACACCGCTCATCCCTTGGACAATTTGATCGTAGGCTGGTCGTTTTGCATCCGGCCCCTCCTGTCCAAATCCAGAAATAGCGCAGTAAATCAATTTCGGATTGATTTCTTTCAAAGCATCATACCCGACTTCCAATCGGTTCATAACCCCAGGACGAAAATTTTCAACCAATACATCTGCTGTTTTCACAAGTTTTCTGAATAGTTCCTTACCCTCCGGTGCTTTTAAATTTACGGTAACCGATTTTTTATTTGCATTTTGTGCAAGAAAACTAGTACCCAACAATTTCTTATTATATTCGGGGATACAACCCAATTTCCGTGCCAAATCCCCATCCTTTGGATTTTCAATTTTTATGACTTCGGCTCCTAGCCACGCCATATGCAGTGTGCAAAACGGTCCGGATAGCACGTTGGTTAAATCCAGCACCCGTATACCTTCCATTATTTTATGCATTATTAACCTCCTGTTGGTACTTCTATCATTAATGAATCTAAATGTTTTAGGGTGTATCCCGTATGGGTCCCGCTTTATAAACATATCCTGGTAACGAGCGGTTCAAATAACCTGCCACGTTGCGTGCCAGTTCTATAAGTTGATCCAAATCCACATCTTTCCGTTTTCCTATCCGATGCAAATAATGTACGAAATCTTCGGTACATAGATTTCCCGCCGGTTGTTTTGTAAATGGACAACCGCCTAACCCCCCAAAAGCTGTTTCAATAACCGTAGCACCATACGCTAAGGATGCGTGTGCGTTTGCCAGTGCCATACCGTATGTATTATGAAAATGAGTGGCAATTTCAACCTGCGGACTGAGCGCCTTTATCCGCCGACATAATCGCTTCACCTGCTCGGGGTCTGCATGACCAGCAGTATCAGCGAGACTGATCCGTGGAATCCCCGCTTCTACATATTGTCTGGCGATATCTATAACACGATCTTCACTTATTCTTCCTTCAAACCCACATCCAAACGCCGATTGGATAGATGCCTGAACTTGCTTCCCACTAGCAAGGATTTCCTTCGCCATGGTTATTATCCGTCTGGTGGCATCCGTCACCGACATCCGTGTGTTTTTCATACTATGTGTTTCACTAGCCGAAACACCTAGACAAAATAATTCTACACCGCATTGCATCCCACGCTCCATCCCCTTTTCGTTTAGAACCAACCCCGATATTATAGCAGAACGCTCTCCACTGGATTGCGCTGTGTATTGTCGAATCAACTCATCCGTATCAGCCATTTGAGGCATCTTCTCAGGATGGACAAATGATCCTAATTGAAGAATATCCACTTTGGCAGCAAGCAACTGTTCTACCCATGCTGCTTTTTGCTTTGTAGGTATGACCACCTTTTCCATCTGTAATCCATCTCGTAACCCTACCTCATGAATATAAACCTGTTCCATTCGAATCATCTCCTACTTATGACGTGACATAGTTATTGCGTAATAGTCTGTTGCACTGTTTGCCAAAGATGCTTCCCTTCTTTCATCAAGTCAAATTGCTGCTGGGATCGATCCCATTTCTTCATTAAAAAATGAATCGAACCTATCAACATAAAATATAAATATTCAGGATCTGCATCGGTTGCAATCGTTTGTTCTTCCTGACCTTGGATAATCACTCGCATAAAATTGTCTTTATACCGATCAATTAAGGTGATAAACTCAGCACGAAACGCATCATTTCCACGAAATAAATCAACCATATCCATAACAACTACCTGTTCCGGGCTTTCGGATACACGACGAAACTTTTCCTCAAAGATGCTTTCCAGTTTTTCCATGGCTGATAAATCTGGGTGGAACACAAATTCATCAATATTTAAAAACGTCTGTTCAAACAGGATGAGTAAATACATGATAATATCATCTTTGCTTTTAAAGTGTTTGTACAACGCTGCATCCGAAACTCCAATTGCTTCGGAAATATTCTTAATAGTGAATTGCTGAACGCCCTGGGTGGAAATGATTTCCAGGGCTTTGACAACAATTTCCTGTTGACGGACTGTAAGATCATCCATAGGTTTTTACTCAGGTTAACGGAGTTAGTAAAC
>CAYPZJ010000411.1:0-4739 GCA_964414635.1 uncultured Spirochaetia bacterium
CAAACGTACCAAAAAGCATTAGCACAACCACAAACAGCCGCTGCAATGGGTCAGGATATGGTGTTGTTAAATAATCTAGCAGAAAGTTATTTATCTGCATTACGTTTCCAGGATGCGTTAAAAACTTATCAAAAGATTACCCAACGGTCTAATTCGTATGAAGCATTTCTTACGTTTTTTAACCAAGCACGCTTTTTGATTCAAGCTGCTTCGATTAAATCTGCGGAGCAAGTAATCAAACAATTTACAGAAGTTGCCAACGAACGATATACTTTATACGAAAATGTTGGCTTATTCAGTATCGTCCGCAGCCTTTGTTTATGGTACGAGGGGGAATTGGATCATGCGATTCAACAGATTTTAGATGTATTCGATGGGGCACAATATTTTGGGAGTGTAGGATTCAGCCAAGCAAGCTATCAAGGGGCACTCTGTTTTAATTTGGGTTTGTTCTATGAATCAAAAACCCATGGATTTTTTCAACCTAGTGAAAATGAATCGTGTTTACCCCGCTGGTTGCCATACCCCATACATCACCTGTATTATAACCAATGCTCATGGTGGTATTACCAACGAGCGTTGGAATATTTACTATCCAACAAAGGGGAATTAAAGCATCTACTAATTTATAACGCGGAATCCCTATTGGAATATCCATTACTCTACAAATTACTTCGCTATTTACCTGAAAAGCGATTGGATGATATTTTTAATCAGTTTATTAACCAGGACAAACAGCGGGATCTTTCACATTATTATCAATTCTATCGTGCGCATCGTTTGGTCTCACAGGGTGATTATCCAAAAGCTGTTAAACTATTTAATTCACTTTTATCCGCATTCAAGCCACTGGAGGCGGGATTTACCATACAGGTTTATATGGGATTGCTTCATATCTCCTTTAAAACAAAACAATGGGATTCCTATTTGCTTCAATACCAACGGATATTATCCTATGCCCCTGCTTTACTACGTCTGGAAGGATATCCCACACCTATATATTTTAATACACCTATTCCTAGGACAATCCAAGCTTTTTTTGAACACTACGGAATCCAATGCATTCAATCCGAACCTCAATTACATCACATTTACCCAAATACAAGCCACACCGTCAATCAACTTATTCAAATTACTGATTTACGTATTCACATTCCATCAAATCAACCCGCAGTATTAACAGGTACAGCACACTACCCTCTGATTGAACCCCAGCAGCAAATAATAAAAAAACCCATACGAATTCAATTATCGAAAAGTGATATTACCTCCGTTCCTGTAGAACAGCAATTAGTAGAATCATTTATACGGATGGTACTTCATATTCCTTTCTGAGTCTAGTATCCTTTGGTGTCTAATTCTGTTCTTCTGTCATACCTAGCTTGTTTCAGCATCTACATATTCTTAACGATGAGATCGTGTGTCATACCGTGTCCAATAATTATACATCCCAAAAAAGGGAAGAACACACTATTTCAGAAAATATACAAGCAATTTGATGGGTACATTCTGATTTGATTTAGGAATTAGCGAGGGAGGGACTCGAACCCTCAACCTCAGGATTATGAGACCTACGCTCTAGCCGGTTGAGCTACCTCGCCAGAAAAAGAAAACAGCTTGTTTGTTTAAAAAGGGGTATGTATGATACATACCCCTGCTTAGCGAGGCTAGGATTTGAACCTAGGACCTCCGGGTTATGAGCCCGGCGAGCTACCAGACTGCTCCACCTCGCGCCGTTAAAACAGAACCGTTCCCGGCTCCATTGATAAGGTAACAAAACAAATAGAAAAGTCAACTAAATTTGAGATACTAACAGGACTATTTAGTACTTCACGGTTGTATCCGCTAAGAACGCTAAGGAATACGAATTGGATACTTCTTCAAGATTTACTTGACAATCTGATGATTTTTAATTCTCTTAATACTCATGAAAAACAGCACTGTACTGTATTTTGTGTTGGTTTTGATTTCGGATTAATTATTCTACCGAAAGCTGATAGGTTCCGGTAGCATCTACGCTGTATCCTTTGACCATAATATAATACGGTCCGGTATATGCTGCCGTATACTCAATCTTTGCACAGGAACCTTCCCCACTATCATCATCCATAAGCAGTTCGGTACGTTCCTGATCGTATAAATACATGATCACATCTAAATCACAAGCGGTTTCAAAAACCATGGAATCGCCTTGGGTAGCGTTGAAGATAAAATAATCGGTATCTCCTGCTGGATCGATGGATCGTTCATACGATTCACCCGAAGTAATTTCGCTTGCCATACTAAATGTTCCGTCCGGTTCATGGGTATCGCCACCTGTTCGACAGGAAATCGAATAATTACCGATGGCTTCTGCGCTATAGCCGTATACCTTCACATAATAGGTTCCAGATCGGGTCGGTGTATAACCCAGCAAGGAACATTCGCCCTGGGAATCATCATTTTCGGCGATCCAATTTTCATTTGCATCGTAAAGTACCAAAATTGTATCCACCTGACAAAATGTTTCAATCTGATAAGTATGACCTGCTTCCATACTAATACCAAAAAAATCTGCCTCACCAGCAGGTAAGATAGAATTCTGAATTTGAGTATTATCCGTGGGTAGCGTAGTAGCCTGGTTTAATTCATTGTTAGGTTCCTGTTCATCTGCAACAACTGGAGTCCCCGCTTCTACGGTTAACCTATAATTACCTGTTGCTGCATTGTTATAAGCCCATACTTTAATGTAGTATGTACCAGCACTTCCAGGTGTAAATTGTAAATTAGAACAATTATCTTCCCCACTGTCATCATCAAACCCAAGCTCTTCATTGTTTTCATTAAGAACACGAATAACCGTATCCACCTCACATTCAGTGGTTATATCATACGGAACATTTGCTTGTGCTTCAAATTTATAAAAATCAAAATCACCTCGATCCGATATATCCGAACTCATCGCTGTTCCATCAGTTTGGATAGAAGTTGCTGTGGATAAGGTGTTATCGTTATCATTTAACTCAAAAAGCTTAACAAACAGAGAATAGGCACCGGCTGCTTCCCCACCATAAGATTTTACACCCACATAATACGTACCACTTTCCTCTGGGGTAAACACCAATCGTGAACAAGTATCTTCCCCTCCATCGTCATCCTCTTCAAGCATAGAGCAATTACTATTATAAACTCCAATTACGGTATCTACTTGGCATACGGTGCTAATTTCATAGGATTGACCTGCTTCTGCTTCAAATTCAAAATAATCTTCATCGGACGCAGGATCAATTGCCGCAGAGATGGCTTGATCACCAATAGATAATCCATTCGCATTGGAACAAGAATTATTCGGTTCACTTTCGGGTGATCCTTCTGGAAGAACCACACCACCAGGTGTTGTTCCTGGAACAACACGGGATGCTATAGGAAATTCCTCTCTGGAAACATCAATGGTATGCATAGCTCTCATGTTCGTTGTAAGCAAATCCACAAGCGAAGCATGAATTTCCACGCGATCCTCTCCGGTAATCATAATTTTACCCACAACCGCCATTTCCACATCGGCTTGGCTTCGTACCATCCGACAAAAATCAAATTGTAGAAAATGATCCGATGTGACGTTTTCATAGTTCGCTTCAAAAAACTGAATGGGCATTAGATTTAGAAACCCAAGAGCATACATTTTGGTACTGAGTAATTGCTGGATGCGACTTTTCGTGATTGCTTCATCCAATCCCGTATTTCCAACTAAATCGAAATATACCACCACAGTTTTGCGAGCTAAATTACCCGCCATTTCTTCTGCAAACGTTTCAGCAACTTTTTGAAGGGCTTCATCTAACGTGCAGTCGGAATCTTCTTCATCCGGTTCATCAGAACCATTTTCCTCCTCATCATTGGAAGCACTTGTTCCATTCGATATACCAGTGTATGGATTATCAGTTGAAATAGAACCGAGGTGGACTTCGTCTAGATTCACACTAGCGTTAGCTAGAATAGCACCATCTTCTAAAGAAATAAGCCGGCAAGCAATATTTAAAAAGGTACCGCGGTCTAAAATCGTCCCATGAATATAGTATTTTACTTCAGAGTTTTGACAAAGGGTGGAACGGTCGCGTTCAGAAAAGAATGGATAACTTTGAATCGCCAAACCTTCCAATAGTTCGTTAAATGCATCAGGCTCCAACACTTGGTAATTTCCTCGCGTTTTAAGGGTTTGACTGAATAATTGGGTTATATGATTACTAAATGCATTTTTATGAATGTTGGATTCCCCAGGAAATTCGAACGTACGGAGGGTCAGAACTGCCATCTGATCTGGCAACGCGGGCATCATATCATTCATGAGTTGTATAACTGCTTGTTCTGTACTTCGTGATGTGCGAGAATCTGGGCTCCCAAGGCGATTTTGGGCATACAGGTTTATTGAAAAGACCAGTATAATTGCAAAAAAAAGCAAGATCGATACGTATGAAAGGCGAAAAAAGCTAGACATATCACACTCCTCAGCATCAAATAGTTCTTAAAGGTATCTTTCTACGTCCATATACGTAAAAACAACTTTACTAACACCAAATATACCTAAGATTCTTAACAAAAGCAAGAAAAATCCGGTACGTGATCCCAACAATCCAAAGAATTCGGGTTATGTGCCTTGTCAAACGAATAGTCAAATACCAAATGAAATTAGGATTCCATCTATTTTGTTCGGAGTTTGTCGAACTAAATGCTTTTGAGTATATATATACTCAATTGATCGG
>CAYPZJ010000412.1:0-4722 GCA_964414635.1 uncultured Spirochaetia bacterium
TATTTTTGACCAATCGGGGCATTTTTATTTTCTTGAAATGAATACACGCATTCAAGTGGAGCACCCGGTTACAGAGATGATTACTGGGATTGATTTAGTTCGAGCGCAGATAATGCTTGCTGCCGGTGAAACACTACCATATAAGCAGTCCGATATTCAACCTCGTGGTCATGCAATTGAATGCCGGGTCTATGCTGAGGATCCTGAAAATAATTTTATGCCAGCTTCCGGTACCATTCATTATCTTCATGAGTGTTCTGGACCAGGTATCCGGGTGGATACGGGTATTTTTTCTGGATGGACCGTAAGTGTTTTTTACGATCCGATTTTATCCAAGATTGTAACGCATGGTGAAAATCGGATGCATGCACTTCAAAAAATGGATACGGCTTTAAGGAACTATACGATATTAGGTATTCAAAATCCGGTATCCTATCTACGAGCGATCTTCAATCATTCTGCTTTTAAAGAAGGTGCAACCTACACTGATTTTATTGAAGAGCATATGACAGGATGGACTCATCAACAAAGCATGGAATCCATCGATTCTAAATATGCACTTATTACCGCTGCTCTTGTGAAGTATCATCAGAAATCAGGTGGGGGGCAATTAAAGCAGCAAACCCTTCCTTCTCCCTGGAATTTACTTGGGAAGTGGCAAAATGTTTAGACAAGAATGTAGACATGTTACACAACTAATAAGGAGTGGTCATGGACTTTGAATATGTAATTGACGATGAGTGCATTGCTATTCGGATTGAAAGACAAGAAAATGATGTATTTAAGGTACATATTGGGGATGAAGTCTTACTGATAGATTGCATCTCCATAAGTCCCCATTCTGTACTCATACAGCATGAAAATTTAGCTTTGATGGGACATGCTGCGTTTGAAGATGAAAAAGTATTTACATCGGTCAATGGTACGGAACTTCAATTCATGGATAGTTATGCGTTGGAAGAGGCAGGAATTGCTGTTTTAGAAGAAACCGACGGTGTTCAATCCCTAACCGCCCCCATGCCTGGTTCGGTAGTTAAATTAATGGTTTCAGAAGGGGATACAGTCGAAAAGAATCAAATATGTGTTGTAGTTGAGGCGATGAAAATGGAAAATGAACTCCGAGCAGCGTTTAATGGGAAAGTAACAGCGGTTCACGTAAGTGAAAAACAACAGGTTGATGGTGGGCAAATTCTTGTTGAATTGGAGGCTGATATCGAGGAAAAAGAATGAGGATATCCTTTTAACTATGGAATGATTTTTTCTTGAATAAGCACAGAAATTTCCAAGTGCTTGTAAAAAACCCTTTCAATTACGATGATAGTTCCAATACATTTTGAATGTTTCTTCTCCCCTCCCCTATTCTCTCATGTATTTTACAGCTGACTAGCTTTGTTTACCTTCTTAGTAATTGTAACATGTGGATTTCAGAATTTGTATAAAATTTTTTCCTGCGAATTCCGTGTTTTACACTTGCTTTGAAGAATGTTCCTTCCTTTTAAGTAAAATTTATCTAACATCTTGCTTTTTTGTTCTTTTTTTTTATCCTTATAAACCTCACATTATCCCTTCTACTGCGCCACGCAATATGCAATACTTTTTTTTGCAGTTAACCTGTATTTTTTTTTAATGAATAATTGACTCTCCTGTAATAATGTACTACATTCGAATAGAACTGGGAGGTGCCTATGAAGCGATTCTACACCGCGGATGAATACGCCCAGCTAAAAGGTGTTGATGAATCCACGGTTCATCGCTGGACCCAAAGTGGCAAAGCTAAAGTAGTATCATTTGGACAAGGAAAGAAAGTTCCTAAGCTTATCATCCACAACGATTCCGATGATGATACCCCTTTTATACTTGCAATTATGAATATGAAAGGTGGTTGTGGCAAAACTATGATTTCCTGTCATTTAGCAACGCTCCTCTCCAAAATTAATTTTCGTGTACTTATTATTGACACAGATCATCAAAATCAGTGTGAATCTTTTTTTCCAGAACAAAACTATGACTACACCATTAAGGATGCACTTTTAGGAAATCAACCAATAACCCGTTGTATCTATCCAACGTATACTAAAACATCGGAATTATCGATTATTTATAGTGATTATTCTTTAGCTTTAATCGAGGATCAGATTAATTCGATGGATCGTTTAGCGGAGCTGGTTGCTACGGTACAACATGACTTTGATTTTATTGTGATTGATACTTCCCCTTCGTTCTATATGTTAAATAGGAATGTAGCACGTACTGCAACACATATCATAGTTCCTATTGTCCCTGTGACATTGCATACAAAGGGTATGACTCATTTTTTTGATGGAATTCGTCAGGTAGCCAAAGTTTCTGATGAACGAGTTTGTGGTATTGTTCCAAATATGGTAAATGAAAAGCTGGTACAGCATCGCAGCTATCTTGAGATCTTACGGGATGATTATCCTGATCTTATGTATGACACAATTATCCCATTGGATAATAGAATACCGAAAGTAAATGATCGTAATTCGACAATTTTTGATGAAGCCGAAAAAAGCAAAGCAAGTCAAGCTTTGAAACAATTTACGTGGGAAACCTTACGGAGGTTAAACAAATGAGGTATGCAGATCGGCTTCGTCATAATGGAAAAGCTCCCATCATCAAACGAGGAGAGCATTATGATTTAGATGTTTTACGTCCTGAGCTTTCTGAATACCTTCCAGATAGCCTCGATGAATTGGAACGTCAAATAGATAAATTAAAAGAACGGATTTGGGAAAGTGCATGGTTTATTGGAAAACGATTAATTGCTATTAATGAACGCTATTTGATTAAAACAGGATATGATACGATATCCGAGTATGCGGAAGCACGATTTGGTTTGAAACAACGAACTACGTATAATTATATGTTTATGGCAAAAGAATTTGATCGATTGCAAGCGCTTGCAATGGGATCCAAATTATTTCTATTAGAACGGGTAGACAAAGAAAAACGGGAGGAATACATACAATGGTTACAACAAGAAAATCCAAAATATCGAGAAATTGAAGAACGAATAAAACAAGATAAGTCTGCATCGCAATACAATCCGAAACAAGCCATTGTATTTGGTAAACGTCGTGTTAGTTTTGATGCGAATTATTATGGTCTTGATCGGATTGATAAAAATAAAAAACGCGATTTTGAATATGCGCTGGATCAGGCAATTCGAGCAGTTGTTAAACGTTTTTGTTCCTAAATACGGATGAGCACATACAAAGAGGATTAAGTGTAACTGGTAGATTTTGTTTGTCTCCAAACCGTATACCTATTTATGGGATTTGAATTCGTTATACGTTGTTTGTTTACAAATTCAGTCTCATCTGGTACTAGATTGTATTTGCTTGATCAATATGAGCTATGGAGGGTAGTATTATGGTGTTGCTATGATATAATATTGTGTGAATACAAAAAAAGGAGCCTTTACGACTCCCCTAAAAAAATCTTGTTTGTGTTTAAAGTATAATGAATCATGTAGGGGATGTCAATAAATTTTGCTCCTTTGAATAACAAAATTTAAGGAGTTGTTTATGAGTGCCGTATATAAGCAGGATACGTATAAGCAAAAAAAATTTTTTTCCCCTTTTATTATGATTCATATTCCCATATACGATCGTTTAGATCAGGTTAGTCCACAAGCAGAGCGCTTGTTCAGAATTCTTCGATCGTATTCTGATGCCCAGTATTCTCCTTGCTATCCTAAAGTCAAGACATTAGCTTTACGGATGGGGGTTTCACATGATTCAATTTCACGTTATCTAAAAGAATTGAGGGAAGTTGACTTAATACGCATCGAACGACGTGGAAAAACACATCGTAACGTATATTTTTTTAATGTACAGGATATTCAAACAAGACCACAAGGATTGGAAAAGAAAAACCATCGTACGTATGATACGAAAACGTGCGAATCGCAAATTTTGGATTGTAAGCGATCAGAATTATGCGATTCCAATAACAAAATTCAAGCTAAACTAGATACAACAACAACAAAAAACAAAGACTCTAGTACTATAAACAGAGATGATAATAATATCACAAGAATCAATAGTGGTGTTGATGCTCAGATGGTTCTTGGTACGAATAAAAATATTAAACAAATCAAAGCACCAAATAGCTATTTACATACAAACCGTTCTTATCAAATATCGTATCAATGGTTTCAAAATAATAAAGCGGATATATATTCTTATTGTGCCACTAATTTGAAAATGCAATCGACATCAATAATACACGATCAAATTGAGTTTGCGATACAAACAAGCGGTTTTGAAAAGGAGGACCAAGAATTCTTAAAACTCTTTATTAAATGGTATTACATTAATTATGGGGATACTATTAATAATCTCCCAGGATGGATTAGATGGCTTATAAAAAACAGTACTAGTTATGATTATAGTGTAATTGTCAAATATTTTGAGAATAAAAAAATAAGCGAATTGAAAACGAATTATCCAAATTATATCAAACAAAAAACAAATCAAGAGTTGGAGCATAAAACAAACGTGGCAAATAAAAAACATGAAAAACGAATACAGCTCATTCATCAGTATAAGTCAAAATACCCAAGCAAATACTGTATTTTACAATCCGAAGCGATTCGTATTCTTGAATCACAAGGATTCAAATATAAACCCAACTCAAAACCCTATACTTCGTTGCTAACCATAAAATTATACGAAATCATTACGAATCAGGCAGACG
>CAYPZJ010000413.1:0-4687 GCA_964414635.1 uncultured Spirochaetia bacterium
CCAAATCGAATATCCAGAAGGTGATTAAAACGTTCCGTCCCTGGATGCTCTTTTGTTTTTTTCCTCTCATAAGCGGCGGTTTTTATAGCGCCCATTATCTCGCTCTCGCTGGATATGTGTATCCTCCTACATGGGATATGCTACTTAGTACTCTGGTATATCTGGTAACGATCCTTGGTGGAGCGAGTTTGATTCAGAGTTATTTTAATCCGTTACCCATTTCAAGTATAGGGCTGTATACCTCGTCTCCTCCAAGCAAGACTGTATTAATCCTGGGGTTCATTATCCAACTAGGGGGGCTTAGTTACCTAATACTCCACGAACTTGTGCAGTTCATCATAGCTGGTGGGGTAGCGATAGTTTGGTTAATATCGATGGTTTTTCCTATCCAACAACGATTAATTACGTATTCGAAAATGGTACTCCATATGGTGGGTATTATCGGAGGAACAACTTTGTTTGGTTGGAGTATTGCAGATCCTGCTTTTCAATATATTGGAGTGAATTATCAATATATTTATCTTATTGGATTATTTTTGGTAGGATGCGGATTTTATCTGGTACTTATTCTTTTTCAACACTCCGATGAACTGCATCAAAAAAGAAACGCCATACGACTATTTCAAGTGATTATTGATTTAAAACCAAGTCAACACTTCCTCGCAATTAAACTAATTCTATACCCATCGATGGTATTATTGATTTTGTGCCACTTACTTTTTGATGAATGGGTATTTGCGCTCTATATGTTTTCTGCAAGTTTACTTTCCGTCACATTGATTAATCGCTGGCGAATTCTCTATCGAGGGAATCAGCTTGTTTTGAATTTTAAAGCCGGTATTCGGATAACTCTATTGTTTGGATTCCTAGTAGGATTTGCGCATCTCTTTCGGTTGTTTTTTTAGTCGGATGCAAATTCTGGAGGGGATCACCCAAAAATCAACCGTCGTATATCATTAAACGTAGCAAAGATCATTATTCCAATGAGAATACTAAACCCAATCATCTGGATCCGGTAAATGGTTTCCACCTGAAATCGTTTGCGACGAATCATTTCCAGAACGGTAACCAGAATATGTCCTCCATCTAGTGCAGGTATGGGGAGTAAATTAAAAAATCCCAATAACAAACTAATGAGTGCAACCCACCATAAAAACGTAACAAATGGACTTCGTTCTCCCAATGTAACCAAAGTAGAAAAGATACCTACCGGACCTGCTAGGCTATCTGCCGCTGAAACATGACCGGTAAACATTAACCGCGCCAGTTTAATATTCATGACAAGATAATACCACCCATCTTGGGCGCCATAATATAATGCCTCAAAGATATTATACGAATAAGGCTCATCAGGGGAACGCGTTTTTTGACCGACTCCAATAATTGGACCCATAAGATATCCATTTTCTAAACGGATATATTTGGGTGTCATTTCTGCTGTATAAGAGGTTCCATCCCGCTCAATGATGAATGTAATAGGAGATGTGGTGTGTTCTTTAACGGTGGTGGCAAGACGTAGCCCATTGGCTATTGCATCGTATGGATGGGAAATCTGCTGAACTTCGTTGATAACCCAATGAAGATCCTTTACGGTAATTATCTTCTGCCCATTCGCTGTACCGATAATACGGTCACCCGGTAATAAACCATTTCCAATGAATTCTTCACCTTTATATACTGCTGCGTTTTCCGAAGGCAATTTTACATCAGATGGGATAGCAGTATCTTCATAATTATTTGAACGATCATCAATCACAAAGCCAATATCCCTGGAAAACGTGAAATAACTACGCCATCCGGGATTTAAAAATCCCATAGTGGGAGTGTAATTAATATCTTGGATGGTTCCATCTCGATCGATGGTGAATACACAAGGTTCCTCAATGTAATAGAATAAATTGCGTATGACATCAAGATTTGTTTCCGTGTCGTATCCGTTTACTGCTAGGATTCGATCACCGGTACGAAATGGGAAGTCGGGATTATGGTCTAACATTGTCTGATGTACCGCAATGGTCGTATCATAATACAAAGGTTGCTGCATCCCCAAAAAACTTCCATTCCCATTAGCCAATAGAAATAAAGCAAACAACACCACACCAATAATCAGATTGAAAAGAGGACCAGCCCCCATTGTAACCAAGCGTGCCCAAGCCGGGCGGTTATGGAAATCATCCGTATCCTCACTGGGGTCATCTTTCCCAAAGTCTTCCTGCCCTTTCAGTTTACAATACCCACCAACAGGTATCCAATTGAGCCGATACTCTACCCCCCTCCAATGGAATTTAAAGATCGCAGGACCAAATCCCAACGCAAATGCTTCCACACCAATGCCTACCAAGCGTGCACCGATGAAATGTCCCAATTCATGAATGAAAATGAGTCCTGCAAATGCAAGTACCGCAAATAAAATGCCTTCAATACCAAATGTAAACATAAAACTCCCTGTTAATAGTGCAATGAATCGAAGCCTGTAGTTTTATAGTTTATCACAACCCAACCATTCAAATGTAGACAAACTGCTGTGTGATGATAACCTATTCGTTTTATTTTTTGTTGATCGTTTCCTGACAACGTCTCCTGGTCTCTTCATCAATTTGTAAAATCTCATCAAAATTGGGATTTTCAACGAGTTCATGATTATCTATTTGTTGGTGAATAATCCGGGGAATATCCGTATATGGGATATCCTTATTCAAAAACGCATACACTGCTTCTTCATTACTTCGATTTAGTACAACCGGTAAGCTATGCCCCTTTTTACCAACTTCATACACCAAGGATAATAAGGGATAGCGTGTTCGGTCCACCTCCTCGAATGTAAGGGATCCAACTTCCTCTAACCGCATGCGTCGCACGAAACATTCTAACAACCGAGGATAGGTTAATGCATTTTGAATGGGAATACGCATATCCGTCGGTCCAATTTGTGCATACCATTCTCCATCAACCATTTCCACAAAGCTGTGTACAAGGGATTCTCGATGAATGATGACTTCAATCTGCTCAAACGGAAGATTGAAAAAATGATGGGTTTCAATCATCTCAAATCCTTTATTAATAAGCGTGGCACTGTCAATGGTAATCTTACTTCCCATTTGCCAGGTGGGATGGTTTAATACATCCTCTACCGAAAGCGAGTCAAACCGATTTAAATTCACATCTCGCAATGCTCCACCGGATGCAGTTAGCGTAACCTGGCGAATAGATGCCATCGGTTTGTTTTCTAGTAAAAACATTAATGCCGATAATTCCGAATCAATGGGAATTAAAGTAGCTTCCGATTGTTCAAGCTTTTGTCGGATCAAGCTCCCACCAACAACCATGGTTTCCTTATTTGCTAACGCAATTCGCTTATTGTGGGAGATAGCCTCCATGGT
Source organism: uncultured Spirochaetia bacterium (assembly GCA_964414635.1). Lineage (GTDB taxonomy): Bacteria > Spirochaetota > UBA6919 > CAYPZJ01 > CAYPZJ01 > CAYPZJ01. The sequence goes on from CAYPZJ010000413.1 coordinate 3,381, forward strand.
TGGAATAAAGCCCGCGTACCCAACTAAGCTGTTTACCACCAGTTCGGTTGTAGGATCTGAAATCATAGCGACCAACCCCTCTGTACCTTCTACAACCATCGCACGCTTGCCTACTTGCTCTTTCGCTTGATTATAGCATGTTGGATCCGTAACACAAACCCATTTTGGTGTAAACCGGTTAAGCAGACTTTCTAACAGGTCAAGGTTAGTATGGACGGATACACCATAAAGTTGGAACCAAGAAGGATGACTCGCAATGATTTCCAGGGTATTTTGACCAATGGAACCGGAGGCACCAAGTAATACAATAGGAGCAGGCATCGTTCCGTATTCCTTTCCTGCAGGTTGGGTATAAGGTAAAAAAAAAAACACAAATCACAAAGGCAAAGATAAAGAGTTAACAAGTAAACCATTTCGCTATCTGAAAAATAATGAATGCTATTCCGAATGGTGTCATCATACAACTGCATAAGATTGCGTTGTCCTGTTGGTTTATAAATAAGAAAAAGGCAGGAAATCAGATAAATAGCATATTACTCCAGTAGTTCTATATAACGAAGTAGTGAATGGCAGCATTTATACAACGCATGTTCTCGTGGAAGCAAGGAACATAGAATATCCAAACCTGTGTTGATAGTCTGTTTAGGGTAGGGAAGCATAGGAAACATGGAATCCAATGAGGTGATTCCCCGATGTTCTGCTTGAGCGATAAGTATATGGATACAATCAATTAGTGACAGATGCTTAAACAGGGAATCCGAAGCTAGCTGGGATGAAAATCTTTGTGGAGGAAGAATTAATTGAATATGATTTCCCTTGCGTTCTAAAAGTGGTGTAGCTGCGGTGACCATGCGACTAACATCCACTCCTATACTGATTGCCAATTTCCGCGCTTCATCGAAACGGATGCGATCTGTTCCAAACATATCCCACCATAAAAAATAAAACGCAGTAACCGGATCGAATGTCCAATGATGATCCGACAGTCGTTGTTTAAAACTATGGGTGATAACCCGTTCTCGAGTCCATAATAGAATAGTTTCTAATTGTACCAGATTCCCTTGTTGATCTTTGACAGGATAATAACGAGAAACCCACTGTAATACAGGACCAAACATACTAATATATAAATCCACACCACGCATTCCCATTGCTTGCAGCTGCTGTAGCTTTTCTGGAAACCAGGCTTCCATCTGCACTTTAAGTGTGTTCCACCAGCAACCTTTCCTACTTGGTATTTGCTTGCGACAAACCAGTAATATTGTACTCTCAGACGCATTTTTTCTAACTTGATGAAGGCTAAATGC
>CAYPZJ010000414.1:0-4684 GCA_964414635.1 uncultured Spirochaetia bacterium
GGGATGATTCTTCGGATTGGTTTGCTAATTCGGATTTTGAGGCTCGTGTATTCGATGTTTATTCACGGTGTTGTGGTTCGGTTGTGGTATCAGGTGTGATGTTTTCGGACATGGGATGCTTCTCCCTTTTATGATAGAATAAACCACTCTGATGATCGGCGATTATCCCTGTCCCTTTAGAAAAAAAAGAAAGCTTAGCGCCAGAACAACCGACGCAAAAACCATTCCAGAAAAAGTAGCAATAATAACAAAACTAAGAAAAGATAGGCTAACCAGGGGTAAAACTCAAATAGCGGATTGGTTCGCGTTTCCACTACATCTTCTTCCCACTTTTTTAAATCCTCACCCACCAGCTGCAAATCTTTTGGGAATACGCCCCCCCCATGATTATCCAAATAATCATGCAACACGTCCCGATCTTCCAGTGTAAGTGGAAGACGGTTTTCTTCTGGTGTGTAAATGACGTGAATCGTACATAAATAGTGATTGGCTAGCATAATTTTATAATTCCCCGGAGTGGAAAAGGAAAAGCGTGCTTCACGAAAAACCGTTTCCTCATTCGTAACCAACGGAACCGATCGCAATTTTTCATCCAGCTTATGTATTTCAATAGCGGTAGCAGGCGATTTTCGGGGATTTACACGTAGGATAATTTCTTCATTAGGCTGAACAATCTTGGGGTGGATCGTATACAAGGCATCCGTTACTTGCGTTTCCTCCCCAAAATGGAGTACCTCATCCCACCATTTTGATAAATACGTGCTTTCAATTCGATACGCTTGATTACGAAAATCTAGCTGCCAAAAACCACTGACTAACACGGTTACAACGGATCCCATTTCATATGATTGATGAATTATTACAGGACGATTACCTACTTCTGCAAATATCTGAGTCCTTGATTTGAGCTTAAATCCGTAACGGGGGTGATAGAAATAGGGCAGATCCCGCCACATATCGTGGACATGTATGGGGTCACGAAAAGAAAGGAGGGCTTGCTGACTACCGCTCCGTGTAACCTCTAAAACGCCCATACCCGACGGTGTGGCTGCTTCATTACTCAGCAGCGTAATTGGGAAAAAAGGACGCAATGGAGACTGCTGAATCTCTGAAGCATTCATATCTCCCATGAATAGAAAACCAATCCCGCCTTTGCTAATAAAGTCATCCAATTGATTGGTTACATTGGAAGCAATCCCACGAGCAGTGGGATTGAAAATAATTACCCGATCGGGTGGACTGGGAGGATTGACAAAGGAAGCCCCGCCTTTGGCTTTAGCGATGGCAATCAATAATTCATAATCATCCTGCTTTATCAATGTACGTAAGGCAAAACTGGTATCCCATGATGGTTTACCAACAAGGATATGTAGCTGGGTTTTTTTCAATTCACGTGGGGGAACCACGCGATATGCCCATTTATTCAATGGATTCCCAGTTTGGTCAGGATATTCAAATCGAATGGAATAAATCCGTTCCTCCTCCGCATCCTGTTCCAACCGAATCGGAATCGTATTTAAACCTGGGTTGATTGTTGTATCTTTTGTTAGGATTGTTTCATCTTGTAATTGGACATGAGAAGTGATATCTATTGTTTCGGAATAGGTACTTCGTAGCGTAACCGTTCGGGTGTCATCGATCGCATCGGGATCTTCCACCCATAGATCATGTAATTCTACTTCTGGATTAATCAGAAACACCGGCGTATGTAAGGGTTCAGAAAGATCCGGCATAGGGAAACATAAATCAGAAAGGAGGATAGCAGCAGGATAATCAAACAACCTGGAATTTATTGTTTCCTGAAACGAATCCCATTTAAAAATCCCATCGGGTAAAGGGGCCGGAGTATCCAACTGATAGGGAATACTCATTGCATTAAATAAGTAGGAGTGAATCTGCCAATTACTGTTCCAGTTTGATTGATTTGCCTGTAAACCATGTAGCCACGATACCCAAAAGGATTGAAATGAGGTGGAATCCACATCGGTATTGTTATTCATCGAATAGGAATGATCAATAAAGAACGGGATTTCCATCTTTGCTGGCACACGTTCCCGTTCGACAACCTGAGGGTCAAGAAAATACAAATAAATCAAGCCCAGTAAAAAAAACCGTAATAGTAAAACAACTAGAATTCTACCAACGGAATAGGGTTTATGTACGATGTTCCATACGGTTATACCAACGAACAAGACGGCAATCCCCGTGAGGATAATCCAATCCAAACTGGTCATCGTTTTGGAAAATACAAGTAGGGCTTCATACGTGGGAGAAAGGGTATCATCCACGATAATGGCTCTCCTCACCCAATGGGGGAATAATGCTATCTCCGTGTAAAACTAAAAGGATTATGAAAAACAAGCAAATCGAGGTAGAAAAAACTTGACAAGGAGCCGGGGAAGTGATATCCTTATAAGTAGTGAATAATATGTCAAGAAATGAAAAACTGTCAAAATCTCAGAGGTTTCATAAATGAACAAAATTACCCGGTTGCTTCCTCCTTTGATAATCCTGCTCTTCCTTGGGACCTTTTGTTGGTTTTGTACAGATAAAACACCCGATGAATTATTAACCGATATCTATGAAAAGGGCAATGGGATTTTGTTAGGTTTGGAAAAACCGACCCTCCTCTCTGATAATAACGATACATATATTAATGCTGCTGAAAACGAAACAGGTATTACAATCACCTTGGGTGGGGTAACAGGAGCAACCTATGTAATCGAAGCACTAAACTGTTCTCTGGAAATTGACGGAACCACCTATGATATTACTACCGATGCCCAAGAAGATCCTGAAACGGGAGAAATAAGCACTGATATCATTGAATTTGAAGGTTTGATGGAATCAGATGAGATAACCATTTTACTTAAAGCCGCAAGCAACGGACCGGTTTCTCTCTTAGCCTACCTAAAAACAGATAACGGAGAAATTACCAGCTCCAACCATATGAACTTTCAAGCGTTTATGGAACCGATCGAAGTTGAATCAAAACCAGGTCATGGCAGTGTGCTGCATCCTTTAACACCGTTGACCTTTATTTTTAATGCTTCCATGGATATTGATTCGGTTGTGGTAGATGATGCTCCAGCGTTTTTAGAAAATGAAGGGATGCCATTTGAATGGACGACCACAACCTATCTCAATGATACACTGGTGGTTGAACCGACGGCTAAATGGATTACCAGCACATTCAATATTGTTATCGAGGGAACGGATATCTCAGGAAATGTACTAGAAGCCACAACGTTGTCATATACGGTTCGTGGCGAAGTCGATTGGTACAGTACATGGCAAACCGGACTTGCCCAATCCAGTTATAAAAAAGCAGCAGTTGCAAGCGATGGTTCTTACTATGTAATCGGTGCAGTGAAAAGTGCTGCGACATTTGAATTTGACAATGGCGTAACCCTAGCTGGCACTGCTTCTAGTAATGGCATCCTCGTTAAATATGATTCAAGTGGATCACCGTTGTGGACTTTTACCGTGGATTCTGGATTGGATAACACGGTTTTTCATAATCTTTATGTGGATGGCTCTAATCGGGTATATCTTGTGGGGAATCTAAATGGGGATGGGCTGTTCGATTTTGGAAATGGCGTGATGCTTGATGGATTGTCGTACAACAATGCATTTTTTGCTCGCTTGGATTCCAATGGAAATTGTCAGGTTGGACACACCGTACAGAGTGGTCCGGGGGATTCCACTTTTTATGGAGTCTCGGTTGCATCTGATGGGAGTGTTTATGCCGCAGGATTTATTGATGGGTCAGACGCATTTGATTTTGGAAATAGTGTGACCGTTACTGGAAATTACGATGGGGCGAATGCTGTTTTAGTAAAATATGGAGGTGCTTTACTGGATCCCGCATGGGCACGTTCTACTACCTCATCCAGTAATATTAGCTCTTTTACAGATGTCGCAGCTGACCAAGGATCCGCAATTTATGTTGTCGGTAATTGCGTAGGTACCAGTGCTTGCACGTTTTCTGGGGAATCCTACACCGGTGTTACTTCCAGTTTAAATGGAGTCGTATTAAGTTATTCTAATTCAGGAACCCCTAGCTGGATCAACGGTGCAAGCAGTGGAGCAACAGAATATGCTTTCCAAGCAGTGGCAGTAGATTCCACCGGTAATGTTTACGTTGGAGGATATGGGATCGGACAGGATACATACGAATTCGGTGGAGGGATTGAATTAGCGGGAGTTGGATTGGAACGCAATAGCCTGATCGTTCAGTATAATGGGTCGGGAACACCACAATGGGTGGCAGCGGCGACTGGAGGAATGGGTTCCAGTTCCGTGACAGATCTAACCGCTGCTCCGAATGAGTCGGTCTATGCTACGCTGCTTGTGGATCAAGCAAGCGAACTCATTTTTAATAATAATCATGTGGTTCAGTTCCCACACAAGAATACGTGTGGTTTAGTCCAACAGATTGATGCATTAGGTTCTACCTTGTTATCCCGTACTGCATTTGCTTCTACGGATGAGCAACCATCCTTTCAATTCAATGGGGTGGCTGTGGCATCTGATTCATCTTTTGTTGTAGCCGGTTCAGTCACCACGAAAACAAATACATTAAATTTGGGTCCGGCTGCCACAATTACTGGAACATACAGTTCAGATAATATTCTTCTAGCTTATTATGACTAACCCTTGATTTTCTACCATCATGTTACTA
>CAYPZJ010000415.1:0-4676 GCA_964414635.1 uncultured Spirochaetia bacterium
GCTCTAGTTCTATATCCTAGTTTTATAATTATAGAAATACTAGTTTATTATTAATGTTGATTATATAGTTTAACACTCATTTCGGAGTCTCTTATGAGCATTGTAATACAAAAAAAGGATCTCTTTGAAGTTATTCAGAAAGCGTATCCGATAATTCCTTTGAAGAGTTCATTACAAATTCTATCAAATTTTCGTATTTCGTATAATGCACCTTTTCTTGAAGTTGCATCGACCGATCTTGATCACTTTCTGCGTATCATGGCGCCAGCAAAAGGTGAAGGCCCATTTGATGTTACTGTTAATGCGCGGAAGATGTTTGAGATAGTTCGTGAACTTCCTGATGGAGAAATTACCCTTAATATCGATGAAAACGTTTTGTTAATCGAAACCGAACGGGGTTTTTCGTGTAAAATAGCAGGTGCAGATACGCTCGATTTCCCGGGTTTTCCCGAAGTAGAAACGAATAATGAGTTCGATATCCCCCACAGCATGATCAGGGATATGATCCAGAAGAGTAGTTTTGCTGTCGCGAAGGATGAATCACGTGCATGCCTGTGTGGTATTTACTGGGAAGTAACCCCCGAACGTACGGGAATGATTGCCACCGATGGTCATAGGTTGGGAAGTAGTTTCATGAATGGTACCTTTTCTGTTGAAGATAATGTGAAGTGCATTATTTCACCAAAAAGTGTCGTTAACATGGTGAAGACTGCAGATACAAAAACAAATGAATTAATCAGGATAGCTGTTGGTGAAAAGTATATCATGTTTTCCACTGCAACCGTAACCATGTGTTCGAAATTGATCGATGGTCCTTATCCCGATTATACCCAGGCAATCCCTCGCAATAATCCAAAGCAAGTGATAATGGAGCGAACGCTATTGCAGGAAGCGGTTCGACGTGTTTCGGTACTTTCGAATCAGAAGACACACTTGGTTAAGTTTACGTTCAATCCTGAAACACTCGAAATAGTGGTGCTTAACAGAGATATTGGTGGAGAAGCTCGTGAAACCGTTTCGGTTTCGTACGATGGAGAGGAGCATATCATTGGATTCAACGGGCAGTATTTCAATGAAATCCTGGATATTATCAAAGAACCAAAAATCAGAATGGAAATGAACACCCAAATAAGTGCCTGTCTTATTTTTCCGGTATTCGAAGATGAAGGAGATAAAACAAGTGAAGATCTCTATTTGATTATGCCATTACGAATAGTGGATGAAGTTGAATAGTACGTTTGCTCCAAAATGAGTTCAATGAATAATACAAGGTTATCCTTTAAAGGATAACCTTTTTTTGTGGAGATTAGGGGCGGACCACTTTTATACATTTGAATTAACCAGATACAAGCACTGTATTAGTAAATATTCAAGCTGTTAGAACGAGATTTTCGATGCTAAAAAGTGAGCTTTACTTCCCTGATTTAGTCCTGAATAGTATGATTTTTCGTGCCAAAAAATTGGTTTTAAGCGCTTGGATTTTAACATATAATATACTTTATTTTAATAATTTCAATATTTTAACAATTGTTCGACCCAAAACTCCAAACAGAAATGATCTTTTAATAGCATAAAATAACCTACCGAAAAATTCCATTGCACAAAGTACAATAGTAAGATATGATTGAAATAATAATCTGGATTATCTGGATTATGTTATGATTATAAAAATTTTATTTAAGGAATACTATATTGTTTTTCATAGATTTATCTGAATAGCACACCTAAAAAGGTGTTTCATTCAGAAATAGAAACTAATGTGGATAAATAGTGTAAAACTTTTCCAAAGCCGTATCCCATGTGTTGAATAGAATTTTATTTTTGTGTTGCTTCGTATCCCTTTTACATCGTATCGATGCTGGGATGATGGACCAGCCGTATAGTTTTTATGGCAGTCCGTTGCTGCTTCTCAATAATCCTTCCCTGCTTTCCGAACAATCGGGAATGCCATTCGGAATACGTTATTCATTCGCCGATACAAGCAGTGAAAAAATTGGAACAGGTATGCTTGTTCCGTTTGATAACAGGGCTTTTTCTGTTGTGTACGAAAAAGATTCATCGCTGCATCACTTAGCGACTGGTTTTACCCATCGTTATCGGGAGTATACGATGGGAACTGCTTTTAATCTCTTGTTTGAACGTACAGCTCCCGGTTTGGCTATTGATGTCGCTTCTTCGTATCTCTTTCCGAGTAAACAAACGGTGTCGTGTATTGTCCACAATGTTCTTCATACAAATTGTCCCGATACGCATATTGCACCATCATTTTCTGTGCAATCTTCCGGTCCTTTGTTTTCTTTAGTCTATCCTTTTTTGTACCATGCTGCTGTCGGGCTTATTACTGAGGAAAAAGTACGATCTTTAGCGCGAGTTTCTTCAAAGGTTGTCCTGAGTAGTTATTTATTCAAAAACCCATCATTTCATTATTCTTTTGGTGTCCGATACAGCAATGTGCTTGGAAGTACCCAAGAGTATACGATGCTGGTATCGGGTGGAACGTTATTTAGCCTTGGTGCAAGTGGCATCGGATGTTTTTTTGAATGCGAATCTTCTCCGACCGGGAAATTTGGAGATGTATCTGTTGGTTTTTATTGGAATCCGTTAGAAAATCATGATGTATCACCTCCGTTCGTAGAAATTTCTGTCGAAAATGATCGTAGTGTTGGTGTTTATATTGGGATCAACAGTAACGATGATGGTGGATCGGGTATAAAAGAGTGGTTTATTTGTATTACCTCCAAACCGACATCGGATGCTACCGTACTGAAAATGTATGCAGGAAAACACCAACCACCATCGACCATCTACTGGGACTTCCGAGATTCAAACGGAATTTTGCACCGCAATGAAACGGTATATCTGCAGTGTGTTGTGCTTGACAAAAGAAACAATAGTGCAAAAACCCCATGGTACCCGATAAATGCTCACCAAAGAAACCTGGAAAATCGTTGAAACATTTGATTTTTTTGTATTTTAGTTAGCAAATGGTCAAACAAATGATGGCTGAGATCGTAGTATTAGATTAATCGGAAAACTGCCATGAATGTTACACAATTGCATTTACTGAATTTCAGAAATTATAAAGATTTATCCATTACGTTTCCGGTAGAAGGAGCGATTTTCGAGGGTTTGAATGGTGCTGGTAAAACAAATCTACTCGAAAGTATCCATCTCTTATGTACGGGTCGCTCGCAACGCGGGGCACCACGTACTTCCATGATTCGTTTTGATGAGCCTCATGCGTACGTTGAAGGGGTATTTCAATCCGAGAAGCAACCCAGGGGAGAATCGGTATCATTAGGATTTGGACGAGATAAAAAATTTTTATTGAATCGAAATGGTGTTCAATCCACTTCGTTCAGTGAGTGGTTCAGCGGTCGGGTGGTGGTTTCATTCGGGGCAGATGATTTGCAGTTGGTGTATGGATCTCCTGAAGGACGGAGAAAATTTATCGACTTGCTTGCGAGTCAGATTGATAGTGAGTATCTGGAGACACTTCTCACCTACCGTCGAAACCTTCGAAACCGGAATCAGTTATTGACGCAGAATGCTGATGAAATTCAGCTATCGATTTACGAAGAGAAAATGGTTGAATCGGGATCGTATCTTTTTTTGAAGCGTCGTGAAATAGTGGAGTTTTTATCTGGTCATCTGACTGATTTTTATCATGAAATAAGTGGTGGTCGTGAAAATGGAAAAATTAAATATAATTCGAATATTCGTTGCCCAAACAGTAGTATCACCGAGTGGAAAAATGTATTTTATACCATGCTCGATGAGCGGAGAAAAAAAGACTGTATTTTAGGATTTACCACGGCAGGACCTCACAGGGATGATATTGTTCTTTTTTTAAATGAAAAACCAGCTAAAACCTACGGGTCACAGGGGCAGTGTCGGTCCCTTGCGCTTTCGTTGAAACTCGGTTCGATACTTTGTATAGAGCGATATCGGGACGATTCGATGATATTTCTTATTGATGATGCTGTTTCTGAACTCGATACCCAACGGACATCACGAGTGTATCCTCTTCTTGAGGATAAAGGGCAGGTTTTTATTGCTACCCCGGAGCTGAACGTTTCGTTGCGGGGATCGGTAGTACGATGTGTTATATCCGAAGGGCATGTTAAAATTTGAAAAAAAAGAAAAAGGTTCCCGAAAATGTGGGATCTATTCTCGATTCAATTCTTCTCGAACGCGGATATTATGCCATATGCAAGGAATATGAAATTATGGCAAAATGGGATGCTATTGTGGGGCCGCGTTTAGCCAAGGTGACTGAATGTTCGAATATAGACGAAGGAATTCTCTATGTGAAAGTGGCATCGGCACCATGGCGCCAGGAGTTGATCTATCTGAAAGGACAACTATTCAGTCGCATCCAAAAGGAAACTGGATGTACGACGATTAAAGATATAGTATTCCATTAACCGAAAATGTTTACTTCAACCATTTTTTTTGCATGGAATATACCTTGGTTGATGTCGTTTTTCGTTCTTTTTCCGTGGAACGATACGCTATTTTTTAGCACATATTTACATTGTTTTGTTTCGATATTTCAGTCTGAGTATCGAAACACAGCAGGAGTCTTTCTATGAGTGAACAACAATATACCGCCGAAAGTATCAAAACGTTAAAAGGGCTCGAAGCAGTTCGGAAACGCCCTGCCATGTATATCG
>CAYPZJ010000416.1:0-4666 GCA_964414635.1 uncultured Spirochaetia bacterium
ATATTCGTCACACAATTATGGGGGACTTCCTCTTTTTTATGGGATCTATTACGTTATGTACAATGAAACGTGGTACAATTTCTGGAACAACGCTATTTGTGCAACGAATTTGATGCTGAATAACTAAGATTCACTATGCATATTAGAATCGATGATACAATACGATAATACATTTATTAACCGCGGGTTAACGAGAGGCTAGATTAATATAGGGGGAAAACCGATGCCGCATGACTCATCACCCTTTCCTTTTGATCCAGTTATGACCATCCTCGGCGAAGAAAAGGCGTTTGTAGAAAAGCGGGATGGATTAGCTGTAGAGAAAATTTCATATTCTTATAATACACCATTTACAGTACTCATTTCCACAATTATTAGCCTGCGTACAAAGGAAGAAGTTACTATTAAAGCAAGCCTGCGCCTTTTTCAAGAAGCGGATACACCCGCGAAGATGCTTTTATTAGGTGAGGAGCGAATTCAACAACTTATTTATCCAGCAGGATTCTATCGAAACAAAACCAGGCAAATTATCTCTATTTGTCATATTTTGGAAACCCTTTATGAAAGCAAAGTACCCGATGAGTTAGAACGGCTTTTAGAATTACCTGGAGTAGGTCGCAAAACGGCGAACTTGGTTTTAATCCTTGGTTTTGATAAGGACGGCATTTGTGTGGATACCCATGTGCATCGAATCTGCAATCGGTGGGGGTTGGTCGATACAAAAACACCGGATGAAACCGAATTGGTATTACGAGAACTACTTCCCAAGCGTTATTGGAAAGTCATCAACGGTTATTTAGTATCCTATGGTCGTACGGTTTGTAAACCAATCAATCCCCAGTGTACTCCATGCAAATTGCAAAGGTACTGTGAGTTTGGAAAACAAAAGAGGGAACCCGAATCATAAAATATGAAAACCTGCTTTCTTAATTAGCGAATAATGTATAGTGCTTTTGCATTTTTCTTCTTTTTCTTATTTTATTAATTGACAGAAGACAACGGTGGATTGATACCCCGTGTGGATTATTATGAACTGGTTTCAAATTTTTGGAGTTGGGTTTTTGTTTGGTGTGGTCCTGTTTATGACGCCCATTATTCTCTGGGCACAGCAAGCAGATCCTCCCATTATGACTGATCCCCAACCTTCTACTCAACTTCCTATGCTAGTGGTTTTAGGAGCAACGTCTGGAGCCATTCGGGTTTCAGATTCCTTTATTGATGCATTCAATCGAGCGCTGATTTTTTATTTATCCAATTCAGATCGATTTGAAGTGGTGGATCGAACCAATAAAGCCTTAATCGATTATGATAAATCGCGACTGGTAGAACAACTTGTAGAATTGCGAAAACCACCGGGATCAACTTTGCCGGAACAGACTCGCCTCTTTAATGTTCTGTTTGAAAAAGCTGAATTGCAAATGATATTTCAAGGTTCTACATTATTTATCCCCTATATTGAACAATTCCAACAAGCCGAATTTCATAACAAACGCCGGTATCGAGAAGGCGAGCTGGTACCCTACAAAGGAATCGAACTCGGTGTTACCATCCGATTTGATATTATTTCCCTCACTAAAACAGGCACTCCGCCCACTGATGCTATTGTCATTGAATTGAATTGGATTGAAGAGATTGAAGGGGAAGGGGAGTTGGAAATGGATGTGGAACAGCGCCTTCGTGAGAAACTAGAGGAAGAATTAATTGCTCAGCTCGAAGAGAAAATGAAGCAAGCGATTAGTCATCATGCATATTTTAATCCTTATACACGAGTTACTCGGATTTCTGGCAACCAAGTGATTATTGAACTCCATGAGGGCGAAACGATAGATGAAGGGGATGAATTCATCATTCTTTCTCAAACACAGATTGAGGGGACTAATTTGCAAAAGGAATCCAAGGCACGGGTTCGGATTTATGAAGTAGGGGATGGGATTTGCTATGGAACGTTTCTTGAGGGAGAAGCAAAACTAAATGATCCTGCTAAGCTCGTAGATCAGGTTGGTATCCATATTCGAATCCAAGGTGGGATTGCATTTCGTCGCACTCCTACCGCGTTGTTTGCTTTTCTAACGAATCAATCCGGTGAGGATGCTACTTTTTTAATGGGTTACACAGGGGTACAATTTGGTTTGGAATTAGGTTATGCCTTTGAATTCATGGGGAATCTGATATTCACCGCACAAATTCCATTTACTGAGTTATTACTTTGGGGATTATTATTGGATGTGGGGGTACAATGGAGTCATTACAAGAATAAATGGACTTTTCTGATTGGATTGCAAGGCACGTTAAGCCTGGTGCATAGTTCGTTTTTTATTCCCGATCTGGATCAGAAGGGAGCGATCGCTACCATCGGAGGAGGGGCGAAAATTCAGGCGGAAATACTTCGTGAGTTTACTTCTCGGTTAAGTGTGGGGATTCATGTGGGTGGACGTTTTTTATTCCATCGGGATTACGGAATTAAGGTTGGTAATTCCTGGTTAGCCCAAGGGGATCGACAACAATTGATGGAGGATCGGTTAAACCTACACACCGATACTACGCTCCCCACTCCCCTTTATATCTACCCGTATACAGGCGTATCTTTATGTTTTTCCTTCTAAATCAAAATGGGCATGGTCGTGCATTGGGGTTGGGGATGGTGTGTTTACTGGTGGGAATGAGTCTACCTGGTTTCATTCTTGCGAAACCTATTGTGGAAAGCATAGATGAATTGGGTGGTTTATTGGAACATTTGGATACAGCTCGGAACCAAATGGATTTATTTGAGCTGGATAGGGCAGAAGCGCAAGCTTTAATCAAACGTTTTCCTTATTTACAAGAACGACAGTCTGCATGGGCGGTGGAAGAACAGTGGGAGTATGACGGCACCCACTTTATTCGGTATCCGTATTATTTATATTATACTATGGAACATGGTGAAGGATTCCGTTCTAATGATGGGTGGAAAGTGTTTCAATCCGAGAAGGGGTGGCGTGTAACGCTTCCCGATGAATCGGTCTATACCTATTATCCAGCCGCAACCTTTGTTGAAAACCTAACGAGGGAGCCGTATTTCTATTGGAAGACGTCTGATGCTTCAGGTGTGGTTTTTTATGCTGCTGATCAGCCGGATATCCTGCTTCGGTTACTCCAATTGCAATCGTATCATGCATTGTTTGAACCTAGGCTTGAGGTGGATCGCAGCTTCCATTGGAAATATCTCCAAGAAGAGTATTCGAATGGAATCCGCCGGGAACGAATCCACCAAATGAATGGGAATTATTTGGAATGGGAATACGATGCTCACCGAAATAACCTATCCGTTGAGCTTCCTTTGTTGAGTATACGATACAAACAGGGCGTCAGCATTTATCGCTATTATCAACCCGACTTTGGATATGGAGTAACACCAACCAATCAGATCTGGGTGTCCCAAGCCTGGTTGGAATCGTTTCCATTCGAGACGACCGAAAACCAATGGATTACAGATCTACAGCATGATTTCCCCCATTTTTTACGTACCGACTTGATTCAACAAATAGATAACGCCGATGCGACTGGTATGGAGCAGCTCGTTTATTTTATGATCAACACGTATAGAGAGCGCCACCAGTACCAACCTTTGATTTCCAATACAAATCTGAAAGCAGCGGGGGTTGCCCATCGCAGCTACTTAAATCATTTTTGGTCCCAGAATCACGAACCGGATTCCTTATCCGTAGAACAAGTGCGTGCAGCTGGTTTTACGGGGATATACGCTGCCGATCGTGCTCGCGCCCAGGGATATCAGGGATACGCCAGAGAGGTGTATTCCAAAGATCGGTCTCTTCTTCAGACTTTGGCATATTGGTTTACCGATCCCTATAACCAGCATAAAATCATGGATCCAGATGCCAGGCATATGGGGGTTCTATATGATCCCACGAACCACTACTATTGGGTATCGATAGGACGACCTGTAGAATCTGCACCCACTCAAACCATCAAACTATGGTTTACCCCACGGAATCACCAAGCACATCTACCAACGCATTTTTTCTCAGGTGATGAAGTACGGGGGTATCCGATAGTTTTGCACAGTTCGGAACCGTTGGATGGACGCTATGTTTTTCAATTTGCGTTGATAGATCAAACGGGGAGCCGTCTCCCATGTTCGTTAATTCTACCCAAGCGTGGTGACTTTATCCTATTTTTACCCGAAGATCCCTTGAAAACAGCGCATACTTATACGTTTCATATCCGAATCCTCAGGGAATCGATACTGAGGTATGAACGAACGCTTCGTTTTTCTACGATATCCTTAGCACCCATTCAAACTTGGTTTCGTTCTGTGTTTTCCTTATTGCATGGGGAAGGGTAACCATATACGCCTGTTTCCAAGAAATGTTTGGGCGGTACTAGGTGGTTATCATAACACTGATGCGTTCTCTTCTCGAGCGTTAATCCTTTATTTCTTTTTGGATTATGTTTTGTTGTGTTTATTCGAGCCGTTTTGATTATTTATCATTTGAGGATGGGTATGTGATGTATGTTGGAAAAGTTTTGTAATTGATCGGGTGCGAATTTAAAAAATGGTGGATTCCTATTGATGATTAAATGCTGTTCCATCCTATTATTACGATGGTTTTACAGGCTGTCCAATGGTGATAAATAAAGAAAAAGTTACATAACGCTATACCCAAGG
>CAYPZJ010000417.1:0-4666 GCA_964414635.1 uncultured Spirochaetia bacterium
TTGTTAGTTTAATTAACACCCAAAATGGTCCAATCATTTAGGGGGCTAAGACAAAACAAGGCTTGACCTCCCCGAGAGGATTTATTACTTTGCAGCGTAACCAGGAAGGTGCCGGTGGTTTGGTATAATCTATGCAGCCAGCGATGAAGCCAATTATCCTAGCATCCAAATCACCACGCCGCCAGGAAATCTGTGCCAAAGCGGGAATCCCCTTTGTCACAGAGAAAGCAAGCATTAGCGAACCACCAGTAAATGAGGTATCTGGAAAAACCCTCCACGAACGAGTTCAAATTTTAGCTCGCATGAAAGCGGAGGATGTTGGGAAACGAAATCCAAATAGGATTATTCTCGCAGCGGATACGATTGTGGTTCAACATGAGCACGTGTTTGGCAAGCCGCGAGATGAAAGTGAAGCGGCTACAATGCTTCGTAGCCTTTCTGGAACCGTTCATGATGTTCTAACTGGTGTGTGGATGATCATTCCCACAACCAATGAACCGATAGAACAGGGATTTACCGATACAACCCGAGTGTGGGTAGCTCCGCTAACCGATGCGGAAATCTGGCACTACCTACAGACGGAATCCCCGTTGGATGCGGCAGGTGCGTATAAAATCCAAGAAGGATTTTCTCGGCATATTGAGCGCATCGATGGTACGTATCATAACGTAATGGGATTGCCTATTGAACGGGTGTATCGCTGTATTCGCGACTACTTAGCCATGTAATCCGATTTCCCAAAGGTTTTGGGCGACGATCGGATGAAGAATAAAAGTAGGATTGCGAGCGTATTACTTCCTCGCATTCCTCTATCTAAATATTTTAATAAACGTGATACCTTGTTCCCGTATGAACGAGCGATGGAGAATCCACACGTCGTAAGATTCAATGTGTTCATCACTCTTTATGTAGGATAGGAAGTAAGACACGTTAGGAGGAAATCCCTTGAGTTCTATCTCGATGAAAGATTTATTAGAAGCCGGCGTCCATTTTGGTCATCAAACCAAACGATGGGACCCCCGTATGAAACCCTTCATTTATACCGAACGAAACGGTATTCATATCATTGATTTACAAAAAACCGTTGAAAAAGGTGAGATTGCGTATCAAGCCGCTCGTGATATCGTTGCCGGCGGCGGGAAATTTTTATTTGTAGGAACAAAAAAACAAGCGCAGGAAGCAGTTCGAACCTATGCACAAGATGCGGGACAGTATTTTGTAACCCAACGTTGGTTAGGTGGAATGCTGACCAATTTCAAAACCATTCGACGTTCGGTTAATCGATTAAAGAAAATTGATAAAATGGAAGTGGATGGGACGTTTGAAGCTCTAACTAAAAAAGAAGTGCTCCAATTAGTGAAAGAACGTCAAAAATTAGAAAAGACGTTGGGTGGGATTAAAGAAATGACGGATCTTCCCCAGGCGCTTTTTATTGTGGATCCTAAAAAAGAAGAAATTGCAGTAAAGGAAGCACGGAAGCTAGAAATTCCCATCTTTGCAGTTGTGGATACCAATTGTAATCCAGAATTAATAGATTATCCTATTCCAGGAAACGATGATGCGATTCGCGCAATTAGTTTGTTTGTACAGATTATCGCCGGAGCAATAAAAGAGGGAGAAATGCAAGCTGGGAAAGATTTGGCAGATGCGTACAGTTCGGGCAAACTGGAAGACGAGGATCTCGAACAGAAAGAAATCGAAGAACGGCTTGCAATGGAACGTAAAGCCGAAGAGATCGCAGGTCTTGCAGAAGAGGAAGGCGCTCCTACAGATGTTGCAGAAGCTACACCTGATAGCGAAGAGGCGGATTCTCAAGATAACGCATCCTCTGAAACCCCCGATTCCAAACCGGTAGAATCTTCTTCAGCTACACCAACGGAAACCGATCAGGAATCGACGGAACCGGAACCTAAACAAGCCGAATCACCAACTGAAGAAGAAACGAAATCTGGGGAACCAGAAGCACCCACTGATCCACCTGAGGAAAACCAAGAAACAAAAAATGCATAGATAGGTGTATGATATAAATTCACCTACAAGGAGATGAATTGTGGAAATATCAGCGAAACTTGTTAAGGAGCTACGCGAGAAAACCAGCTGTAGTCTGGGGGAATGTAAAAAAGCATTAAACGAAACCAACGGTGATTTACAAGCCGCTATTAAATACCTGAAAGAAAAGGGACTTGCCGATGCATCCAAAAAGAGTGGTCGAGCAACGAAAGAAGGACTTGTTGTTTCTGTAATCGCACCGGATGCAACGGCAGGGATTCTTATGGAAGTTAATTGTGAAACGGACTTTGTAGCTCGAAACGATGATTTTGTTGCAAAGGTAACCGAACTGGCGAAAACGGTGTATGAAGATACCTCGATAACCGATCCAGCTAGTTTAGAAAGTAAAAAAAGCCAGGCGTTGAAAGAATTGATTGCCACCATGGGTGAGAATATGACATTCGGGCAGTTCTATCGGGTAAAAGGGGATAGCAATACGTATGTTGCTGATTATATTCATGCAGGTGGAAAGATTGGTGTGTTGGGATCGTTTAAAGTGGGGAATAGTGAGACGACTAAAAAAGAATCATTCCAGTCCATGACAAAAAATGTGTGTATGCAGATTGCAGCGTTGGCACCGGTAGCGGTGAATCCAGAAGGTATCGATTCCGCAATAATTGCGGAACAGGAAGAAATTTTTAAAACCCAACTCAAAGAATCGGGAAAACCTGAAAAAATGTGGGATAACATTATTAAAGGGAAAATGAATAAATTCTTCAGCGAAGTAACGTTAGTGCATCAGCAATACGTGAAAGAACCCGAGCGCAAAATCACAGTGGGAGATTATATTAAAGAAGTCGCGAACGATATGGACGATACGATCCAGCTGGAAACCATGTGTCGGATTCAGCTGGGAGAATCGGAATAAACAGTATCCCCCAGCGATTACGGTTAAAATAAAAACGGGTCACCCGTAAGGAAAAGAGCGTTGAAATCAGAACCAAGCACCCAATCGAAACGTATTTTACTCAAGCTCAGTGGAGAAGCTCTCATTGGAACGTATACATACGGAATTGACCCGTTAATGGTACAATCCATCGCGGAGGAAATCAAACAAGCGAAAGAATTGGGGATGCAGATTGCAGTTGTAATTGGTGGGGGTAATATCTTCCGAGGGATGAATGCGAGCAAGCAGGGGATAGATCGAGCTACAGCGGATTATATGGGTATGATGGCGACGATTATCAATTCCCTCGCGTTAATGGATGCATTTGAGCAAAAAGGATTGGATGCCCGTGTTCAATCAGCGATCGAGGTGAAATCCTTGGCGGAACCATTTATTCGTCGCCGTGCTATCCGGCATTTAGAGAAAGGAAGGGTGGTTATCTTTGCGGGAGGAACGGGAAATCCGTTTTTTACAACCGATACTGCTGCCGTGCTTCGTGCCGTAGAAATTAATGCGGATTATTTATTTAAAGCAACAAAGGTGGATGGGGTTTTTGATCGGGATCCAATCCTCCATCCCAATGCCAAACGGTATGAAAATCTTACCTTTTCAGAAGTATATGCTAACCCGGAAATGGGCATCATGGATTCAACGGCTTTAACATTGTGTCAAGAAAATAATCTTCCCATTCGAGTGTTTAATATTCTTAAACAAGGGAATCTGATGCAGGCATTAACTGGAAAACCTATTGGTACACTAATTCAGGAGGACGTATGATTGAGGATATCCTTAGTGAATCAAAAGAACGGATGGAAAAAGCGGTGAAGGTGCTGGTAGATGAATTTAAAACGATTCGAACGGGGCATGCGTCTGCATCCATTTTTGATAGCCTTCGCGTGGATGCGTATGGTTCAAAAATGCCGCTAAATCAGCTCGCAACGGTGCATGTTCAGGATGCAAAGTCCATTGTCATTAAACCTTTCGATATGTCTACCCTCGGAGATATTGAAAAAGCCATTCAGAAATCCGAATTGTCCTTGAATCCCATGAATGATGGGAATATTATTCGTATTAATATCCCCCCTTTAACTGCTGAACGTCGGAAAGAGTATGTAAAACTTGTTAAAAACAAAGCTGAAGAAAGTCGTATTGCCATCCGTAATATACGACGGGATGCCAACGATCAATTCAAGGAATTTGAGAAAGAAGGGGAGATCTCCGAAGATGATTCCAAGCGGGGGCAGGAACAAATCCAGAAATTGACAGACGACTTGATAGAACGGATTAACGAAATTCTTGACCAAAAAGAAAAGGAAATCCTTGAAGTTTAGGAATATATAATATTCCTGGGTATTCAGAAGGGGGTTGCACCCAGTTCTCCGATACTAGTCGTACGAGCGGAGACTCGGTATGATTAACGTATGTTTGAAGATATTCTGGATACCCTTGTTGATAACATTGACCAGCATTCCCAATTCGTAGTCTATTTAATCCTCGGTTTCAGTGCATTCCTGGAGAACATATTTCCACCCAGTCCAGGCGATATGGTTATGGTATTCGGTGCCTTTTTAGTAGGCATCGGCAAATTGGATTTTGTTCTCGTGTATGTTATTTCCACGATTTCTAGCCTGGCAGGTTTCATGTTTTTATATATCATTGGACTGAAAGTGGGGCGCCCCTTTTTCATCCGAAAAAATTTCCGCTTCTTTCCTGCTCAAATGATTTATGATG
>CAYPZJ010000418.1:0-4654 GCA_964414635.1 uncultured Spirochaetia bacterium
ATCACCACTGATGGATTTGTAGGCGGCTTCAACTGCGCTTAACATTACCTGGGGATTATCCGAGTGAAGTTTATTCATAACCACCTGGTTATACTCATCATTGATGAGCGCATAGTTATCGCTTTCCATTTGTCCGTATGAATCTTTCATACTTAATATCGCCGCTTTCACGACCTTTGGATCATTACTGGTTGCCGCAAGATAAAGAAATGCTCGTGCATTTTCTTTGTTCTCTTCGGACATGGAAAATTCTTCATGTTCCAATTTTGCAACCAATTCTTCCGCTTTCTTTTTCGTATCCTCATCAAATGTTATGTTAAGAGGCTCGGGTTCGGGAATAGGCGTATCCGCCGGTTTATCTGTTTTTTCTTGGGCTAATTCTTGTGTGGTTTGCTGATTCGTGTCATTGGTTTGTTTTTTGCTACTGTTGTTGCATCCCAACACCAATAGCGCAATCATAGGCACCAATGCTATAAGAAACAAGTAATGTCGTCGTTTCATAAATGTACTCCAATTTGGTTTAGGTTATCTTTCCCTACTTCCAGAAGTTATAAAAATTACGTAAAAAAGACAACACTATTCTGAGAAATGTCCAAAAATTGGAGACCCGAAGCGCTCATCCACAAATCTATACCTTTGAATTTATTGTTGGAAAAGGGATCGAGGGGTTAGCGTGTCGAATAGGAATCGGCATAATCAATAATATCAGATACCAAATGGAAAGAAGATGGATCAAAATTTAATTTCATTTCAACCAGGGTATCCTTCTGGACAATGGAAAAATGAGATAAATATCGGCGAAGCCGCATTGCACGTCGTTCCCGAGCCATCGCAAAAACTCCCACAGCGGATTTTACCGTATCTACAACTTGTACTAATTGCTCTGCTGCTCGTGCCGTTTCACACATAAACTGGGCATGCATATCCATACCATGACGATGGACTTTTAGGGAACCAGCAATCCCGTCAATGGGGTGCATAATGTTAATTAAGCCCTGCGCAAAGGGATACATCCGAAACAATTCCTCAATTTCTTGAAATAACTGATCAGAAAAATCCACCACCAAAACCAACGTTTTATCATCCCCAGCTAATGCAATTCCCTGTTGCATCACTGGATTATCTATCATCCTACCTTCTCTTCCAGCAAGTATAGCAGCCATATCGGGATATTGATCGGGGTCGGGTGCTAATGTTCGTCCGTTTATACCCCACACTCCTGTTCCAAACGCATGGGAAATCATTAGAATATTTGGTAAAAAGGCTATTTCCCCATACGTACGATGTCCTTGAGGGACCGTTCGTCCTTGTACCTGAAACGAGTTCCATTGAATATCGCTTTTAGAATTTAAATCCCTTCGAATCGTCGGCGCGTCATATGTCATGTGAAGAAAACCCACCCACCGATCCACCATTCGAAGTGCATGAAAGGGAGCTCCACCATATCCATACACCGCATTGTCACGCTCCAGAGATATGCCGAAATACCGGAACATATCCGTGATAGCTTCCCAGACCTTACCACAGGAACTACAATTAGGCAACATCTCCCATGCTTCCACCTCAGTAACATCTACCCAAACATAAGCATTCGCCCAACCAGGCAACATGCGTTCAATGGCGGCTTTCCCAGATTCCCCATAAGATTGGGTATGCATTAGTAACAAAATAAGCGCCATGATTCCCATGGCAAAACCACGTACTGTTGTTTTCATAAATCAACCTCTCCTGATCTATATGGGATTCCATACCGTGTAAACACCAACCCAACTCGTTGAGTATTGGATTTCCCATTTTTTGATGATTACTTGTTTGGATTTGCAGCACTTCTCCATTCAATCGTCTCATCAAGTACTACAAAGGGTAGCGCATTCTGAAAGAATTTCGATTCTTTTATTTGATTCTGGTCGTTGAATTATTAAATTTGTACCGCGTGATTCACTACGTATTTACTACAGATAATGATTACTGCAATGTACGACCTTTTTATCCTGTAAATCGAAGTAGGTTTTTCACTATGACAACGTTTTTTCGCGTAGTAATCCTCACATCCATCATGATTCTCATGGGACTCATTTCTGGATGGGCTAATTCACCCTCCGACCAATCCCCTTCAACCCAATCTGAATCAACCCACGTTTCACAACCTTCATTTCCTTTAGCGGTACAAGCAGGATACTTCGGCGATTGTATTACGCATCCAGGCATGTATGGGGGAATTCAATTTACTCCGTTGGATCATCCCCTTCATCAACTGGTGTTAGCTGGTAAAGTTGGCGGATTTGTACATGTACGGAATCAGGTTGGACTATTTCTCTTGGCAGAGGTGGGATACCGGTTTATTTTTCGTTTTGTTTTATTTTTAGAACTGGTGGGAAGTGTAGGGATTATGGGATCGTTTTTAGGTGCGGAATGCGTGAATTGTGTAAACTACCCCCGTCCCCGCTTTGTTCCCATGTTGCAATTAGGAATAGGATATGACTTTACAAAAAAGACAAATCTTCCCTTCCAGCTTGTCATCCAACCTACCGTCTTCTGGGAATACCCAACCAATTACAATTGGATCATTCATCCGGGGTTGCAGGTTGGTGTTATCATCCCACTTTCCAAAAAGGATAACTAATTGCTGATGAAGAAATTATGGCTTCCTCTTTCTGTCCTACTTTTTGTTTGCATTCTGTATTCCGCTTGTGATCCATTTTATCTGGAAGGGGATTTCTTTTTCTTTCGGAATGCGGGATCGGATATGCCGGTTTGGGTTAATGGTAACACCGATTCGGGAACCCTACTTCTAACACTTCATGGGGGACCCGGAGGATCGGGGATGACTATGCGGTATATTCCATCGCTTCAAACCCTGGAAACCTACTATGGGGTGGTGTATTGGGATCAGCGGGCTTCAGGTATTTCCCAGGGCAACGCAAAAACCGAGAGTTTTACAGTAGATCAATTTGTTGCTGATTTGGATATCCTCGTGGATATCTTACAGGAAAGATATGCTCCAAAACAAATTGTTATGTTGGGTGCCAGTTGGGGAGGCGCATTGGGAACAGCGTATTTGTTGGATCCACTCCGTCATGATAAAATAACGGGGTGGATTGATATGGATGGGGGGCATAATCTTAAATTAGGATTTGAATTATCGGTACGCTGGATGAAAGAAGCCGCACAAGAACGGATCGATCGAAACGAAGACGTTGATTTATGGCACCAGGTGTTACAACACTATGAAGAAAATCCCGTTGTCACAGCCCCATATGTAGCGGTACATAGTTACTATGTCAATCTAGCAGGTGGATATACCCATGATCCCGATTCCATCATCTCCATCGAGGGAACCGAGGTTATCAAAAAATCATTCTTTTCCGCCACCTGGTTTACAAATCAACCCTACTTGCGCTCAAATTTCGATATGTGGGATTTAAACTTATCTGATGAAATGCATGCTATCACCCTCCCAACGTTGATCCTCTGGGGACGATACGATGGAATTCTACCAGTGGAATTAGCACACGATGCGTACGAATCCTTAGGCACGCCCGAAGCAGATAAATCCCTTGTTATCTTTGAGCAATCGGCTCATTCCCCTTGCACGGAAGAGCCGTCGCTGTTTGTGGATACGGTGGTATCGTTTATTTCCGGTTTAACCTCTTAAGAAATAATTTAAACTCGAGATTCAGGAATGTTGCGCTTCCATCGCTTCGTGTTTTGCTTTATCCATGATAGATCCAATCTGATGCCACAGCCCAATAGGTAAGAATTCGGTTGCAGCATTCACAACCCCTGTGATATGATCCGGTTCTTTAATACCAATGATAGCACTGGTGATGGCAGGATGCGTGATAACCCACCGCACCACTAGCTCGATCACACTCAACCCCAGGTCTGATGCTATGGTGCGGATTTGATTCAAACCATTGTTAATCGCCGCTCGACCCGGTCCATTAAACAGAGGATCTGCCTTTCGGAAATCCTGAAACGTATGTTCTGCCGAATACTTACCCGTTAACAATCCTTTATGCAAGGAAGAATACGGAATCACCCCGATCCCATTTGCTTGACAAAAGGGGAGTTCCTGCTGTTCCACTTCTCGTGATACTAAATTATACCGAGGTTGAAGGGTTGTAAGTGTCATGAATCGCTGATACATACGCATCTGCTCTGGATTCATATTACTCACACCCACCCATCGAATCTTCCCTTCTTTTTTGAGTCGTGAAAGTGCTGCTGCTACCACATCCGGTTGGGTTAGCGGGTCGTAGGCGTGAATCTGGTATAGATCAATATAATCTGTTTTCAATCGTTTCAAAGATTGGTCACATGCACGCAAGATATAATCATACGTGGTTTCGGGATACCGTTCGCCTTCATAAAAATTCCAGTAAAACTTTGTCGCAAGAATAAAATTATCCCGTTTGTGTTCTTGTTGGAACCAATCACCAAGGGATGTTTCTGCATAGCCATCACCATAGGCATCGGCAGTATCAATAAAATTTACACCCGCATCCAACGCAGCATGCAACGCTTCTTTCCAAGGTTTGAGTGGTACGTCCCCCCAGAATCGTGGGGAAAGTTGCCAACACCCAAAACAAATTTGAGAAACCTGCAGATCGGATTGTCCTAATTGACGATATTTCATAGCCTATCCTTCCCT
>CAYPZJ010000419.1:0-4607 GCA_964414635.1 uncultured Spirochaetia bacterium
CATTTATTGCTCTATAGTCGAAAAATACGTCCATTCGACGAAACCCGGTTCGTGAATCAACTCCGACGATTCCCCCACGAAGCCCTATTATGTTGTGCGTTTCTTACTCCTGAATTTAGTGCATATTTCGAGCAGGTACTGGCGATTCCTTCGTTTTCTCTTTGGATTGATGAAATTCACCGGATCAATCATTATCAAATTCTCTCGTTGGAAAACTCATTAAACCGATATTATATTCCACCATTTGCACTCCAACACCGTTTAGATTTCCCCGATGGAACGGTTTCTCGTATCTTAGTTGAAACCACACGAAAAATTCCTAACGCCCAATGGGACGCTATCTTAAATGTTTGGAAGCGCTATGCCGGACCAAAGGATATATTATATTATACAGGCACCATCCGTGCAGCAACCTTACGATCACTTGCAGATCGACTGAAGATAGACCCCCTCGCTATCAAACTGTATGGAATAAAACAACCGGAAGCATCGATTAAAGATAGCTATGTCATGCTTACTGATCTACTTAATCGAGAAGAGAAACCCATTCAGACCGCCGTGGGTGTAGGAATACAAAATTTAGCAGTCACCCAAGGATATTCCAATAGGGAATCCATGGAAGTTGATTTTCTTCGTCGTGCCCCGAAAACCAAGCGGTCATTTCGTATTCCCAAACTAACTCCCCCCGATTTTCTTACTGAAGAGGCAGTATTGGACATCTTTTCACGCTACCTCCGTTATCAAACACCCATCCCAAACGATGTCATAAAAACCTGGATTCACTCCCCCAGTTTATTCAATAATGCAGCCACGTTAATCTTTATCGATGGAAAGAACAATTGGGGGCTATACAATTGGGACTCTTGTACCCTTAATAACGGAAAGGAATCGTCTAAACCTACTTCCACACTTCGTATTGCGCATCCCATCGTACTCCATACGTTAGGTTATCTGGATCAAGCACGTGAGTTGATTAAACGAAAGTATATTCAACAGGCTATTGCACAGGTCATGCGTCCTATTTACCCTTTGCGACGGTATCCTGAAACGAATGTGTTTTCACAGCGATATACTTTCCAGGAATTGAAGCGATCGATCTGGCAAGATCGATTAATAAAGAAGGGCTGGGTTTTTGAAGAGGGGAAGTATCCCTCCAAAACCCATTATCACAACTCCACCCATGTAAAATTGGAAATCGAATTATTGGATCCTTATCTTGATATAGAAACCATGGACCGTATTTCCATCGATCAACTTCATATAGTGGATCGGGATGGACAACGGGTAGACTACCAATTTAAACATCCGCTTGCGCAACAATTTTATTCCGATGCCATCAAAGAAATGGACTGGGCATTCTTCCATGCAGTGGATTGGAAAGCGGCATATGTGGAACGGCATCCGGTTGTTATGGATATTTTACACTATCGACTTGAATTGGTCCGATTTTGGCTATCAAACACTTTTGAAATCGATGAGTACTCGTTAATCATAACCGATAATCGACACGAGTATAAAATCAATCTATTCACAAGTGAAATCGAAATTACCCCACCCAAACCGTTTTCTTCCCTGAACCAACCTGCTCGTATACCTCACATACGATTGGATCCCGCTCTTCAACGTATTTTGTCGTTTTTAACGGCGTTTGGAAAACATTAATGTGAAAGAGCGTGTGAGAGAATGCACTGTACTCAATGAAACACCAGAATTTGGAACAGGTGACAGGGTGTATGGTTAATACAGTCCCGCTTAAATGTGTTTGACGCATCCCCGTTACAAATCGTTATGGATGTAGTCGATGGGGTGTTTGTTAACACGTAAAGAGATGGAATCAGTCTATAGAGTTCATAGAACTTTTTACGAGGAGGGAATCCCATGTTCTTTGATCCACTCTGGTTTATCATTGTGGGACCAACCATTTTGTTGGTGATTTTAGTTCAGGTAAATGTAAGTTCTGCATTTAAGCAATATAAAAAACGTGCCAATGCCACCCAACGCACTGGTGCGCAAACGGCTCGGGAAATATTGGATGCGTATGGATTGAACCAAGTTCGGGTCGAAATGGCACGGGGAATGCTTAGTGATCACTACGATCCTTCTAACAAAACCGTCCGCTTATCTCCCGATGTATATAATAAACCAAGTATTGCTGCTCTTGGTATAGCAGCGCATGAAGTAGGACATGCAATACAAGATGCTAAACATTATGGTCCACTCGCATTACGTTCTGCGGTAGTACCGCTTGCAGGGGTTGGATCCTATATTGCCTTTCCAATGATTATTATTGGATTTATTCTCCAACTCACTGGGTTGATCTGGGTGGGAATTGCTTTGTTTGGTATTCTGGTGGTTATGCAGTTAATTAATTTACCGGTGGAGTTTAATGCCTCGAAACGTGCCAAAGCAATCCTGGTGAAACAAAGAATGGTAACCAAATCCGATTATGAAGGGGTTCAACGGGTCCTCACCGCAGCTGCAATGACATACGTTGCAGCGACGCTTAATGCGGTAGCCCAATTATTATATTTTATACTCATCGCTCGTCGATAATGTACCTGTATGGAAACCCATCGTTATCTCCCGATAAAAACCGTGTTGGATCTATCCTTTCGAATTCGATTGGCAACCAAAGCCGATTTGCGCACGTTATTTAAAATTGATCAAGCATGCTTTCCTCCAACCATAGCATATCCCTATTCCTACTTTCGTGACCTTTGGAACGTACAAGCATATTTTGTTGTAGCAGAACATCTGTCCAGTAAACAAATTGCAGGATTTGTGGTAGGATACCAACAGTATTTGGATGCTGGAACCGTCATTACACTGGATATCCTCCCCCAATTTCGACGGCAAGGATTGGGACGGGAACTCATGATGCATATACTAGATTATTTTCTCACGTTACATTTGGACACCGCTTTATTACAAGTGCAACCTTCGAATCACGCTGCTCGCACGATGTATGAAAACATGGGATTTGGGTATTTCGATCGGATTCCAAATTACTACGGGAAAGGGCTTGATGCATTTCTAATGATAAAAACCCTAGAAGCACCATCACAAGAAGAATAACCGAATTGGGTTCAAAATGGCTTGTCGTAGTACAGTACCTCATTTGCAGTAATTAATAATTCGAATAAACCCGGACCACGGTTGAACACATAATCATGAGATCCCTGAATCACACGAAATACTGTTGGAATCTCAAAAAAATCAAACAGGGACTGTTGCTCTTCTGCGAGGGGGCGCAGGTGGGTATCACCTGTGGAAGTTACCAAATGGATAGTCCGTTGACGCAACTGGGCTTGATTTTTCTGGATGAATTGGTAAAAGGTATTCTGGTAGTATTGCACGGCAGGTTGAAGGGCACCTATCAAATAGAATTGTTCTGGATGTTGTAACCCAAAATAGAGTGCCACTGCACCTCCCAAAGAAATGCCGTGTATGCCAACGCGTTTGGTATTGGTTCGATAGGTAGCATCCACATAGGGAATCAGCTCCTCAAAAATAAACGATTCATACCATGTGCCTTCTGAGGGAAGCTTCATTGGATAGGTTGAGGGCGTTATCAGAATACACCCATTATAGGGATGTTTTGCTAAACGTTGATTATAATCCGCCAATGCTTCGGGTGTTACATAACCTTTAAAATCTTCTTGTTGTAAAGGTGGATTGGACAGCCGTTCAAGTCCCTGTAAAAGATCATACTTTTTAATCCAGGCTTGTGCAGCAATTGCTGAAGGTTGGTTGGCTTCTGTTGCGCCAGAGAAAAGGATTAATACGGGGAACATACGGGAATCATCGGTATAATAGGATTGCGGAACAACAATAGAGGCGTATTGGGTTGGATGATCTTCTAATTCAAACGAAACAAACTGGACCCATTTGCTTTCCCACGAGTTATCCGCTTTGTTGGTATTGGTTTGATTGGTACACGAAATCCCCACTCCAATAATAATACTCATGAGTCCAACACCCATAAGTATGTTACGGTGGGATTTGCGTCTTAATGGGTTAGAAATTATCATGACGATCCCTCTAACGTGAGTGTTCTTGGAATGAAATTAATATGGTTTATATAAAATGAAAACCGGTATCGTTGTTTGGTTAATCGCAACGGGAGCGCTCGAGTTTCGTCTTTACTAGAATGATATCGTGCGATTTATCACCGACTACGTTGATAAGCCAGGTTCCCTTCCTTCTATTTTCCTTGACAAGCCTCCCCATAAGTACTATACTTTATGAATGATGTAAGTTGTTCTGGGTTTTAAGTTAGATCGTCTATTTTTTTGGTACATTCAATGTTAATGATTTATTGGAGCGATGCAAGCTGTACACACATATATTAAAATTGATAGAGGCGTACACCTTTGATAGCATTTCTAGAATACGATACCTTCGATTCACCAAACAGGATTTACTATGCATGAGCCTAACCAACGGATGGAAGAGATTCAGGATCTATTAACCTTTGATATTGAACAAGGGATAGCCACATTTGGGAATCGACGTATTGTTCTTGTGGATTCCCATTTTATTGGAGAACTCCGTAAAGAAATTTTATTTCTTCTTCCCAAGGAAACCGCCTGGGCATTGCTGATGCG
>CAYPZJ010000420.1:0-4587 GCA_964414635.1 uncultured Spirochaetia bacterium
CGATGGAATCGAATTTCACAAATTCTATCAGGACTTCAACTCCAATAATCTAATCTTGTAAAAAGGTGTGAAATCAATAACAGAATTGAAATAAATGTGAATAGAAATCATCAACAAAAAAGGATAAAGCGGCAATAAAAAAAATTTGCATGAGCTACAATGACATCGAAAAAAAATAAGTTTACATAATCTGCGTTACAACAAAGAGTTTTTCCGATTTTATCCTAAAAACCAGCATAGATATCAACTAAATTACGTATAAAAAATTTACACTATTCACAAACAATCGATAACCACTTAAACAATCGTAATATAAAAAAACACATTAGATTGTAAAAAAGTACTTAGATACAATATCTTCTTAATCATTCAAAATATGCATAATAAAACAAAAGAGCAGTTTCTTTCAAGCATAGACGATAAAACCCCTGAATCTCTTATGCAGAAAATTCATTTCTCGAAATATTTGTGACATACCACCAATGTGTATATTTATCTGCACAATAGGTGGTGGTCCATTAGATTATTCGTATATGAAAAATCTCTTCTCTAAAAGGTTTACCAACGATTATTTCTATTAGAATGATTACGGGAACGATCTGAACGGTCGCGGTCTTTTGCTATGTTTACTTTAATTGTTCGACCATCTAAATCGGATTCATTCAGCGCTTCAATTGCAGCATCCGCTTCTTCTTTTGAACTCAGCTCAACAAATGCAAATCCTTTACTTCGTCCTGTATTGTGATCCACAATAATATTACAGGATACAATCGAACCATAATTCTCAAATAAAGACTTCAGCGCGTCTTCAGTTATACTAAAAGGCAAATTCCCCACATACACTTTACTCATGACATACTCCAAATGTTTTAAATGTACCGAACCTGATGGAAGGTAATAAGCGGTCTTTTGGTAGAAATACTTATTGCAGTCTCACAGAACGAAACATTATACTCATTGGTTTTGATATTTCCCATTGGGAGAACCAATTTCGAGCAAAACAAAAAATCCTAAGATTTCTTGTTCCTTTCCGTAAAGATATCCTCTAATTAAAAAAAAAACAAGTGTATCATTTTTTATGTTTCCCAACTCCAATTCATCAATACCACCAAGGAACCCTCCAACAGCAAAAAAAATATACGTAAGAAAACATAAAAAAAAATAGTATGAAAATTGGCATCTGCTTCCTTTCACTATATCAATATAACAAAGGAGAAACAATCATAAATAGACACGCAACACATCATTTATCCCCTTATGTATTTCATACCAAAAATCCAACGCGGTCTCATGTTCGTCATTTTTGAACCGGGTAATCCATTCCTCTAATTCTGAATCATTGGTTATTTTCATATCCCAAAGACGTCTCAGGAACTGTACAATATAATCAACATTGCGCTGAGACTCCCAAAAGCCAGAAGCATTCCGCGCATTAATACGACTCGCTGTCATTCGAATAGAATTTAAAAATTCATCCTTGGCGCCAAAAAGTCTATCCATTACTTCAGGTAAAATATCTTCTGCCCATTTACGATGAAAACGACAAGTACCAAGATTATCTAAAATCAACTCCTGAATAAATCGTTCTGCATTTAATCTACCCAATTCTCGGGGGGGCTTAAATTCCTCTCCATAATACATATAATATTTCCCCATTATTGCCATTGGCGACAACACTCCAGGTGTCCAATACTGATTAGGCACCATCCAACCTTTCCTAGCAAACGCATTAAAAACAAATAAATCTAACAATTTTGTACCTTTTCGTCTGCTTAAACGACGTGCCCATTTACGGGCTCCTTCTGTAAAATCGAGAACCCCTTTTTTTTGAATAATACTATCCAAAAGGTGACACCCTAATTCAGCATTATGCATTGAATCTTTTACTACATCAAAATTTTTCCAATCAAAGCGTGGGGTTTCATCAACCCCTAACTCCATTGGTAATAACATTCCTCGATCTAAACATTCCATTAACCATGCCAATACACCACCTATCGAAATGCCATCAAATCCCAACATATCTGCATGATGATTCACTCGTTCCGCTGCTCGTTGATCGAACACGCCAATCAATGGTCCCATCGTTTGGTATGGTTCATAATCCTTTTTATATTCGTCACGAAGTTTTTTGCAAAGTGCTGCACATGGTTCCCCACAGTTCTTCTGTTGTTTTGGTAGAATTGTTTCCTCATTAAATTGCTTTAAGTAATGATCAACGATAAAACGTTTATGCAGATCCAATCGTTGTTCCTCAGTCCAATAGATGGTCTTATAATTAAAAGCCATGATTCGACCTTTTAAAGTAGCGTAATTTACACCAAATGTTCCCCCCGTTTCAACATTTGGGTCAAAGCGATATTTTGTTGTTGCTTCAAAATCTTTCGTGGCTAACTTTTTGTTATACCGTTCTTCAAACCATTGATCCGCTACTTTCCTATCGCGAAAATCTTCATCCAAATATGTCCCACCATAGATTATCCCAACCAAACCATGCTCTTGGAACAACTTAGAACCAAAACCCCCTCGTCCTGCCCAAGTATCAACAAATGTCACAGTTCCCTTTTTTATAGGTACCGACGCAATCCCCGCAACATCTGTGCTTGCTGCCGCAGGTCCCACTGCCATTACACGAGGATCTTCTTTGTATTGATCCCCAAGCAGTTCAAATGCTTTATCAATTACACTGTAAATACCTCCCCTACCACCATTCCAAATAGCATGGATGTCTACAGGAATAAGCTCGACATCCACGCTTTCCCCTTCTACACGATTCAAATATAACAACGATGGTTGGGGGGCTTTGCCAACTAACGAAAGCATATTTATACCCAAATTCTCAAAAACCAATCCCGCACCACCCATCGATGATATATAAAATCCACCCCAACATGGGGAAAACCCATTGAATATTAATCGATTCGTACCTGGAAATATGGATCCAGCAAGCAACCCAACACCAATATTCAGGCTGTTATACTTTCGAGATAAATGGAGACCCAAGTCTACCGGTCCAAAAAAATTTCCAATTGCAAAACGTTCCAACCGGTAAAAACCTGTTGTCGTATCGATACGTAACACACGTTGATGAGCTTTCATAAAATCCTCTTTAACAGTATCTATACATCCAAACCCCAATTAACACCCCGACCCACCACCACGATATACAGGACCAAATGCATGATCAGAAGTCAAAAAATACACCGAAAAATAATACCATTCATATCCAATTTGCCGTATCCATACCTCCAAAATATCATCCTCATTGATATCTGTTACTCCAACAAATTGCGCTCGTTCTTGCATGTCTAGCGGGATGGTATTGCTTAATGAGTAATTAATCCGAGAATGGAATACTCCATTCCTTAGCGTAGCTATATGAAAATTGAATAATTGCTCTGGATCGCTATTTTCTTCTTCTTTCACAACAACACAATGCCCAATCGCATCGGGCATTTCATCTCTAAAGAAATCAACAAAACGATTATTCGTATGAATACAATCTTCCGAACGAAAAGGGGACTGTTTATTCAGTTTTAATTCTGCAAATTGCCGGTTGGCTATTAGCGCATGCTGAATTTCAGGAGGATTGGTTGGCTTATAAGGATTAAATAGCGGTGTATTTGCTGGTTTGAGATCCCCAGACAATGCCAAAAGCCTCCCAGAATAGCCTGCAGATGCACGAAGTCTGGAAAGATCAAAACCATTTGGTTTCCCTTTGAAGGTAAAGACAAGCATGCATCCATCTTGTACATAGCCTTCTAAATGATTCATCGTCCCAACTGCTGTCCCATTATCATCTATTAAAGTCAAATGCTTTATTTCCTTTGCTAGATCATTAAAAAGTTTAATTATAACATCCGTATCTTTTTCTGACTCAGACATATACGCTGAATTAGTTACAATGTTCCCTTGTTCAATATGAATCAGAGGTTGTGCAATCAAACTTTCTAGATCCTCCCGGTACCACACTTCATATACCATTCCACTTACTTGTTTAAATTTGGGTTGTACAAATGGACTAAACACCCAACCCGTTATCCCATTTTCCAATTCTATTTCCAACCAGTTTCCCACATAAAAATCAATTCGCTTTTGCTCCCACTTTTGGTTAATAAGCGTTACTGTATCTCCTGTATTCAGTTGTGTAAGGATTGAAGCATCTATCGAAGGCGTTTTTCGAATATTTACTCCCTCTCCTTTAATAGATAACATTACTGAAGGACTTTTAAAGATCTGATCCCCCATATTATTCGTTGTATTTGCATCCTTTGAGGTATCGATACTCGCATTCGTAATTATGTGGGTTGAATCAATATTTTTACCATTTGATTCAGAACAAAAAACAAAAAACAAACTTAGCATGCCACAAAAAACTAGACTGATTAAATAGGTTAAGCGGAAGAAACCATTCACAAGGAACTCCTTTGTTCTGTTTTTTGTTCTGTTTATTAGGAAGAAAAATCGCGAATCCTGTAATGCATACAATTATCTCAAGTAAAGAAATGGGGCAGTTGGCGACTTTACCAACCATAGTTCATGCAGTGTTGTATATGCGGGTGTTCTACATAAACCTAAGATAAGCAT
>CAYPZJ010000421.1:0-4036 GCA_964414635.1 uncultured Spirochaetia bacterium
CCCAGGAAATGCTAAGGGAAGCCAACACCATCGGGGCGAAATCCCCCCTGTTAGGTATTTCTCAGAAAATCGTAGAGGTCAAAACTGCAATTGAAAAAATACGAGAACAAATACGCAATATTGAATAATGGGTGCGTGTCATCTTAAGCAAGATGCACCTTCTGATAAATTAAATCGTATGAGTCGAATCGTATGGAATTATCAATTAGGGATCAATATCATATCCTTATTATTTCCTCCGCTTCTGGGGCGGGGAAAACTACCCTAATTCGAAATATCCTACGTCAATTCCCCCAGATTCAGTTTTCCGTTTCCTCTACCACCCGTAGTCCTCGTAAAGGGGAAATCCACGGCAGAGATTATTATTTTATCTCGAATACCGAATTTCAATCTCTTGTACAAGGGGATGCATTTCTGGAATATGCCCGAGTACATCAAAATTGGTACGGGACAACAAAAGCTGAAGTCCAACGAATTATCCGGCAAGATACATATTGTCTATTAGATATTGATGTGCAAGGTTTTCTACAGGTGAAAGATAAGGTCCCTCATTCCCATTCTATTTTTATTCTCCCCCCTTCTATTGAAACGTTGCGTAGCCGACTAGCAGCTCGGAATACTGAAACGGATGAAGAAATCAACATACGGATCCAAAACGCAAAAAACGAATTACATTATAAAGATCGATTTGATTATCAGGTTGAAAACGACCAGCTAGATCAAGCACTGGAAAAGCTTTTCCTCATTCTCACTCGCATTGTTAATAATCAACCCTAAATCTCAACGTTAGATAGTGGAATTACATGGTTTCAATATATTTTTCATTCTAATATCTAACCATAATACTTTGAATATAAGGAGAAAGCAGACAATGCAAACCAATTCCCTCACATTTGAAAAAATATCTCGGTATGATCGAGTTGAACCTGTTGGGTTTGCCATTCCATTTGCTCAAGGGGAATTACAATCACCTGAAGCATTCCATCTGATGGATGGTAAGATTCCTATCCCTTGCCAAACTCGGGCTACAGCCTATTGGAAGGATCAATCAGTAAAGTGGTTGTATGTGGACGCGGTAGTATCCCTTCCTGGGAATCAAAGCAAAACGTTCCATTTTGAGATCAACCCTAATCGCCCCCCTTTGCTTCCCGATATACAAGTAGCAGTCAACCAAAATAAGGATAAAAGCCTAACGATTCAAACGGGTGTAATAGAAGTTATCCTGCCTGAGTGCGGGATTCTACCTTGTAGTATACAACTGATGGAACCCGAATTTACGATTACAGATGGGTTTACTGGATTTTCCTGGTTATGGGATGGAGAACCCTGTTCCACTAAGGATATTCCAATTCAATTCGAGATCGAGCAACATGGACCTCTTGCTGTAGTCATCCGTGTAAAAGAACGCATCTCCGCGCAACTATCTGCTCCTTTTTCTTCGGAAGCTCGTTATACATTCTGGGCTGGTTGCCCGTTTTATATGATGGATTATACCCTTACTAATTTAAGCCAGAATTTTGGTTCGTATAATCTACTAGAGCAATGGAAGATGGATGTAGCATTCAAAGAGGAAGCGACACATGGACGAATCGCACGAGGCGACTACGGTGATAAGACTAAGGAAGGGGATCCCAAAACCAGTACCCTTGCTTATGGTATAGATACAGCCTATATCAAAGAATGCCCCATTGAACATCAGATGGATAGCTATTCCCATAATTTCTGGATGGATTGGGAAAACCAACATGGGGGGCTACAAATCAGTTTGAAACATGCAGCACAGAATTTCCCAAAAGAAATGAGAATCACACCCCAACAGTTGGAACTGGGACTTTATCCAACATCGGAAAGAAATCCCTTGGAATGGTATGCAGGAACAGCAAAAACCCATACCCTCCTATTCCATATTCATCCTCCAAACATATCTACCGATCTACTCAGCGCGCGATCACTTCAGTTTAACATACCAGATATTCCTATCCTCCCATCCGAACGATATGCTCGGTCTGGTGTGTGGTTAGAACCTATTTTTTCAGGTCAAGTAAGTCGCAAAATAGTAACCACCTTTGCTTCTATTGCAGATAATCGCCCCAGCGGATTAGGGATATTTCATTTTGGTGATGAATATAATTTGGGGTACACGTATCAGGGAAGGGGGGAAGCGGGTACAACGATTGGTGACAAATTAGTCTGGTTAAATAACGAGTACGATGTGAGTCACAACCTGTTTAAATTCTATGCCCGAAGTGGATTGCGTCGGATGCTCGATTATGCGATGGTTTCCAGTCTTCATTGGGCGGATGTAGATATTAATCACAGCGCCTCGGATCCATCATTAAAAGGTGGACATATTGCTCATTGCCGACGACATGCCGCAGAAATGACAATTCATCCCTCTCATCAATGGGTTCAAGGATTGTTTGACGCATATCATTACACTGGGAATCCGCGTTTTTATGAAATGGCTCAAGGTGTAGCGGATAATATAGCGTATCAGATTGAATACATGGGGTTTTTAACTCCAGGATCTGGAAACACCCGTTCCATGGGATGGGCACTCCGATCTATGCTGGCAGCATGGCGGGAAACCTATAACGAACGCTATTATTCATTGGCTGAAAAAATCGTTGCTTTGTTTAATGAATGGGGAAAGGGAACTGGCGAATTGCTTGCTCCATATACCAGCCACAGTCAGGTACGAGTTCCTTTTATGAATGCATTAACAGCGGTGTCCCTAGCCCAATGGTACTTAGAAACGGGAAACAAGACAGCCAGAGATATTTCAGTCTTTGTGGCTACAGATCTCATGGAATATGCAACTGATTCCTGGGGATTACCATTTTATAAGGAGCTTCCTTCTCTGAAACGAGTTCTTCCCGTGGGAATCATCCTGGAATTGTATGCCTATGCCTATCATTTTACGAAGGATCGCCGATTTTTGGAAGCTGGATTACCAATCCTGGAACAAAACGTATCGATGGATATCTATCACCTGGGCGCAGGAATAAAAAACGAAGCTCCAAACGGAATGTATTTAGAAACCTATTTAGAACCCCATGGAGGAAAGCATTTTGCCAATTCCATGACGGGAGTATTCCTATTTGTTGCGCTAGCTGAATCAGAAAAGCTTATTGCTTCGTTGGATCATTCCCTGCGATTATAAAAAAATTAGAGTGGTGTGCGATTATTTCTGATCAACGCGATAATAATTCAGATCTACGATCGTACTATCAAGCACTTTCCCACCGTCTTTGTTTCTTGACCCAGTTAAATCCTTCTTGATTTTCTCCCCTCATCCTTATTACTTTCCATAAAAATCCTTGGTATTCTACAGGAGGAATCCATGGCTATCATCCGACGTATACAAACGCACGCTTCCGTAGACCGCTTAGAAAAATTAATCGCCGAACGAGTACAACCCGATGCGGACACCAATGCCATCGATGAGCGTATTTGGAACCTATTTGGAGAAAATTGGGCAGTCATGTTTACTGATCTTTCCGGATTTTCCAGAGCCACCGCTGAATTTGGGATCATTCATTTTCTTCAGATAATATATGAGTCCCAACGAATTTTTACTCCACATATTGACAATTATAATGGAATCCTTCTGAAACAAGAAGGGGATAGCCTGTTGATAATCTTCCGAAATCCAATCGACGCATTGAATTGTGCAATCGCTATGCAACAAGCATGCAAAACCTATAACATAGACAAAGCGGAAACTGATCAGGTATTGTTATGCTTAGGATTAGGGTACGGTAAGATGCTAAAAATCGGGGATGATGATATTTTTGGAGCGGAAGTAAATGCCGCTAGCAAATTGGGAGAAGATACGGCGGATCCATGGGAAATTTTAGTCACCGAGCAATTCAAAAAAGCTATTTCTAGAGCAACATCCATTAAGTTTGAAGCTCTTGATGTAATCCCACCTGGTTCCAGTGCAGCATATCGCGCATTGTATCCTTTGGATAAATAACAATACAAACGAGGATATACCCTCTCCATTATTTTAATGTTGCAAGCCGATCGGTGT
>CAYPZJ010000421.1:4046-4581 GCA_964414635.1 uncultured Spirochaetia bacterium
GATGGTAATCCGGATTGGGGTAGAATTTTTTTAGCAGAACCGGTTCTAAAAAACTTGTTGCTTGCAATTCTTCTTCTACTATGCTTTTACATTCATAATGGATTACACTTTGGGTTATATAGGGTGTTTCAACTGTTTTCCCAGGCTCCAAAGACAATCCTGTTTCTTTTATTTTATCATAATCCCGACCGGATTTGCTCCCACAAAACGCAATTTCCTTCTGGTATTCATCGGAAAGCACATTCACCGTAAAGGTTTTATTCTGCTCCAAACATGAATATGTAAATCGGCTGGGACGAACCAACACCACAAACACCGGGAGTCCCCAACATACACCAACTTGTCCCCATCCAATCGTCATTGGATTGGGTTTTCCCTGGTCATCCCACGCCATCAACAAACATCCCTGTTTAGATAACGCGGTCAGAGTTTTCCCTAGATATTCATCATAAGCAATTTCTTCACGTGCCATATATTCACCTCATTCTCGTATTTTCAAGAACTCTCATTCACATGAATCATCGATCTTTTTATT
>CAYPZJ010000422.1:0-4577 GCA_964414635.1 uncultured Spirochaetia bacterium
GCGGGTAAGGATAACAATTCAGATTGGACTGTGAAAAGCTGATCCAATTGTGTTTGTGATTTTTCTTTCCCACCTAATTTAGGGACCCACCGGAATAATAAAGCAGGGAGTGATTTCGTTACTTTTCTTTTGTTTGTTGTTTCACTCTGCGTTTCTTCTGCCATTGCAGGTGCTGCTGATGAAGATTCGCTTCTGTTATTTCTTTTTAGCGCTTCTTGATAAGCAAACACAAGCGTTTTAAATTCATCGGTGGCTTTAGGGGATTTATTAACGTCGGGGTGGAGTTGTTTTATTAATCGTTTATACGCTGCTTTGATTTCTGCGGTTTCTGCGTTAGGAGAAACACGTAACACAGTAAAAGGATCGTTCGTTTTATGCATGGGTTTATACCGTACTTCGTCGAAAAGATTCTTCCAATTAGTTGATTACATCGAAGACGCGGAATCAAACTCTTGTTTTTCCAATTCACTGGTTAATTCAGCAACGACGAATTCGGTAGCCTCAGCAAGTTCATACAAGGTTTGCTCGTTTGAATCGGAGTCCAATTCCTTTTCAACTTTTGTGATAAGTTGCTCCACATCGTTTTTCATTTCATCTGATACGTGCTCTTGATTAGATTGATAAATCTCATTCAGATGGAAAATCTGACGCTGCAAAATCGTTCGGATTTTCTGATGAGTAAGATAAGCTTTATCGGTTTCGACGTTTTGATCGGCATCTTCAATTATCTGTTGAATTTCTTCTTCGGATAAGCCCAGTGAATCCCGAATCGTAATCTCATGTTGTACTTGCGTATCCAAGTCTTGAGCGGAAACATTTACAATACCATCTACATCGATATTAAAAACCACATCGATACGAGGTTCCCCTTTTGATGCTTTACGGATCCCCGAAAGTTGAAATTTTCCTAATGAAATGTTTTCACTACACCTGCTTCGCTCCCCTTGTAATACATGAATTTCCACTGATTTTTGGTTATCAGATACGGTTGTGAATAATTTATTCGCAGTAATGGGGATCGTCGCATTTCGTTTAATAATTGGTACGAATATCCCCCCCTCGATTTCAATTCCCAGCGATAGTGGTGTGACATCCACTAATACCATATCGGTTTTGTCACCTGCTACAATACCCGCTTGAATAGAAGCACCCAACGCAACCACTTCATCTGGATTGATTCCTTTTACCGGCTCTTTGTTTAGTACATCTTTTACACGGCTTTGAACGAGAGGAATACGTGTGGATCCACCTACGAGCAAGATCTGATCAATATCAGAAGCAGTCAATCCAGCATCAACCAATACCGATTCCGTAAGCCGAATGGTTTCATCGATATACTCCGAAATCATTTCTTCGAATTCCGCTCGTTTGATGGTATAATTCAGATGTTTGGGTCCTTCTTCGGTTGCGGAAATAAATGGGATGTTGATTTCCACACTCGTGCGCTCGGACAGTTCAATTTTAGCTTTTTCTACTTCTTCCCGCAGTTTCTGCATTGCCATTTTATCATCTGCTAAATCAATGGCTTCGTGTTCTTTATAAAAACGTAATAAATGCTGAATCATCGCGTTATCAAAATCATCACCACCCAATGTGTTATTCCCACTGGTGGCTTTGACCTCAAATACACCCTGATCGATTTCCAGAATGGAAACATCAAACGTTCCCCCCCCTAAATCATATACCAGTATGGTTTGCTGATCTGATTTGTCCAATCCATACGCTAAAGCCGCAGCGGTGGGCTCATTGATAATACGAGTCACTTCCAATCCCGCAATTTTGCCTGCATCTTTGGTTGCTTGTCGCTGATTATCATTAAAATAGGCAGGTACGGTTATCACCGCTTTGGTTATCGGTTCACCAAAATACTCTTCCGCGTCCTCTTTTAGTTTTTGAAGAATCTTCGCACTGATTTCCTGGGGGGTATAACTTTTTGTTCCAATGTCTATTCGGTAATCTGTACCCATTCTACGTTTGATGGATTGAATCGTTCGGTCCGCATTAATCACGGCTTGATTTTTTGCCGTTTTACCCACCAATACTTCACTATTTTTTGTATACGCGACTACAGAGGGTGTTAGATGCTCTCCCCGCTTATTCATCACAATCGTGGGTTCTTCATTTTCTAAAAATGCCATAACCGAATTGGTGGTTCCAAGGTCAATACCTAAAATGCGACTCATATACTAATCCTCCATCGAGTTTGCAGGGTGGGCAAGAAGATGGGGAGATGAATAGGCGAATACCACAGAGACCAATCCTTACGTTCCAAAGCCGATGTTCGTGTCCTCTTGTGTAGATCACCCTATTTGTTTCTTCGTTCCGTATAGTGAACGAAGCAACGCTAATTCCCCTTTAGAGAGCGGCACAACGTCCAGAATCTCAGCATCGGTTTTCCCTTCCTGCAACATCTGTTTCACACGTGCTTTAGCTCTGGAGGATTGGTCGGCACCTTCCTGTTTTTCATTAGCCTTTTTTTCAACTGGAAGAGGATTTTCAGCAGTCTTATCGGAAAGAGCAATCGAGGTTGTAACATATGCTTGGTTGGAAACATTGGATCTTTGGTTGGCTGTAGCAAAGGCTTTTAAGGGTATCTGGGAGTTCTCTGGGCTGTTGGATATGGTCGTTTGTTCCACATGCTCATCTACAGAATGCTCGTCAGAAGTTGCATCAGACGATTCATCAGGTTTAGAAGTGTTTTCAGAAATAGTCTCAGAAGAAAAAAGAGAATCGGTTTGGTTGAGATCGGAGAGCAGCTCGGGTTGCACCGGCTCACCGGAATCTTCCGATTGGTCTGATGCATTTGTTATATCCAAAGATAGTACTTCAGGAGGGAATACAAAGAATGTAGGTTCTTCTGTAACTAAATCAGTGGGGGATGAAGACACATCTGTTCCCAATTTGGGTTGGGTTGGTTCTTTATGTTTGTGAGAGACGAGTGCGTCGGTATCTGGGAACGCGCTGGGCGCCTTTTGATCCGGTGTTACCATTTCATTTTGAATGGTTTCATCGGAAGAAATTGTTACATTCGGTTCTTGTTGGGCAGCATCGTTTTCCATGCCCTGGTTTAGGATTTCTTGTACCGCCAGATCAATCTGGCGCTGATTTTCTTCCGAACTATCTCGTTCTTCGGCTTTCTTGCGAATGTGTTTGCGTAGGATACTGGGTGTCATTTCCGGTTGGAGTAGCGGGTGGCTTAAAAGCCCATCAGCACGTTTAATCACCGTGGTGGCTTGTTCAATTTTATCTTCGATAATCGTAACATTCCGTTCTGTAATGGAATTCAGCTCTACCACAATATCCTTTATCTCCTTTACAAGGATCTCCTGGTAATGCTGACGTACTTTCTTTAAGGATAATCTTCCTAATACAACTATGAGGATAATTAAATTAACAAAGGTCAGAATGGCAGCAATTTCTATCATGTTACATCCCCTCCTGTGAAACATGGTGCTGGTTCGTTTATTGAACGAATGTGCAAAACCAAGCTGGGTAATTTCCCAAATAGAAGTCTCGTTACATTACAATCATGTTTGACTTGGTATGCAGCCGTTTCATTCTAGCTTTTAAAATCGAGAAATCTCCCTTTTCCTCCATCGGATAAGGCTTGGAATCGGGCTTCATTCATAACCAGACGGTCGTGTAATTGATCTTCTTGCATTTGCTCGTGTTGTTTCCGCATCTTTCGTCGTTGCTGCTCTTCATCTTCCTGGAATTCTGCTAATTGTTCGGATTCAAGTAGTTCTTTTATAGAAAACAACCGAGAGCTAATCTCTTTGCTATAGCGTGCGGCTTCTGATTGGCCGAAGATTTGCCCACGTTCAACCAGTTGCTGGGTATTATTTTCTTTCGCCAGCTTCCCAATATTTGCTATGTTAGTCTGAACATCAATTGCCTGAAGTGGCATAACCGTACTCCCAGAGTCCCAAATGCCCCCTGTTTAATATAAGCATTTTCATTTTTATTTTCAAGTATCGTTATTATTTTATCATCGATTCGACGTGGTGCATAAAATGTACCCATTATCTTCTAAATCTACTGTAGCGGTGGTATAAACACAGTGTTTGCGTTTCAGCGTCTGAAGGATTTTTTCCGTACTCGCGTGGGGAATACCGTTTTATTTCTGCTTATCGTAACGTATCTTCTGTTTGTTTTTATTATTCTATATTTTACGCCACCCAATCCCAATCCTAGCGTGTTGGAATTAATTTTCTTAATCATTTTGCCTGGTGTTGTCGTATTAATCTTGCTTGGAACACTTATTCAACGCAGAATGAGGGAATCACCTGGAAGCAAAATTGGGATTAAATTGCTTTTGTTTGGGATCGGATTAACGCTGGTTCCCACTACAGTTATCTTCCTTAGTACAAATAGCTTGCTGGCTCGGATTCAGGAACAAACCGACGCAAAAATAAATCAAGCAAAATATGAAGTAAACAAAGTCGTACAGATTTTCGCTGAATCACGTGAAAAATTCACTGAAAAAAATGATATCAAAGATACCATGGATGAAATCGTACGACGCTACGATTTAACCCATTATTCCGATGCCAAGCTTAAAGAACGGAAATATGCAT
>CAYPZJ010000423.1:0-4574 GCA_964414635.1 uncultured Spirochaetia bacterium
ATATCAAACTCAGTCTGCCGGATCAATCGTGATAAAAACAAAACTATAAACTAATGCAATCAGTTTCAATAACACACGCTTCCCAATTTTTCAATTCGATCAAATAGGTTTCAGTATTTCTTTTTCTTTGTTTTCCATTATTTTCAGTATAGGAGGTGATCATCCGATGCAAATTAAGCAATTTCATACTAAAGAAATAGATTCCTTTTTGAATGCGTATAGAAAACGAAATCAGCTCACCAATCACCCCAAAGCATCCGACGTACATTACATTGTACACCAAGTATGTAAATCCGGAGATGTAGCCGTTGCTGAATTCACCACTGAATTAGACCAAATAACTATTACTCCATCAACACTACGCATTCCAGAAGAACAGCTTCAGGATATGGTTCATACCATAGATCCCTCTATAAAAAAAAACATAGAGCAACTCATACGTCGGGTTCGTGCTTATCATGAAAAAGTCCATCCAACAGATATGTTTGTGTCAGAGGGGAAAAGCTACTTTGCAAAACGAAATACACCACTCGAGCGCATTGGAATCTTGGCTCCCCACACCAATTTAGGCTATCCCATCTCATTATTAATGTATGTTATTCCAGCTCAGGTTGCAGGAGTGCAGAATATTGCAGTAATCATTCCACCCGGCAAAAACACAGATACAATGATCGCTATGGCTCATCTATTGGGTATCACCGAAGTTTACAAAATTAATAGTGTGGCTGGAATAGCAGCATGGGCTTACGGAACCGAATCCATTCCTCCGGTGGACAAAATTTTTGGGATTGGTGGTAGTCTAGTGGCTTTGGCAAAGCGTGAGGTTTTAGGGGATGTGGGAGTGGATAGATTAAATAGCATGGGAGAATTAGTAATTCTTGCTGATAAGCATGCGGATCCAGAAATTATTGCGGTAGAAATTTTGGCTGCAAGTGAATACGATATCTGGACTTCAAATATTCTGGTATCCTCATCCATTGAATTGATTGAAACGGTCAAGAATCATCTGGATTCCCAACTTCTCAAATTCCCTTATCGAGACCGAATTGAATTATGTTTAACCAACCATGGTGCCTTTCTTCAGACAACCAGCCTAGCCGAATCCATTTCAACCGTAAATCGCTTAGCACCTGCAAATTTACTCATTCTGACGTCTCAACCGGAAGAAACCTTATCGCAAATAAAGCATGCTTCAACCATTTTCCTTGGACCTTATTCTAGTAAAGTTGCTGGCGAT
This sequence comes from uncultured Spirochaetia bacterium, assembly GCA_964414635.1. Taxonomy (GTDB): domain Bacteria; phylum Spirochaetota; class UBA6919; order CAYPZJ01; family CAYPZJ01; genus CAYPZJ01. The sequence continues at coordinate 1,238 of CAYPZJ010000423.1, forward strand.
TATGCTGCGGGAATGTGCCATATCAACGCATCGGGCGGGAGTGCGCGATTTACATCCCCCATAGGAATTGACGATTTTATGAAATACTCAAATGTAGTGTTCTACCATCGACAAGATCTGCTCGCTGATGCAAATCAAATTATAGAACTTACAACCTGGGAAGGTCTTTATGGACATCCCCAAGCTATTCAAAAACGAATCGAATCGAATTAGAACGAATGCATAACGGATTCTTATACTTACTTCATCCGATATTCAATGGTGTGCCTGTGCGATTAGGCGTTGTGTTCGGTACGAGCTATAATATCTTCCTGAACATCTTCAGATAGGGTCACAAAAAAGGCAGAAAATCCCCCAACTCGTACTACCAGATGTTTATATAATTCGGGATCTTTCTGTGCTTTAATCAGATCTTCACGGTTAACACTATTAATTTGTACCTGCATCCCACCCCGTTTGAAATAATCTCGAATCAATGCTCTAACATTCATACGTTGTTCTTTTGTTTCAAACTGAGTTGGCGCAAATTTCAAATTCAAAACCGGTGTTGTCACATACCTGGATTGATCAAAACAAAGTACATCATTTATCACCGCGGTTGGTCCTTTACGATCAACTCCCTGGGAAGGACCGATCGAATCAGCAAGTACCGAACGATGCATTCGTCCATCTGGTGATGCCGGGGTAAGTGAACCCATACTTTCGTGGTACACAAAAATAATCATCCCCGTCCAAAAAGATCCACCACGCACCGTTGCCTGCGCTTCATGGGCGGTTGCAATATAATCAGCCAGGATTCGATAGTAAGACCGGATTTCTTCTACTTCATTTCCAAATTTGGGGAGATGCTTCCATTCTTGTCGTAACTCGTCACAACCTTGATAGTTCTGATCTAAAACTGCAATCAGTTGGGCGAGCGTCATCTTTTTCTGACGAAATACGACTTCATTAATAACATACAACGCATCTGCTGTATTAGTAACGCCTACAATTTCCGATTCAATTGCATTATACCGTGCTCCACCTTCAAGAATTGACTTCCCTTGTGGAATACAATCCCGAGTTAGTAACGATCGTAAAACGTATCCTGTTACTTGTTGTCGAGCTGGATCAGCTTTGGAAGAAATTGAAAAATAATGCTTGAGCATTGTATCAATTTGCTTTTTCAACGCTGAAAGGATATCATCGACAGATTGAAACTCCTCTGGCTCTCCACTAAAACATCCTATCTGTTCTTTACAAAAGGAAGAATATCCATTCCGAAGCGCTAAATCCAGGCAGGCTAACACATTCAGGTTACCATCATCCGCTCCCATATGTGAACATCCAGGAATAACGGTTTCCATACATCCAGCCAGTGCAAAATCTTTGGCATCCTCTTCTTCAATCCCCTTCTGTTTTAATCCTTTAATATATCCTGCATCATTGATCATGGCAGGAATACCATGCCCTTTCCCGATGGATTGGAGTCCCAAGTCCCAAATGGAGTCTGGGGTTGAGTCTGTAACACGCAATGTAAAATTCGGTTGAGGAAGATGAAATCGTGCAGATAAGTTAAGAGTCAATTCTGTTAATTCGTTGCAAGCATCTTCCCCTGATTTCATCTGACCACCTATTGTACAGTTTTGAATGCTTACTTGTTCGAATACTTTCAAATAAAAATGTGCTAATATGTTTGATGCTTCTTCTAATGAAAGCGTCCCGTTCTCCCTATCTTTTTTAAACGAAGGATATAAATACTGATCAATCCTACCTAAAGAATCCTTCCCTAGACTCACATGAATAAAAAAAGCAGCTTGAACTGCTTCAAGAAATGAGGTAGGAGGATGGTAGGGGACATGCCCTAAAATTTTAGCCAGGTTGTTGAAATGCTCTTCTTCTGCTATTGAAGATGCATCTATTGCCTTGCTTACTGCCATGCTCTGAAACCGTTCACACCAACGTTTATAATAATCGCATCCCATTAATAATGCATCATAAAAAGGGTATTGCTCATGTGTGGCTCGCTCTCTATACTTCTCCACATCGACTTGAATACCCACAATTCCTTTATTTAGAACTGATTCCAAATCCATAACCATATGCCCCCCCCAAAAACCACCATCAACCAATCCTCGACGCTTGGCCAAAATCTCTTCAGGGGTCAACGTGCTATCAATTACCCGTTGAGAGATATACGGTTTGATTTGTTCGCTATAATATTGGGCTTGCTCTTTGTATGATGAATCGACTTGTTCATCTCGCATAATTCGGTCAATCCATGAAACGTCGATACTAATTCCACTCCCATAATGAAAGGTGATCGGTTCGGTAGGATAATCACCAACAATCCATTCATCTGCCTCTATTGTAAATGGGAAATGTTCTAATTGGTTGATTAAACCCTTCATTTCGGCAATTGCTGGGTGCTCGTTTTTTTTCATACTTGCAATATACGCGGATGCAAAATGGAACGTGGCGGGTTGTTGACATCTGCTTTCACCGTTCAACAACCGTTCGTGTAAAGAATGAGGGAATGTGACATTCATTCATTGCTCCTTCGTTTCTAATTTGTGTGTGATATTCCTTTTCCCTATATTTCCAAAGATAATAAAGATTTCATCCTCATGAAAAAGCAGATTAAACAACACCAAACCAAATGACTATTCAATAACCACATAATATTCAGTGTGCATTTCATTCTCAATCAAAAACTTGTTTGATATTTGTGCAGCATTCTCCAGAATGGAGTATCATTATTGGGTTTGTCTAATTAAATAGCAAGGATTTAGAAAAACATGAGTTAAAATCTACAGACAGGATGAAACATAGTGCTGGTCAATCTAGTACCTTGGGACAATTAAAATTGTTCTACACTTCGACTACGCTCAGTGCGCGTTCATTGAGCGTAGCCGAAATGAATCCTGGCTAATTACTCTCATAATTTTAAGTGTCCATTGATACTAGGCTAAAAACAACGCTGTTTTCTACTGCCTAGTAAAAGTCAGTTCATCTGTTGTACCAGGTTTAAGAGTTAACGTTTTTCCATCCGCGGACAATTCATAAGCCGTTTCCCCTTGATTAGCATATTCACTCCACTGGGCTTCATCGATAGCTACAAGTTCATCATCGCAGCTGCCACCAAAAGGAGAAGCTTTTGCACTATTGTAGGAGAAATTTACCGTCGTATCCGTATAGGTATACGTACCTGATAATTGCATCTTAGATATACAAGTTCCCGAAGCACCCTCAGTTACAATTATATTTTCAAAACTCGTGTTTGAAACAACCAGCGTAACAACGGTAGTAATAGAACCCAGTCCTCCCATATCCACCGTAGTTTCATCCATCCATGTTC
>CAYPZJ010000424.1:0-4546 GCA_964414635.1 uncultured Spirochaetia bacterium
AAGGAGATCAAAACAAAAGGAAATCAAATATTTGAAATTAACGCTGTGATGAACTCCAACCCCCTACTGTATAAACTACGGATGACGTTTTTAGATACATTAAGTCTGTTTCTTCATAATTAAGTATGCTTAAGCAATCCTGTTTGGATTACAGTCTCACTAATAAGAGACAGGAAAGCGGAGCGAGTTAGTTTTTTTTGAGGACTTAATACGAATAGGCTCCCATATCCCAAGGAGGTGTAGTAGTTTTGCAGGGAGGTGTGACACACTCGGGAAGAGCTTTTCCAAGAATATCGGTTGTAATTTCACCATAAGCAGTATGATTGTAAATGTTTAGACCATGATCAATAGCCAAATGTGTCGTTTTAAGTGCATAATCATCCCAGGGATCATCATTACTTCCTAACGGATCCTCAAACCATACCGTTAAATCGGATACGCCACTTGGATAATTCGTAGTACCAAACGTAAGATTCCCGGTCACAGTTCCTATCGTAACACTTCCAAGTTCTGTATCGATGGCATCGTCAGCAGAATTATCATCTATATCCGTTGTATTATCATCATAGTACAGAAAGCTGGTCGGACTTGCATTCACATGAAAAATAAGGTTGGACTGCAATTCCTTTGGATCGGACATCCCACCTCCAGCGGTTTCATATATCCCATAACTTTCAGCACCCGAACTCATGGTCCAAATAATATTGTTAATAATGGTATCGCCATCACCTGTCGCAGAATGGTGTGTCTTTATGCCGTACAACGTCCCAGTCCCCGTAACAGAGCCCGTTCCTACCGTATTATTCAGAATGAGGTTTCCTGACCCAAAATTTGTCAGAATTCCTGTACTAGAACCGTTGGTAACATCACCACTTGTGATAACGTTCATCAGGATTTCAGAGGCAGAGTATGCAATATATATACCTCGGTTATACCCATCTTCGGCATGTTGACAAAGTATTCGATTCCCAATAATTTGAGGGGAACTGTAATTACTTATTATACCGGCACTGCCTCCGGATATAGTTACACCCGTTTTAATGACATTCCCTTGAATGAGGGCGTTTGAATAGTAATTATTAATGCCGTAGCTTAGTCCATTCAAATCAGGATCCCCACCGGTGATACTATTATTCAAAATTTGAATAGGAGCATGATCAAGTTTTATTCCAATACTGTTTTTCGTTGCACCCCCAGCTGTGATGGTATTATTCTGGATGGTTGGATCGGCATATTCTATAAACAACCCCAAACTCCCAATATCACTATCTGCGTAACCGGATGCAATTTGATTTTCTATAATTAATGGGGTTGCGTCATTACTTATGTGAATGCCTGTGGAATAAGCCCACGGGTCGCTTACATCCCCACTAATTATTGTATTGTTTTGGATAGTAGGAGCGGCATCGGAAATATCAATTCCGATACTCGTTCCATCCCCGGTAGATGATCCGGCATGAATCTCGCAATCAGTGATGGTAATATTACCTTGTCCAAATGCATAGACCCCAATACAGTTAGCATCGCAATCTGCTCCCTGAATAATACAATCGGAGACGACTACATCCGATGAACTATTACTTGTGTACATCCCATAGGTGGTACCTACCGAATAAGTTTGGATTACAAACCCTTGAAATTCAGTTGGTTGCTTAATATTGATACTTGTTACAGCCAACGCTCCATTTGCTTGTATATACGTTGGATTGTTGGTACTGTCTCTGGTAGTCCAATCTTGATGGGTGTGTCCACCCCGGACATGAACACCTTCAATCAAACTAATACACTCCGTATATGCATTCTCCACCGCAGCAACTAGTACAGCCTTTCCGGTTTCTTTTCCTGCCATTATCCCTTCTTGTATGCTTGTAAACGGTTTATTTTGCGTCCCCGTAGGGGGCTCTTCTGAAAGGGAATCGCCCCATACATAGATATAATCAAGCGGATCAAAGGAATAAATGGGAACCTCTTCCTCAGTTATATCCGCTCGAACACGCCAGTAATGCGTTATTGCCTGGGAAGCTGTAAACGAATACATATTCGCATCTAATTGGGTGGTTAATAACGGTGGAGAAAAATCATGATTGGTAGCAATTTCCAGTGTGTAAGATTCTGCAGAAGGAATAAGTTCCCAAATTAAGGTAAGATTCATATCCGTTCGAGACCCTTGAGGCGGATATACGATTTCGGGTGCGGATGTATCCAGTATTGCTCCATAACCCAGAAAAACTTGAGCATAGCCTGCGGTTGGAATAGGATTAACTCCTATTCCACGTACATTGTTAATATGTATCAGATACGAGGTTTTTGGAATTTGTTTTTCTGTAGTTAAAAGAATAATTGTCTGGTTTTTTAGGAGGGAATCCTGTACCATTAGTGTTTCTGTTTCATTCTCAGAATTGACTATGGTATAATTCTGTGTATTCAGCACTGAGGATTTATCTAATGGTTTGTCAAAAATAAGCTGGAGCTGGTTAGGACTTGTAGGAATTACATCGAGTAACGTTGGTGGAATATGATCAAGAAAGAAACCATCTAAAATTTCAGCTGGATTCGTTTATTTCAGCCATTACAAACCCCAAAATGTTAGGATCCGGAGACCATGCTGGGTGCCAGATAAACGGTTTCTCGGCTAGTTTTTGGGGATTCGATCCATCGATATTTGCTATCCATAATTCGCAACGAGCATTGCCATCTTTATCCATATAGGCACTACCTGTTCTAATAAAGGCTATCCGTAACCCATCAGGTGAAATTGTTGGGGCATAAAAAATGTCACTTGTTGGATCTTCACCTGTCCCCTGAATAAGTGGTGCGGATATCCCAGTATCAATTTCAACCCTATACAAAGCGCCTTGAGAAGTCTCATCGCGAACCGAAGCAATAATAAACTGATTATGGATATCCCAAACTACACGACTTCTATTGGATGGATGCTCTGAATAAAACGGCGCACCATCCTTAAATATAGAAAGTAAGTGTATAGCATTATCATATTTACCATTAAAAAAATAAGCAATCTGACCATCGGAAGACCATGCTGGAAAATTCTGATGGGCTTCTTCTAGCTTAAAAGCCAAGGAATCAATCCTTGTTTCTGTGTTTAGATGGTGAAGTTCCCAATACCCGGTTTCTGCATTAAAAAAGGCATACGTAACTAAAGGCGCCGTTGGATTCCAAGAAAGGTCAGTGTAAGATCATTCTTTACTATTGGCTAAAACACAAATCTGCCGGGTATTCACATCAACAAGGAATAACGTGTTCCACAGATTATTATGTGCATCAATTTTACTTCGGCTATAACAAATCGTACCAGTTAATCGCTCCCAAGGAATTAACTGTGCTTCCATTTCTAAATTCGGTATGTACTCTGGATTATCTGGGTTTCGATCACAAGCCAACCCATTTACTCCGATCCATACCATTACTAATCCTAGTTGGATCATGTATTGTAATGGATTTATCTTTAATCGATTGATTCCTTTTAGATGACTCATTTTAATGAAAACCTCTCTTTGTACTTTATGATTCCCGATGAATCTATATTATCAACCCGATCCATAATGATGTGCCCAAAACACTTTCTGACACTATGACCCAACGGACGCCGTTCTTGATTTCTTCATTGCAACCGCATCCTCTTTAAAAGGTGTCCTGAATTTAGCCACACCATAGGTAGGCTTTTAAACAATACGTCATACCCATCACACAAATCTCATATAACTTCGCTGTGCTATAAAGAAAATTTCCAACTCTCGATATGGTTCCCATGGATATTATGGTTTATGTTGTACCATACCTATTCTTTTTTCAATATTTTTCGCACACATTACACAGCTGTAGGTTTCCAGGTAACTTGCTTTTCTGAAATGATAACTATACCAAGTGACGACGATTCTTAAATTTGATAATTGGTTACGCGTGGGATAATTCATGAATTCACGCTACATTATATTCGAATAACGAAATAGCATAATAACTCCTGGGAAAGGCAATTGGAGCCTAGTTCCTTTAGACAAGCAATTCATCGAAATCCTCCGTGGTTGTGGGAATACGGATTCTTTGCCCTGTACCTATCTATTGAAGGGAACTATGTCAGGAGGGCGAAAATGAGTCTAAAAATTTGCTGGACGAAAAAAATCTAACTCTTTCCTAATCGAGCTTTCAACGCTGCCAGTTTATCGGATACATCCCCTTCGGTTTCGAGTTGTTTGAACTTATCATCTAGGGAATCTCCACTTAATTCGGCATTCAATTCTGTTTCGGCATCGGCTTGGGATTCTATTTGGTTGATTTTATCTTCCATCCGAGCGAAGGAATCCATTGCACCCGAATCACTTAAACTGGACATGGTTTTATTGATTTGCCGTTGGGCTTCGGCTCGTTTCTGCCGAGCAATAAGAAGGTTTTTCTTCCGGCTGGCTTCTTCCACCTTATTCTGTAAGGTGCGTAATGCTGTTTTCAGCTGATCTACGGCTGCTTTTTGTTTTTCGCACGTATGCTAGAGACGCCCTGACGCGTAACGCTAGGGGCGCGAGCCCGGGGA
>CAYPZJ010000425.1:0-4534 GCA_964414635.1 uncultured Spirochaetia bacterium
ACTCCCCTGCTGGTTTGACCCTTGTTGAAGATTCCTTTCGTGTATTCCGTGCGTATGCCGATGAGCAAGGACATCCCAATGAAATATATTCCGATCATTTTCCAGTCTTGCTCACGTTACAGGTATTAGAGTAAAACAAATTTTGCTGAATGGCTTTTCTACACGCCATCTTCGAATTTGTTATCCAATCTTAGGAGGAACATCCAATGAATTACCCCTTATTCCTTGTCCCGCATCCCAAACAAATTCATGACCGTAAGGAGTCTTTTCAACTACCTAAAACCTGCTATATTACCGTCCAAGGTTTTCGAACCTCTCGGTTCTTTGACCTGGTAACCCGTTTAAAAAAAGCATTTCACCCCTTTTCGTTGCAGTTAGAATTGACGGCAGTCTCCACTGGGCATGTAGATGAGTGGCTCCATCTTCAGGTTGACCCCCGACAAATTGAACATCCAGAAGGATATCGACTACATATTCTTCCCACGGGAATTCATATTGTGGGTCATGATGAAGCGGGTGTGTTTTATGGTATTTGCACCTTGGAACAGATATGTCAGCAAGTGAGTACCCCCGATACCTTTCCTGCTCTACAAATAATTGATTATCCTGATTTTCCCAATCGGGGAGTTATGTTGGATATCAGTCGGGATAAAATTCCTACGATGGAGACCCTCTACGATATGGTTGATATGCTTTCCCGATGGAAGGTGAATCAATTTCAATTGTATACCGAACACACGTTTGCATATCGGGATCACCGAATAGTCTGGGAGCATTCGTCACCCATGACCGGAGAGGAAATCATGCAATTGGAGCATTACTGCCATGAGCGTTTTATGGAGCTTGTTCCAAATCAAAATTCCTTTGGTCATTTAGCTCGATGGCTCAAACACGATACGTACAAAGATTTGGCAGAAACACCCGATGGATATACACGTCCCTGGGGTGAGGTACGTAAAGAACCTTGGTCATTAAATCCCTTGGATGAACGTTCCTTTTCATTTTTGGAAGGGTTATTCGATGAATTGCTCCCTCATTTTTCTAGTTCACTTTTTAATATTGGGTGTGACGAAACATGGGATTTGGGACAGGGGAAAAGTAAACAAGCGTGTGAAGAAAGAGGAACGGGCAGGGTCTATCTTGATTTTCTAATTCGCGTGTACCAATTGGCGAAAAAACATGATAAAACCGTTCAATTTTGGGGAGACATCATTCTGAAGTACCCAGAACTATTGGACGATTTACCAAAAGATCTAATCGCGCTGGAATGGGGATATGAAAAGGATCACCCGTTTAACGATCATGGTAAATTATTTCAGGAATCAGGGATTCCTTTCTATGTGTGCCCCGGAACCTCTACATGGAATACCATGGGAGGGCGTACGGATAATGCGGTGGGAAATCTTCGCAATGCCGCTGAAAATGGAATAGTCTATGGTGCGATTGGATTCTTAAATACGGATTGGGGAGATAACGGCCATTGGCAGGCGTATCCGGTAAGTTTCCTGGGATATATATATGGTGCTGCTGTTAGCTGGGGAGTAATAGAAAATCGAGGTTTGGATATTCAGCAAGCGCTCAATCGATTTGCCTTTCAGGATGAAAGTGGTAAGATGGGTTCGTTGGTTTATGAGCTGGGAAACACATATACCCTCATTCAAACGGCACTGCGGAATGCAACGGAAATGGCGAATTTACTTTATAATTACAACAAAGTAGTAGACGATGAAGTCAAAGTGGAAGAATTGGATACCGCTTATGAAAAGGTAATGGAATTGCTTCCTCAATTTGAATCAACTCAAATGGCTCGGTGGGACAGTGATTGGATTGTATGGGAATTCCGTTTAATGGCACGTATGATGGCATTTTCACTGGATTTAACCCGGGTGAAAATACAAGAAGGCAACCGTACTTTCGATCAGATAAGTTCCCCAACTCGAGCTCGTTTAAAACGCGAAATCGCCGATATTCTAGTAGAATACAATCGCTGTTGGTTGAATCGGAATCGACCCGGTGGTTTGGAGGATAGTACGCATTTATTACGTACTCTCCATCAACTACTCTGATTCAGCAAATGAGATGACTCATGATAAACCTTACAATTAACCAGTTGCGTGCGGGTATGCGTTTTTCCAAACCGTTGATATCAAGTGAAGGCGATACGGTATTACGGGAGAAAAAATCTATCACCGAACAAGATCTCAAAGATTGGACCCGTAAAGGATTGTTCGATTTTTTAACCTACGGTGATGTTATAGAAGACGGTTCCAATGCTGCCGAAGTAGATGTAGGTAATATACAACAGATTCGAGAAGCGTTCGAAAAAGAAAAAACAAAGATGCGGGAGGAAATTAGCCAACCGGAGAAATTGGCTCAAACCGAATCCGATGCGATTCAAAATCGTATAGCATTGGTAGAAGCCCGTATCGACCGGTTGGAATTACTCGAACAGCTGATCGAAAGTTTCTCCACAGTCCTATCTGCATTTATAAAGGATACAACTCGGGCTCCCATCTTTATTGAAAAGGTGAAACATATCGTTGAAATTCTCCGTACGGAGTTGAAAAACGACCACAAACCCTTTTTGGAAATTATTTCACATCTCGAATTTGGATCCCATTTTATTTCCCATAGTATTAAAACCACAATAATTGCGATCTATTTGCTTTTAGAAAAAAAAATTGGACCTCGAAAAGTTGTTACCATCGGTATGGGTGCGTTATTGCATGATTTGGGAAAACTTACATATCAATGGATTAACGAAATGGAAAATCTTAAGGTGCCACGGGATCGATTAAATTTACCCATTTCCCACCCCATATACGGGTACAAAACAGCCAAGCATATCCTGAGCCTCCCCGATGATACATGTTGCGCTATATTAAATCACCACGAACAACCGGATGGTAAAGGATTTCCCCGATCCATTAAAGGGATCAAACTTAATGAATTTGATCGGGTTGTTTTTATGGCTAATCTTGTTGAAAATTTGTTTTCCAAAAATAGCTACAGTGGCTATCAAATTGTAGTGGATCAGATTGAACATCTCCATAACAAATATCCGGATAAGTTTGATGGTGCACTCGTTCAATCGTTGTCGTATCTTAAGGATTATTAAGTAGATCCTGTACCAAATGGATCAATACCTCGGCTCCAAATGGTAAAGCATCCTCATCGACTTTAAACTTCGGATGATGATGCGGAAACGAACATCCCTTCTTCTCATTCCCACATCCAATGTACAGCATACATCCAGGGATATGTTGCAGGTATTCCGAAAAATCCTCCCCACCCATATTCTGACAATCGGAATCTAAATTTTCCTTTCCTAGATAAGTAATCAAACTGTTTTCTATTCGTTGGGTCAATTCTGGATCATTGATGGTTGGAATGTTAATACTCTCGTAATCTAATGTATATGTGGCTCCATGCGCTTCACAAATATGCCTAGTGATCTGCTCAAACTGGGTTTTTATATCCTGTTGCACCTGTGGATTAAACGTGCGAACGGTTCCGGTTAGTTCCACTCCATCTGGAATAATATTAAATGCAGTACCACCATGAAAGGATCCCACCGTAACGACTGTGGGCTCCATGGGTGAATTTCGACGACTGACAATGGTCTGTAATGCATTTACCAATTGAGATCCTGCTACAATGGGATCCACCGTTTCCTGAGGCATCGCTCCGTGTCCCCCCTTCCCTTGGATTTGTAAATCAAATCGATCCACCGAAGCCATTAAAGGACCCGATTTGAGTCCAATTTTGCCAGTAGGAATTGAGGACCAGACGTGTAAGGCAAGGCACGCATCGACTTGAGGTTGTTCTAATACTCCTTGTTCCACCATTTTCCGAGCGCCCAAGCCACCTTCTTCTGCTGGTTGGAAAACAAATTTTAATGTGCCTCGCAATTCTTTTTCGTGTTCTTTGAAATAGCGTGCTACCGCAAGTAACATTGCCACATGGGTATCATGACCACATGCATGCATCTTCCCAGGATGCTCTGAGATAAAGGGGACATCTGTTTCTTCAGTAATAGGAAGCGCATCCATATCTGCTCGTAGAAGAAGAACTGGTTCCGTTTTGCTTCCTTGAAGAATCGTAACGATTCCCGTTTCTCCTAAGGTTTGAATTGCTTCATAACCATAAGATTTCAACCGGTTAACAATAAATGCATGGGTTTGATGCTCTTCGTATGCAAGTTCGGGATACGGATGAATCTGTCTTCGATCATTCGTTAAATCTTGAATCGCTTTTTCAGTCAAATAGGTACTCATGCGCCCTCTCCATTCGTTTCTGATTCGGTATGCGATTCGATTTCCAATTTAGGAGTTAAATCGAGATCTGGGATTGGTTCCTCCTCAGGTTTTTCAAAATAGATTTGAACCTCGGCAGTGACATCGCCGGGGGCGTTATCGGGAGGATAGATCTCTACGGGATGTCCTATGGGTTGATATGCTTTTTCTTTTATGTAATTCTGTAAGCGCTCATATGTAACCGGAATATCTTCCAACGAACGATAAAAAGCATACGC
>CAYPZJ010000426.1:0-4532 GCA_964414635.1 uncultured Spirochaetia bacterium
GATTGCTGGTGATAAAATGATGTATACCATCTGGAAGAGGAGCACTGAATTCAGTTATTTTCGGTCTATTGTGCTGTATGATTTCCAGAATATCCGCATGCCGTGCTTTTGCAAATTCTTCTGGAAACATATCATACATAGACACGCCAATAAAATCATCTGGTTTTCCACCAAGCATCATAGCAGCTCGTTCATTCATAAATAAATGTATACCATCTTTATCTGCTACAGTAATTGCTTCTCCAACATTTTCAACAACCATTCGATATTTCTCTTCGCTCTCCCGTAGCGATCCCTCCCGATTAAATAATTCTTGATTCATGGATTCCAATTCATCCATACTCTGCTGTAATTCTTCATTTGTTTCTTCTAATTCTTCATTACTTGCTTCCAATTGTTCATTCGCATATTCATATTCCTGGGTTGTTTTTTCCAACTGCAATTCTAGTATCTCATACTTTTTCTGCACAGCTTGGAGTTCCTTCTCCAATGTATTTATACGTTGATACAGTACATGTACTGATTCATTTGGATCATTCATTTCGGTCTATCCCCTATGTAATTTATACTATGTTGTCCATAAAAACAAATACATATATGTAACACAAATGGAAATTATGCTCTATGTCAGCATGTCTATTCATCGACGATTAAACAGGCTGTTTAACCATCGTCAACCAGATTTCCATATGTGACCAAATACACGCGTATGGGGTTGATCTAAAATGAATCGTAAAATGAGGATACAAACGCGGTGTCATTGCGAACGATCTAAGCAATTTCGTTTCTAATAAAGATTGGTTCCGCGTTCCGCTGCTCAAAACAATGTTCTTCTTTATTATTGAAACCACCCATGGTTACACCATTTTGAGATTAATCCTTCGATTTAAAGTCATTTGGGTTTTCCCATAAGGGTGATTATATTCTTTTTTGTGAGGGGCACCAAGGCTAATGGAGATAAATCATTATGGAGCAAACACTGGTAATATTAAAACCGGATTGCGTACAACGTGGTTTGGTGGGAGAAGTAATTACGCGTATTGAACGGAAAGGCTTCACCATCGCTGCGATGAAACTGAGCATGATTTCAAAAGAAAAAGCAGAACAGCATTACCAGGAACATAAATCGAAACCATTTTTTGGAGAACTAGTTTCTTTTATTACTGCTTCACCGGTAGTATTAATGGTCGTGCAAGGTGATCAAGCTGTAACCATGATACGCAAAATGGCGGGTGCTACGAAAGCTGAAGATGCAGAGCCAGGTACCATCCGAGGTGATTATGTAATTCATACAGGAATGAATATTATTCATACTTCGGATGGAATTGAAAGTGCACGCCAGGAGATTACCCGATTCTTTCAATCGAATGAACTAATCAGCTATGATTCTGCCCTTAAAGCCTGGATATAAGAATTATCAAGCACAGCTGCTTTCACTTCTTCAGGGGTGTGCATAACCTGATGACAGCCATGAATATCACATAAATATCCTGAAATTTCATGGTCATCATGATGAGTTTTATCCTTTAAAATGGGGAGTCGTTTTTGGTATGCTTCCAGCTGATCGTTTGGAACGAATAGGATAGTAATCCATGGGGTGAAATGTTGTTGGAGCTCTGATTGTAGCTGCTTCCAACGTGAGGAATTTTTGGTATAGTGAATTACCATGTACCGTAATCGTGTTTGATACAGCTGCAAATTGGTTACCATGGCTTCCATGCCATAACCTTGCATCAACCGTTCTTGAAACAAATCAAAAATTTGTTCCGCTTCTTCTAAAAAGGGGAATCGATGTCCATAGATCGCTAAACGAATATATAAACGAACCAGCGCACTCATCCCTGATGGAATGACTCCATCCTGATCAATTGTTGTACGGGTTATTAAAAAAGCGCAACAATCATTCGCGGTATTGGTGTAATATGCAAACCCATCTTGTTCTTCTCGATGATAAGTATGCAATTGTTTTACCACATCCATTACCCAATCGACCCATTTTATATCACCAGTTACCTCAAATAAATCCAGCCAGGCATTCCCAACGAGTGCAAGATCTTCTAAAAAAGCTGGAATCGTTCCCTTCCCTTTATATTGACTCCGAAGCAACCGCCCTTCGGAATTATGCATTTGGAATCGAATAAACTGTGCTGCACGTTCTGCTTTTTCAATCCAGCTTGAATTTTGATTTACGCGTCCTGCACAGGTATACGCGGATATCAGCAAGGCATTCCAAGCAGCCAGTATTTTTTCATCCCGGAAGGGTCGGATTCGTTGTTTTCGTACTTCAAGCAGCTTCATCCGAATATGTTTTAATCGTTTTTGTAAAGCTGAAAGGGATAACTGAAATTGAGCAGCAAGTTGTTCTGGTGACTGCTGTATCGATAGGATGGTGTTCCCTTCAAAATTGCCTGATTCTGTTATACCCCAATATGTACAGGCAAGCTCCACATCTTCCTGGGATAAACAGGATTGTAGCTGATCGCGGTTCCACACATAATATTTTCCTTCTGTCCCTTCGGAATCGGCATCTTCGGCAGTATAAAACCCACCGTCCGGCGCAGCCAGATCGCTATCAATATAACCCAGTACATCCAAAGCAGCCTCTAAAAAGAATGAATCTCGGGTTACTTGATACGTTTCCAATAAAGTCTGTGTAAAAAGGGCATTATCATACAGCATTTTCTCGAAGTGAGGTACTTGCCATTGATAATCTGTTGCATACCGACAGAGCCCTCCACCCAACTGATCATAAATCCCACCTTGTTTCATTTCATATAGGGTTTTTACCACCATATCAAGTAAAGTAGCATCCCCCGACAAGACAAATTCTCGAAGCAATACGGCACATCCAAGGTTTGGAGGGAATTTATTCTTAGGTTGAAACGTAAATCCACCAGCTTGTGAATCAAATGCCTCACTGTATTTTTTAAGAGTCGTGCGAATTGCATGGTGATACCAACTGGAATCAGCAGTTTTTTGAAATTCAGGACGATGAAGGGTCTGAATCGCCTGGGCGATAGACTGGGCTTGCTTTTCGATTTGAAATCGATCGTCATCCCATAATTCGATTAAATGTGTAAGTATTTGTTTAAAGGAAGGCATCTGATAGATCGGAACCGGTGGGAAGTAAGTACCCCCTACAATGGGCTCTCCATAAGGTGTAAGGAACATAGATAGCGGCCAGCCCCCCTGTTGTCCTGAAAGCAACAATGCATCCATATAGATTTGATCTACATCTGGACGTTCTTCTCGATCGACTTTGATTGATATAAAATGTTCATTTAGCAAAGCAGCAACGGATTCATCTGAGAACGATTCTCGTGCCATCACATGGCACCAGTGGCACGTTGCATACCCGATGGACAGGAATATTAATTTCTCTTCTTCTTTTGCACGTTGAAACGCTTCTTCCTCCCAGGGATACCAATCTACTGGATTGTATGCATGTTGGATAAGATATGGGCTTTGTGCATGGATCAAACGATTTGGTTGGGTCATAGATTATTCTTATCCTGAAAAGGTAATCGTTTTGTCTCGGAGCGGCAACACGAATTCTATAGATAGGTATTCATGTTTTAGGATTGGTAGGCACCGGCAAGTCCAACTCTAATAGAAAGAAATCCACCTAGAAACTACAAATATCAAGGAGGATATTGGACCTACCTAAGAGATTATCCTCATAACAAAAGATCAAACAAAATTACCAGGTTTATCTTCAACTGTATTCTTAACAGGCTGTCTAACGGTTATCCATACAACGTTTGGAATATAGGGTCTGTTTTTAGGTATAGGTATCGATTGCAGATTACTGGCATACAACCTGTGTCCCTACAATTCAACGGGTTGAAAAAAGTCTGGACAGCCTGTTAAGGGTACGATGAAGCCCAGATAATATTTGACAAATCGTTCGTTCCTTAGTTTTTACGAACCGATTACCATCTCTGTGGGGATTTTAAAAGGAATAAAGAAAACCAAAATGAATAAAATTATTTAAAAGCCAGAATATTCCCATAATCAAGCCTGCAATTCCTAATGGAATCCCGAAACCTGATATGATTTTATTGACTTTTTCAAGTTTATCCTGTGGAATTTCTTTTCGTGTACGTAAAAGCCCGATTGCCATTAGAAATCCAAGAACCATAGCAAGTATGATGCTTCCCAGATAGAGGATAATGAATAATGCATTGACATAGCGCAAAATTCCTGATGCAAGTACCATAATCAATACAATAATCCCCCCAATCATCACACCAATTCCGATCCATCCTTGCCATGTACTGAGTACTTTTACAATCTTTTCAAAATTCTCATTCTTTTTTACGAAAAGACTAGAAGAAGCCATGAAGCCTCCAATAATCAATCCTATCGTTAAAATCCATCCGTCTAATCCCATAATGTTTCCCCCTTATATGTATTTAGACAAACAGCACCGGCAACAAATTATGAAAAAAAACAATTATTGTCAACACAAAGGTGCGATTGGTGGTCGGTTTTATACCTGGCATGTGGAATTGATGCGTCCTCCTCCTGCT
>CAYPZJ010000427.1:0-4506 GCA_964414635.1 uncultured Spirochaetia bacterium
GTAACCCGGGTCACTTGCTATGCAATGTATGATTTCCTGCTTTGCTTGTTCGGTATCGTTTCGTTTTTTATACCATTTAGCGTTTACTTTGAGTGCCTGTGTAAAATCAGGATCTTGCTGTAATACTTCGTCTAAATATCTTTTTGCTTCATCCGTTTGTCCCTGCTCAATTAGGTACGAAGCGAGTAATGTTTTTGCATGTAGAAAGTTTGGGTCTTGTTCCAGCGCTTTTTGTAATAGTTCTATGGCTTTATCTATCTGACGTGCGAAAAAGTACTGTTGGGCAGTTTGATACGCTTGGTATGCCATAAGATTATTTGTAATTCCAGATGCAGAAACCAGGGCATTCAATTGTTCGATCATACGAAGGGCTTCTTCGTGAAGCGGGTTGTATCGCAATACCATGGAAAAGTGATAATATGCTGTTTTTAGCATCTTTTCAAAATCTGATTGCAAGGATTCCACATCGTTTTGAATAATTTGGATATAAATACTTCCTAATAAATAATGGGCCTTAGTATCTCCTGGATACATTTCCAGATAATCAAACAAACAATCCATAATACGTTGGATGGTTGTATCATCATCCTTTGTTAATTGATCGCAGGTGAAGTATTCCATCAATTGTTTAACTTTTTCATGCATGAAGTCTGTGGTTTCTTGACTCACATGATGCATGTAATAAACCGATCCTTTTTCGTTTGGATCGATCCATCGAAGTCCCTGTTCGTCCAATCCCACCTTAAGTGGTGATATTTGGGCAGGTTGGGGTGTGTTGGCAGATTCGTCTGGTTTGGGATCACTTCCGCCGCAAGAAAGCAGGAGGATAATCAGCGCAAATCCTAGACTAAGTATCTGAAGAGGTGTGAAAGGCTTTACCATGTTGGATATCTATTCCTTGCTAGCGTTCATCATCTCATGTAAGATAATATAATAAAAAAAAAACGCAACTTTGGGAATCACCCGTCGGACACGTATTGTTTTACGCTAAATATACTGGGACTACCAATGCGAGGGAGTATGGTAAAAGCATGATTAAAAATGAGAATGGATGGATCTCAAAGTGATATAAATGCCTGCACTCCAAATGAGTGGATTATTTTGGGACTCGTGTGGCGAAGCCGCACGACTCCCCTTTAATTACTAGGTTAACCCAATTAAGGTGATTGTACTTTTCATCAGTTTGAGATTCATCCAATAAGAATGCTTTGTTTGTCGGTTCCTTAAAACAAGGTTATATTTTTCTTGGTAGAAAATTCATCCTGACTTCTATCGGAATTTTTTGCCTTGACTTTCTCCCCTGGAATGTTAAACTTAAGATAGAGCCTAATTAAAAGGAGGGATAGCTATGAAAACATTGCTTACAATCCTAGTTATCCTCAGTATGAGTCTCGTTTTCTTCTCTTGTCAGGATATCGAAAGTGATACCCAACCTACCGTAGGAAACCATGGTGGTTCTGGTGGGGCGGGAATCAGCAGTGGATATTCATATGATCCAGATCCTCTAACGGGTATGGATGTGAATTATTCCAATTCGGGTATCTATGATTGGAGAACCCAGGTACGCGGAAGTGCGGCAACGTTGCCGCACGATCCCGATGCACCTGTGGGTGATCCCGAAGATCTGAAAGAAGCGCTGGAAGATAATCTGGCGGATGACCCTGAAGGAACCGAATACGATTATGGCTTAGAAGAGGGCTGGGACTACTAAAGGCTAACACATGGGGGGAAACCCCCTTGTGGGATTTATACGCTCACTATTGCTGTTGATCTGATTCCAAATCCTGATGAATTCCGATCTTTATTTCATCGGGTGTGAGAGGGCTCATCATGTATGATTATAGGATTGGGAGTACCTCTAAACCAGGTTATCTTTCATATTCAAAGAATCGAATCGCTTCAACACCAGAGTGCAAGCAGGAAACAAAGAATCACAGGATTCTTATTGTATTGCTCATGATCGCTTCTTTTCTTGGTGTTATTTCTGCATGCACGGATGATCCTGTACCCGATCCCTATCCAATCTTATTCCATTTAGTTACGCCATCAGAAAATGCGCTTACCTTTCGATGGCAGGTTTTTCAACCCCTACATTTGATTGTTATCGTTAAAAATCCGGATCACATCCCCCAATCCATTACGGATGGAACCCGCATTGATTTAGAAGGAACAACGGAAGAATGGACGGATACAGATGTTAGTACAGGGGAAACTTATTATTATAAAATTTATACCTGCATCATTCAAGATCAAAAACGGTATTATAGTTCTGGTGTTCCGGTTAAGGCAACTTCAGTTCCTTGCGGTTCAATCGATTTGTCAGAGATGGAACCGGGGTCGGTCCTGCCTATTTGTTTAGATGAAGAGGAACAGGTTCATCTCCAGATTAACAATGCCCAGGAAGATGATCGGTATATCATCATACCATATACATTGCCCGGTGATCCCGACTATATGGGCTATTCTGGTTATGTAAGTGGATCGTATACTATCCAAACGGAAACACCAGGAAAAGATACATCTACTATGACAGCACCCATGCGATCCTATCCAGCTCGAAATGCACGTATTGCATTAGAGAATTGGCAATGGGAGACTTTGGAGCGGATATCATCCTATACTACCCAGGTAGAATTGTCGCAAATATTTAACCAAGATCCTGAAATCGGGGAGGTAGTTTCGGATATAATTATTAATAATCCCACTTTATCAGGATCCGCCTGGCAAAAGATCGACGCGCAAGTTGTTCGGATCACCAATAATTCGGTTTGGTTGCTGGATATAACGAATCCACCGAATACGACAGATTTGGTTGATTCTGACTTGGAGACGGCTTTGGATTCGTTTGTCACAACCTTGGATAATCTTATTCTACCTGTGGAAGAGGATTTGATTGGGAAGGTACCTGCTATTGTTCCTGATAGGAAATTGTATATTGTACTCTCATCAGCATTTTCAAATCCGGAGTACCCACTCATCGGTTATTTTAACCGAGTAGACTTTTTTCAACGTACGGATTCCAACAACAAGAGTAATGAAGCACCCATAATTTATGCAGCTCGTCCAGGATATTGGGATGCAGCAGAGGTACGGGCGACTACGGCTCACGAATTACAACATTTGTTAAATTATAGCCGTATGATTTATGAGAATTGGGGAGAAAAAGTAGATGGCGTGGCTGTTGCTTCTAGTACTCCTGCGGCAGGACTTTATTATAACATCAATGAAGGGATGTCGTATTTGATAGAAGACATCACAGGGCTTGGGGAAACTTCAAGGGGACCTGTCTATCTAACGCAACAGCTATTACAGAGTTCTGTAAACTATCAACGATCATTTATTAATAGCAATACAAGTGTTCCGCTGGTTACACGCGGTTTATTTTACTTATTTTTACGTTATACCATTGAACAATTTGATGGGTTACTTTGGCGCGGGGATGGCTTTACAGAAAATAAAGCATTTTGGTTCATTCAAAATTTATTGGAACAATCGTGTGAGAATTTTAATCAATTTACCTGTGCATATGCAAGTGTCAGCGATGATGGAAGGGATTTAAGCCAGTTTGTTGGAGATTTTTTAACCACCCTAGTTCTTGACGGGGGTGATGAGACGTTGAATAGTCAACCCGAATATAATTTTCTAAGCCCCGAACTGTACCAACCAACGGGTATGATCCAAGGGATTGATTTGACCGATACCCGGATAATTGGAGGGGATGTGGGCGAACTGCATTTGACCGGTCCACGTTTTACCCCCTATGTGGAATCAGGTATCACCGAACGCATTCTGTGGGGAGGTGCATTTGATTGGTTAGAATACATCGTTGATACGAATCCACCTGAACAAATAACCATAACATTAAATATGGCTCAGGTACCAGGCACTGGGTATGCTCGTATCATACGGTTGAATTAAATTAAGGATTCGTTCGATCTGATTGTGCGGATTGGGATTCGGATTGTTCTGCTAGGGATATCATCCCATCTTCCTCCGGTTCATCCAGATCTGATGGTGTTTTTTGAATAACTTCTCTGAGCTGATCAGCAATTTCTTTATCTTTTTGAGCAAGATCTTCCAAATCAATCATTTTTTCATCCAAACGATCATAAAAGCCAACCATCTCGGCAATGGTATCAAAGGATTCATGAGAATTACGAATTAATCGATCCATGTTTTCAGATATCAATTCAGAACTGGCTTGCTGGGACTGACTGATTTCAGAAAGGGTATGGGAGGTATCCACCATATTGTTGGTAGAAGTCAAGAAGTTTTGGGCATTTTCACTTTGGGTGGATACAGCTTGAGAAATATCATTAATTTTAGCAGATGAATCTCCTGCTTTGGTTGCAATGGTCTTGAATTGGGATTGAATAATTTGGGATACTTCCACACCCCGTTGGACTGTGGTACGCATGTTTATCATTTCTTGAACAATCTGCTTCGCAATATCGGATGTATTTTCCGCTAAACTCCGCACCTCATCTGCTACAACTGCAAAGCCCT
>CAYPZJ010000428.1:0-4505 GCA_964414635.1 uncultured Spirochaetia bacterium
GGGAGAATCAAGGTGAGCTGGTCATCCTGTTGCACCACGTGTGCTGCATAGTCTGCTAAATCCATTAATTTATTTATCCGTTCTTCATATCCTTTCTTACCCAAATATTGCCAGGCAAGCCAAATTTTGAGAGCGTCATTTCGTCTTCCACACTGGATGGATTCATTCCCTGGATTATAACGATCCTCATCATCCTGGAACAAATATTCTGCTTGTTCACTCAGATTACGTTTCAACAATCCTTTTCGAGATAAAAGCAATGCGGATGCTGTCAAGGGAACACCCATAATTTTATGAGCATCCCAGGTAAACGAATCCGATTGTGCTGCCCCTTCTAACAGGTGACGGGTTTTCGCACTTAATAATAAACTCCCTCCAAAAGCACCATCCACATGCATCCATATCTTATAGCGTGTTGAAATATCATGAATCGATTTTAAAGGATCGAATACACCTAAGACGGTGGTTCCCGCAGTAGCATTAATAAAAAGTGGAATACATCCTGCTTGAATATTCTGTTTAATTTGTTGCTCCAACGCGTTTGGGATCATGTGTCCCGCCTGATCCACTGGAATACAACGCACTGCTTCTCTTCCTAATCCAAGGATTCCAGCATTTTTATGAATGCTGTAATGTCCCTGATCCGAAGTATAAATGGTATATGGGGTACCATCCAATCCTTGATCCCGTATCTGATTGTTTTTTTCATTCCGAGCAATCAACATAGCAACCAAGTTCGATAAGGAGCCACCCGGAGTAATCGTGCCTTCCGCATCGGGATAGCCAATATACGAAGCAAACGTGCTCAATACTGTTTGCTCAATTAAGATTTGTATTCCCGCAACTTTGTAGGTATACATGGAATTATTTAATATGCCACTCAAAAATTCCGCTACTGCCGCTACAGGTAATCTTCCCCCAAACAGCTGATTAAAAAAACGGTTGGAACCGATACGGGGTGTATGGTTTAATACTTCCTTAAGGCGTTTTATCAATTCAGTCTGATGCAGTGGTGCTTCTGGAACCTCTAGAACTAAGCGTTCAGCAAGGTCGTCTGGTTTTTCATAAGGAATGATGGGGGTACGGGCTTCTTCTTCCAAATGGTCCCGTATAAGTGTGATGATCTGATCCAGCAATGCTGCATGTTCGGAGTGCATAGTCCTTCCTTTAGTTGTAGACTCGCAATTCTATACTTGGTTTCTGTATGCTTGATGATTAATCACCTGTACAACAATACATTATGAAGGGTTTACATACATTGGTTTTCGACTGTAGGTATGATCATCCTTTACATGAAATGCTTGATAATAGGTATAATCATCCGGATAAATATGAAGGGATTGGGACGGCATGGTAATAAACATCGAATGAATATCCGTATCTGTTTCATCTACAATACAGATGTCCATGGGGTTAAACACCGTCGTCCTTTTCAATTCAAGTGTATAGGTGGTCCCATCGATTTGATGCTTTATATAAGTTGAACATACAATCTGCCCTTTCACAATTAATAGGAAACAGGGACGATTGTGGTGTTCATGTGGTGTTAAAAAAAAATGCGGTGCCCAATCCATAAGATATATCACTGGTTTATTAGGTTCATAAAACATTCGATTGCGTAGATATCCATTTCGAACACGTCTATATCGTAATTCCTGCATTTGCTTTTGTTGTTTATGGATCAACGTTTGCAATGCATGGGGTCCTTTATTTGTAAACGCAGTATGCTCATTTTTTTGACTTTCAATTACAAGCTGCTGGTAAAATCCTTCCAACCAATGCTTCATCATAACTTAAATCCTTCCCCCTGGTTATTTCTTATCGGATGGGTTTAATGGGTAATCGAACACCTCGTTTTTTTTCTATGAAGGTACACAATGTATCCATATTCTTAACATACTCAGCAGCATAAATCATATCATCTTCTGCTACCCATCGACCTTCTCCATCCATTTTCTGTTCAATTTCTGCGACCTTCTTTTCCAGTGTTTCCAGACTGATTTGGGGTTGAATAGGCAATAATCCCGTTTCCTTCATTTCCTGGAGTTGCGTAACGGATTTTTCTTTCGTTAATTCATAATACGCAATCGCTTGCTTAATGCCATAGCTTCCCTGCCAGGAATATCCGTTTCTACGTTCTTCGCTGATTTCTTCCAAGGTATAATGAATTTCATGGTCATGATCACCATAAATGGGTTTATTGGTTCCCACTTCATACAGCCGAGCCCATACCGATTCTTCTAATTTAGACTGGGTCAACCAGGTTATCGCTGATGGGATAGGTTCGAGAAAACGATTATCTTCAGAAAACAAATATAAATCAATTAAGGTATTGATATTATTTGCAGTCACAAATGAACAGTAAGCGGGTGGTTCAAAAGCGCGAGCCCATGCAGGCTGGAGCGAAAAATCATACTGCTGTGCCCATCCGGCTTGGGGCGGTTCTCCCTGGGTCAGAAGAATAAAGTCTCCACCTTTCAATGCTGCATTGCGATACTCAGGTTTCTCATAGTATTTGTAGGCGATCATTAATGTTCGAATACAATCATTAATAGCTCGATCGTTGAAGGTATAATAATCGTAATACTCCCTTCCAACTTTTGGATACCATTGAGGATATCCCCCATTTTCATATTGGCTTTCTAAAAGAAATGACAAGCCCAGTTCAATCGCTTCCGTTAACCACCGTGCATCCACAAACTGATCTAAATTCATTAAAAATGTTAGGGCGCCCTGGGAAATATTATCATCAAATGTTCCATGACCCTCCACCCGTGTAATCTGTTCTGCTTGAGGATCCATCTGTTCTAAATCGGCTAAATGATTCCACCCCCCGACCTGACGTTGCCCCCAAGCTAATGCCTTTCCCGCTTGTTCAGCATAATGTAGGTATTTTGCATCCTCGGTTAATAAAAACACTCGAAGATATGTTTGACCAACACTAGGAGTTCCTGGAGGTTGAATCCAAATTTCGGTCTCCTTCGCTTCTTCATAAAACGCTTCCCCATAATGAGTAGACAGATCTTTGGAATAAATTCCTACATATCCCCCTTTATATCCAATCGTATGAAAAAACTCGGCTCCCCGAATGATGGTATCGAGGGCTGCTTTTTCTTCGGGTGATGTTGTATTACATTGAATAAGCGTGATGGTTATCAACAAAGTTAGAATAATGGTTGGCACTTTCATTGAATATCAATCTCCCTTCTCAGGTGGATAACACTAAAAGTATGTATATGCCTGAATTATGTCAACCGTGTGTGGTAGGGTATGGAATGGGAGTGGACAAAATCATTTTTTAACCATATCTTTTATTTTGATAAAGGAAACTAATATGATTGAAGCCCAATACTACCAAAAGTTGGGGGATTCGCTGCGCGTTCGTTGTTTGCTTTGTCCTCATACCTGTGAACTTGAACCTGGTGAAACGGGGGAATGTATGGGGAGAATCAATGACCAGGGAGTGCTTCGTTCCACGATTTATAATCAAGCTGTTTCATTATCGATGGATCCCATCGAAAAAAAGCCATTGTTTCATTTTAAACCAGGAAGTCACATTTTATCCATCGCAGCTAATGCCTGTAATTTTCATTGCAAATTTTGCCAGAATTGGCAAATCAGCCAACACAACATACAAGGGAGCTCTCTTACCCCGGAAGAATTGACTGAAACCATGATTAAGAAAAAATCGATCGGCGTAGCATTTACTTACACCGAACCATTTGTTTGGTTTGAATATATCATGGAGGCTGCGCGGTTAATCAAAGAAGCCGGGGGAAGTGTCGTTTTAGTATCCAATGGATATGTTAATGCGAAACCATTAAACGAATTACTCCCGTATATTGATGCGATCAATGTAGATCTGAAATCCATGGAAGACTCCTTTTATGAATACTATTGCGGAGCACATGTTAAATGGGTACTTCAAACCATTGAGCGAATTGCTCAAGCCGATCATGTACTAATGGAAGTAACAAATCTAATCATTCCAACTTTGAATAATCAACCGGATCATCTCCATCGCCTAACTGATTATCTAGCTGAACTTGATCCTAACATCCCTTTGCATTTATCTGCCTATTATCCTACGTATAAAATGAGCATCCCCGCTACTTCTGCAGAAGATCTAGAGCATGCTTATCGCATTGCTTCTGAGAAACTGAAGTATGTTTTTGTTGGGAATCTGTCTTTAAAAAAAGGCGAGGATACCACTTGTCCGTCGTGTGGAACGGTTTGCATAAAGCGGTTTCGATATAGCATAATTTCCAACCACTTGGTCAATGGAAATGAATGCCCTGAGTGCCATACCCGACTTAACGTGGTTCCATAAAAATATATGAATTATGAATTAATCCCCTATGGTGATATGGCGTTTTTGGTCCGGTTCGGTAATGAAATAGACCTGGATGTCCATCACCGTATTATGTATTTATTACACCAATTACAGTCCGATCCCATCCCAGGTATTATACGTTATTGGAACAGTTACGCAGCGGTGATTATCT
>CAYPZJ010000429.1:0-4499 GCA_964414635.1 uncultured Spirochaetia bacterium
CTATTAGGGTATGTTATAGACTCAATCTAACATAAGCATATATAAGTAGACAACGTGCCCTTACGAATTCATCCAAAAAATTGTACAGGTGGGTCGTCGTTTAATGTAGGCTCCCACTTATTTTTTCGCAATAACCCACCCAACTTCAAGAATAATACACCCGTAACAAAAATCGCACCCTCCTCGGGCTGGTTTTTATTTATCTCGAAAATTCTTTATCTTATAGGTGTGCGGAAATGGTTTTTTAGTTGGGGGTTGTGTGACACCTTGCACATCAAACACCCCTAAACCATACATGGTTACAAAGACCACACAATCTATGGGATTGGAATTATTGAGATGGGATTGATTAAACCCGGTTTGGTGCCTCTCATCACAACCCCATATGTTGAAATACAATGATCCTTATTTTGATGATTCAATGCCTATGACATCTGAACAACAAAAACCGAACAAACTCACATCCACCTTTAAAGACCGGAATCTTGATGGCCAATACCTTGTTATTATGAGGGAGGAGCAACCTGAACCGATTGTTCAAGCTAGTATACCCTATATCATAGAAGAAAGCATCAAATTTGACCCTATGGGAGCCAATAGCCCCCTCGCAGGATTTTTATTCGGACAGAATGTGGCGCTTGCATCCCATACGTTGTGTACTCATTCTGCCTATAAATTGGGTTTATGGACGCTAACCAATTCGATTAAAGATACGAAATTCCCAAAGCGAACCAAGGTGCTTGAAATGGAAGAAGAAGGAGATAAACAAGCGTTGCTTCGGCGAACCTTACGAGGGATTTCGGATCTAAATGAAGTAGTGACCTTTTCCGCTGCTACACATTATCTCAAACTATGTAAATCACGCATGGAAAAGATCGACTATCTACTGAAGCTAAATTCAGAATTCTTTGATTTGGGCGGACAAAGCCTTTCCGAAACCAGCATTTTTATTAAATACCTGTGTGAAAATCGCCATGCTGATGTGGATAAACTGATTCCCGCGATAGCAAAGCGATATGCATTTATTAATCCCATTGGAGACATCCCCCAATTAGATGAAATCCGGCATAATCTAGAGCCCACCATAAAAAAAATCATCAATTCGACCAACCACGACCGCATTTTATCCCGGGAGGAAATCCATGGCGCATCGGATGGGTTTATCATGCTTTCTTATGATGAAGTAAACGAGTTGGTAGTCGAACTCCACGGTAGATCCATGCATGTAACCGAATTTTTCAATATTCTCTGGTTAGCCGCTTTGAAACGAGCGTTATTATTTGATCACAACAATCGGGATTTTAAAGCTAATAAATCGATGGGATGGCTACTCAGTATCTCGGGAATCACTTATTTGCATGCGATAAAAAACATCACCTCGTCGTTGGCAAGCCTGGGTGTTGGTATATACAAAGAGTCGTTGTGTAACTGGCTAATCTATGCTATATGGCTGATCTTGGATACCAGCAAAACTTCCCTCACCGGAGATCGGCTAGCAAGTCGACTGGATGCCATCTCTCCCCTGAGTATACGGAATGATGACGCTTTTTATTATGAAAAAATGGTTGAATATGCAACCCATTTGTATCCGGATGAATCATTGCGAGAAGCATTTGGATTTGCTTACCGGCATCCGGAAAGTCAATTGGAAATTGTATGCCAAATGATTAACTATCTATTCGAGTATGATAATGGTGAAGCCATGATTGAATCATCGTTTCTGCGTTTATCATCCGCCTTGCTTAATATGGTACAAAGCAATTTCGCGACGATGTTGGGTAGTTATTCATCCGCCTTAATTGCCCTATCCCTATCCAATCGCATGATTTTTAATTTTGGACGGGGAAACAGTCGCTACGAACTAATTTCCCAGATGTATGGCAGCATTTAATTCCCTTTTGCTACCTTGATTGATTTTTGGAGGAATATCATGGCATATCAACCGGTACCGTTTGATAAAACCGTTGTTCAATCGATTGTTCAGGATTTTGGGTATGATATCGGAACCGCATCTAT
Organism: uncultured Spirochaetia bacterium; assembly: GCA_964414635.1. Lineage (GTDB taxonomy): Bacteria > Spirochaetota > UBA6919 > CAYPZJ01 > CAYPZJ01 > CAYPZJ01. The sequence continues at coordinate 2,017 of CAYPZJ010000429.1, forward strand.
CCGAGAGATGAATCGGGTGATTAATACAATCGAAGAAAAATTAGGGGTTTCTTATATTCGGATGGAATTTGGGATCCCCAGTTTACCTGTGAATGAACTTGCGCTGGAAGCAGAAATTGCTGCATTAAAAGAAAAACATTTGGCAAATGTCTATGCACCTTTTGATGGCGTTCCCGTATTAAAACAAGCAGCAAAGAAATTTTGCAAAGCTTTTATGGATTTAGATGTTCCCGAACACTGTTGTATTCCTACCAACGGAGCCATGCAGGGAGGATTTGTTAGTATTGGAATTGCTGGGCGGCGGTTTGAAGATCGAGACACGATCTTATTTTTAGATCCAGGATTCCCTGTGAATAAAATGCAGGCTAATGTTTGGGGATTGAAAACCGAATCCATTGATTTTTATGATTTTCGAGGAGAACAGCTGCTTTCCAAATTGGAGGAACGTTTTAAAACCGGTTCCATCAGTTCCATTATGTATAGCACGCCCAATAATCCTGCATGGATTGTCTTAAAACCCGAAGAATTAGAAGGGATTGGCAAACTCTGTGCGAAATATCATGTGATTGCGATCGAAGATCTTGCCTACTTTGCGATGGATTTTCGAGTAGATTATGGCAACCCCTATCAACCACCCTATCAACCAACGATTGCTTCCTATACCGATCAATATATCCTTTTAATATCCTCTTCTAAAATGTTCTCCTATGCTGGTCAACGGATTGCAGTAGCTATTCTAAGCCCCGAATTATTCAAAACCGAAGCCCCCCCTTTGAAACAGTATTATGGTTCCTCCAATTTGGGACATGCCTTTGTTCATGGAGGGATGTATGCCAATACGGCATGTGTAGCAGAAAGCCCCCAATACGGTTTGGCAGCGCTAATGGAAGCGGCAGTAGATGGGACGTATCGGTTTACAGAGCCAGTAAAGGAATATGCCCGACGCGCAAAAGAAATGAAAAAAGCATTTTTAAATAATGGGTTTTACTTAGTTTATGATAATGATTTGGGGGAACCGTTGGCGGATGGATTTTACTTCACCGTTGCTTATCCCGGTATGGACGGGGGACCCCTATTAGAAAATCTAATATATTATGGTGTGAGTGCTATTTCGTTATCGAGCACAGGAAGCACGCGAACCGAAGGAATTCGTGCATGTACTTCTCTAACGACGATGGAGCAAATTCCCGAACTAGCACATCGCCTTGAATCATTTCATCGCGATCTTGGATAAATAGGACCGCTCACTATGCATATTGGATTATTTATAGACGCGTATCACCCGTGTATTGACGGGGCAATTACTGCAGTAGATAACTTGGGGAAAGCATTTGAGGTGTTAGGGCATCGCTATACCATCATAGCACCCTATTCCCCTCATTATACTGATTCCAATCCCGAGCAAGTGATCCGGGTTCCATCGATGAATTTTGTAATGTATAAACCGTATCGGTTTATATATCCCCTCTGGTGGCGATGGATGGATTGGAAATCCCATGGGTTTGATATTATTCATACCCATTCCCCATTTTTAGTAGGACGGATCGGAAATTGGTATGCTCGAACCTATAACGCACCGCTGTTATTTACGTTTCATACACTTTATCCCGATTACTTACACTATATTCCGGTTATAGGGCGTTTTGCTAAAGGGTGGGCAATCCATGCAATGAGCAACTATGGAAATGCTGTAGATTTGAATATAGCACCCTCCCGAGCGTTTCAACGGTTATTAGCCCAGTGGGGTACCAAAAAGCCTATATCTTTTTTGCCAACGGGTTTACAGTTGGATAAATTTCGAGGCAATCCAAACGCAGGGGTGCGAGCGCAGCTCGATATCCCAGAAGACGTACCCCTTCTCATTTTTGTAGGACGGATAGGGAAAGAAAAAAATTTACAGCTGATGCTTCATTGCCTCCATCGTCTTTCAAAGAAACAACCCCGATTTCGAATGCTTTTTATTGGGGAAGGACAGGATCGGGCTCGGTTAGAGCAATTAACACGGAAACTCCAACTTACCGAGCAAATTCAATTTCTCGGTTTTATGACGCAAAATGTACTGGCAGATTATTATAGAGCAGCCGATGTGTTTTTAATGACGTCATTAACCGATAATCAACCGCTGGTACTAATCGAAGCGATGATTAACGATACTCCGGTAGTCGGTGTCAATGTATTAGGGATACCGGATATGGTAACCCATGAAGTAAATGGACTCATCGCAGAACCAACGGAAGACTCGTTTTCAACCCAACTGATCCGAATTATTGAAGATGTGGCGTTACGGCAAAGGCTTAGTGAGGGTGCGCGTGCCTATGCGGAACAACAAGATTATCGGGTGAGTGGTGAAAAGCATCTGGCGATCTATCAACAGATGCTCGATGCAAAAAAACAGGGTATACCTATGGAATCGTTATCGTTCCCCGACTGCGTGCTGTCCGGGTCCGAAAGTTAATTTGGCTGAATGCCCCTCCCTCCGATCC